>JBBQHW010000027.1:0-33860 GCA_038324335.1 Holophagales bacterium
TGGCCAAGATCGGCATCATGCCTGGGCGCATCCACAAGCAGGGCAACGTAGGCGTGGTCAGCCGCTCCGGCACCCTCACCTACGAGGCGGTGGGCCAGTTAACGGCCCTGGGCATCGGCCAGAGCACCTGCATCGGCATCGGCGGGGACCCCGTCAACGGCACCAGCCACATCGATGCCCTGCGCCTCTTCCAGGATGACCCGGACACCCACGCCATCATCATGATCGGCGAGATCGGCGGCACCGCCGAAGAGGATGCCGCCGAGTTCGTGAAGGCCTACGTCACCAAGCCCGTGGTGGCCTTCATCGCCGGCCAGACCGCCCCGCCCGGGCGCCGCATGGGTCACGCCGGCGCCATCATCTCCGGGGGCAAGGGCACCGCCGCCGAGAAGATGAAGGCCCTCACCGCCGCCGGCATCACCGTGGTGCAGAGCCCCGCCGACATGGGCAAGGCCTTGGCTGAGCGGTTGAAATAGGACAAAGAGAACAACTCACCACCCAGACACCAAGACACCAAGAACTGCTTTTCTATCAAAAAGGGCGCCGGCGCTCTTACGGCGCCCTTTTTGCTGGAACGGACCCAAGTCCGTGCTGTACTGATGGGATGACGGATCTCATTCAAGCCCACCTGGATCATCGGCGCCTGTGGCGGGATTTCGTCTACTGCTACCCCGTGATTTCCAGGCGCAGCCGTGGGGTAAGCCTCGGGGTGAACCTCAACCCTGACAAGGTCTGCAATTTCAACTGCGTCTACTGCGAGGTGGACCGCCAATCGCCGCCCAGGCGGAAGGATCTCGACCCCGACCAACTGGAACAGGAACTGGGGCTGCTGTTGGACCTGGCCACGAGCGGAGAGATCTATCAGACGCCCCCCTTCGATTCGGCCCGTCCCGAGCACCGGCGGCTCAACGACATCGCCTTCAGCGGGGACGGCGAGCCCACCACGTCGCCGGTGTTCGCCGAAGTGGTGGCCCGGGTGGCCCGCCTCAAGGATCAGCGCGGCCTCGATCTGGTGAAGCTGGTGCTCATCACCGATTCCAGCCGCCTTCAGGCGCCGGACGTGGTGCTCGGGCTGGCTACGCTCATGGCCCACCAGGGCGAGGTCTGGGCCAAGTTGGATGCGGGCACCGAGGCCTATTATCAGGAGATCTGCCGCTCCCAGGTGCCCTTCGAGCGCATCCTCGACAACCTGCTGGTGACCTCGCGCCGCTGGCCCATTCTGATCCAGACGCTCTTCCTCGACTGGAAGGGGCAGGGCCCCAGCGAGGCGGAATTGGAAGCCTACTGCGGGCGCCTGGAGCACATCCTGGCCCAGGGCGGGCAGCTGCAGGCGCTCCAGCTCTACACCGTGGCGCGGGCCACGCCTGAAGCCGAGGCCCGCCCCCTGCGGCGCCTCGAAATGGATGCCATCGCCGCCAGCCTGCGGGGCCGCCTCCCCGGTCTGCCCGTGGAGGTCTACTACGGCCCGGAGGAATGGGCCTGATGGGGCGTTTCCCTGCCGCGGTGGCGATGGTCTTGACGCTCGCCCTGGTGGGATGCCGCAGCCAGCCCCCCAAGCCCGTTGCCCCGGCACCCATGAGCCTCAGCCTGGTGGCGGTGGGGGATATCCTCATGCACCAGGACGTGAAGGCCGCCGCAGCCGTGGAATCCGGTGGCTTTCCGGCACTCTGGGCGGATCTGGTGCCGCTGTTCCAGGGGGCTGATCTGACCTTCGGGAACCTGGAGACGCCGGTGGCTCCGATGTCGGGTCGGCCGGGTGTGCCCTTCCAGTTCAACGCACCGGAGACGCTCCCCGCGGCACTCCGCGCCAGCGGTTTCACGGTGCTGGCCACGGCCAACAACCATGCCTATGACCAGGGTCCCAAGGGCGTCCGCGAGACCCTGGAGCGACTGCGGGTGGCAGGTCTGGTGGCCATCGGCAGCGGGGTTGACCGGGCCCAGGCGGAATCGCTTCAGATGCTTGAGCGCCAGGGTTTCAAGGTCGCTTTTCTCGGGTTCACGGATCTCTTCAATATCGACCTGAACCGCCGAGCCACGGAGCCCTGGGTGCGGCCGCTGGACCTGGAACCGGCCCTCCAGGCCGTCCGCGCGGCGCGCAGCCAGGCCGATCTGGTGGTGGTGAGCCTCCATTGGGGCAACGAGTACCAGCACCTGCCTACGAAACGGCAACGGGACATCGCCCGCGCCCTCGTGGCGGCGGGCTGCGACGTGATCCTGGGCCACCATCCCCACGTGCTCCAGCCCGTCGAGTGGCTGGAAGCCGACGGTCGCAAGGCTCTGGTGGCCTACTCCCTGGGCAACTTCATCAGCAACCAGGATCGCATGTACAGGGCCGATCAGTTTCCCGTGGCCGGGGGCGACAATCGGGATGGCGCGGCCTTGAAGCTGCGCTTCGAGCGGTTGCGCGACAGTCATGGCCTGGACCACACGCGACTGGCCGAAGCCACTGTCGAACCCCTCTGGACCGAGAACAACTGGGGCACGCCGGCGCCCCACCGGCAGATCCGTGTCCTCCGCGTGGTCGCTGCCGAGGCTCGGGTGCGTGCCGAACTGGACGGGTTGTCGGACCTAGTCGAAGGGCCCCGAGCCACTCCGGACGAACGGTTGAGGAGGAAGGTCATCCTGGAGAAACAGGAGTACCTGCGCACCCTCATCCTGCGGCGACGGCGAGTCGCGGAAGTGGTGGGCGAGGCGTTCGTTTGGCAGGAACCGATTCGCCACTGATAAAAGAATCAACCAGTGAGGAACAGTGAGGCACGGTGAGACTGCTTTTGTCTTTCTCACCGGCCCTCACCGTTCCTCACCGGCGAACGATTTCTTCTTTAATCTGTCGCCGGTCGCTTCAGGCCAGCCCGAGTTCAGCTCGATGTTCATGGAGCACGGCGATGATGCGGGCGAGGTGCTCGTCCTCGGTGCCGCCGATGGCCTCCATGAGCAGGCGCAGGCCCTCGGCCACCTCGAAGCGATCCACGCCCGCGGCGAAGGCCTTGTCCTTCAGCTTCTTCTTGACGCTCTTCGGCTCCAGCCCCTCGGTCCGCGTCGGGCGCACGAGGGCGCAGGCCATGACGAAGCCCGTGATCTCGTCCGAGGCCAGCAGGGCCTTGTCCAGGAGGCTGTCGTAGGGCACGCCCCAGCGGGTGTAGTGGGCGCTGATGGCATGGGCCAGGTCCTCGTCGCCGCGCTCCCGCAGCCAGGCCACGATGCGCCTGGGATGTTCCTCGGGCCAGCTGTCGTAGTCGGCATCATGGAGCAGGCCGGCCAGGCCGAAGCGCTCGACATCCTGACCTTGGCCAGCGGCCAGGTCCCGCAGCACCAGTTCCACGGCCCGGGCATGGGTGCGCAGCTTCTCCGAGGGCGTCCAGTCGCAGAGCAGGTGCCAGGCTTCGGTGCGGGTGAGCATGGGGGAAGCCTCAGGGAATGCTGATGGTGGATCGGGGCGGTCCGGGTTCGGGATCACCGGGGTAGCGGACGGCCTCCAGGAACAGGCCCGAGGCGGGGGCGGCCTTGGCGCCCCAATGGAGGTTGGCGGCCTCCGTGGGCTTCTGCAGATCCTCCAGCACCTGCCGGGGGTCCTCCTCGCCCAGGCCGCAGGCCACGGCGGCGCCCACCATGCGGCGGGCCAGGCGGCGGTAGAAGTGGGTGGCGCGCACGCGCAGGAGGACGAGGGCGCCGGCCTCCGCCACCTCGCAGTGGAGGATGCGGACGCGGCCATCCTCCTCAGTGTCGAGGTCGGCGAAGGCGGAGACATCCTGGTCCCCCTGGAAAGTGGTCCAGGCGCGGGCGAGGCGGTCCAGATCCAGGCTGCGCTTCACCCACCAGATCCAGGGTTTGCCGAAGGCGCTGCGGCGGCGGCTGATCTGGTACAGGTAGGTCCGGTCCACGGCGTCATGGCGGGCGTGGAAGCGGGGCGGGCAGACCCGGAGGTCGCGGATGGCGATGTCATGGGGCAGGGCGGCATCCAGGAGGCGGCGGAGTTCGCCGGGGCGGGGGGCGCCCTGGCCTTCGAGGTGCAGGTGGGCCACCTGGCCGAGGGCGTGGACACCGGCATCCGTGCGCCCAGCGCCCCCGAGATGGACGAGGTGGAGGCCGGCGCCGTGCAGGACGTGTTCCAGGCTGCCGGCCACGGTGCGGACGCCCTCCTGGGATTGTTTGGCGCCCTGTTTCTGCCAGCCCTGGAACCGGCTGCCGTCATATTCGATGAGGAGCCGGAAAGTGGCCAGGGGTGCGGGTTTCATGGCCATGCTCAGGCCCCGATGACGGATTTCACGGCGTCAATCAGCGTGGCCGGATCGTGGATCGGCTTGGCCAGATAGCCTTCGGCACCCGTGAGTTCCAGATACTTCTCGCGGTCACCGAACATGGCGTGCGCGGTGGCCAGCAGCACGGGGATGTGGCGCGTCTGCTCATCTTTTTTCAGGAGCTGGGTGATGAAGATGCCATCCACTTTCCGGCCATCGTAGGTGGAGCGCGAGAGGCTGACGTCCATGATGATGGCGGCGAGGTCGCCTCCCCGGGCCAGTTGGAGGATCTCCTCCACTTCCTCGGACACCAGCACCTCGTAGCCGCCCTTCTTGACGAGGACGGTCTGGATGAATTTCACATTGATGGGATCGTCCTCCACCAGGAGGATCCGGTTGGACATGAACGCCTCGGCGTCTTCAGCCTATCGGCTATGAATGGTAACTGCCACGCATTTGCTGGGCTTCCAGGTGGTCCAAGAGCTCGTCGGGAACCTTGAGGCCGCCGCGTCCACCGCCCAGGCGCAGGCCGGGCTTGTGGGTGCCGTGGTAGTCGCTGCCGCCCGAGACGACCATTCCCAACCGCGCGGCCAGGGCCACGAAGTAGTGCTGCTCCGCGGCGCGGTACTCGCCGTAGTAGCCCTCTAGCCCCTCGAGTCCCTGCCGTTGCAGTTCGGCCATGGCGTCATCCCAGCCGAAACCGCCGCCGGCGAAGCGGCCGGGATGGGCCACCACGGGCACGCCCCCGGCCTCGCGGATCCAGCGGGTGGCTTCCGCGGGACTCAACTCCTCCCGGGGAACGAAACCGGGACAGTCATCGCCGATGAGCCGAACGAAGGCTTCCGGTGCGCGCCGGACGAAACCCCGCGCCAGCAGGGCCTTGGCGAAATGCACGCGGGAGAGCAGGGGCGTATCCGACTGGGCCCGCACCTCCTCGTAGGAAACGGGACAGCCCAGCTCAGCCAGACGGATCACCATGCGGCGGTTCCGATCTTCGCGACGGCCCCGGAGTTCCTCCAGGCGGCCCTGGAAGCGCGCATCCATGGGATTCACCAGGAGGCCCAGCACGTGGAGCGAACGGCCCAGGAAGCGGCAGCTGAGTTCGATGCCTACCAGCAGGCGCGTCTTCACGCGGGGCTGCATGGCGAGAAACTCCGGGATCCCGCCGAGGGTGTCGTGGTCCGTCAGGCAGAGGGCCGTCAGCCGCGCCTCCTCGCCGAGCAGGGCCAGGCGTTCCGGCGTGTCGGTGCCGTCGGAATGCAGGGTATGGCAGTGGAGGTCTATCACCATCCGACCGTAGCAGAGCGGAGGGAGGATAGGACGGAATGCCCTGCAGGGGCATTGCCGCCCGCAGGGCGAGGGCCGGAGGCCCGAGTCACCATCCGACCGTAGCAGAGCGGAGGGAGGATAGGACGGAATGCCCCGCCGGGGCATTGCCGCCCGCCGGGGCATTGCCGCCCGCCGGGGCATTGCCGCCCGCCGGGGCATTGCCGCCCGCAGGGCGAGGGCCGGAGGCCCGAGTCACGAAGCCGGCCCTTCCAGGTTAGGGCGGAGCATGTCTTTGTTGGCCCGATAGAGGGCGGCCAACACGAGAGCCACGGCCTGGAAAAGCTCCGGGGGAATCAGCCGGTCCAGGTCCAGGGGTTCCAGGGCCGCCAGCAGATCGGGATCCCTCGTAATGGATACCCCATGCTCCTTGGCCAGCGCCAGGATGCGTTCCGCGAGCAGGCCCTTGCCCTTGGCCACGAGGCGAGGTGCACTGTCCCGGAAAGGCTCCTCCGGCCGGTAGCGAAGGGCGGCAGCACGGGGACGGTTGGAACCAGGTCGGGCCATGGGCCCTTATCGGAAGCTGACGCTACTGGACGAAGTTCGCGGCGCTCTGGGCATCGTCGGCGGGTTCATCCATGGCCAGGCGGCGGAACAGCTTCACGTCGGCCAGGGACAGGATGCTCATGTAGGAGAAGCCGCTGAAGAAGAGCCAGAGGAAGGGCACGGAAGCCCACTTGCGGATGTAGATGGCCACCAGGACCGCACCAAAGTAGTAGATGGCGAAGCCCAGCTCCAGGAAGGTCATGAGGCTCTTGGGCACCTTGTAGGCCCGCTTGGTGGCGGAGTTGCCAGCGGCATCCACGCCGTACTTGGGAGTGCGCTTGAACTCCTTGTCGTCCGTGAAGAACCCTTCCAGCACGGCCTTGGCCTGGTTGAGGGCGAGGCCGATGCCCAGGCCCATGAGGCCGGGAATGTACTTCAGGCGCGACTTCCAGCCGGTGTTGTCGGTCAATTCCTTCTGGGAGAGGCCGAAGTAGAGCCCCACGCTGACAGCGTTCAGCAGGAAGAAGGGGCCGTCGGTCAGCAGCAGGATGTGCACGGGGGTGCCGGCCCGGAACACCATGGCGGGCACCATGATGACGGAGAGGACCACCATCAGCATGTAGTTGCAGTTGGCCGTGAGATGGAACCAGCACTCCAGCTTGGTGTGCAGGCTCTCGTCGGACTTCCAGATGGTCAGCATGAGCTTGCGGATGACCTGGGCGTTGCCCTTGGCCCAGCGGTGCTGCTGGCTCTTGAAGGCATTGACCTCCACGGGCAGCTCGGCGGGAACCACCAGATCCTTGAGGTAGACGCCCGCCCAGCCCTTGAGCTGGGCGCGGTAGGACAGGTCCGCATCCTCGGTGATGGTGTCGTGCTCCCAGCCCCCGGCATCGGCGATGGCGGCGACGCGCCACATGCCGGCGGTGCCGCTGAAGTTGAAGAAGGCCTTGGAACGGTTGCGCGCGGTGTGCTCGAAGACGAAGTGCCCGTCGAGCAGGATGGCCTGCACCTGGGTCAGCAGGGAGAACTCGCGGTTCAAGTGGGCCCAGCAGCCCTGGACGAAGGCCACCTTCTTATCGGCGAAGTGGGGCACGGCCTTTCGGAGAAAGTCCTCCGTGGGCAGGAAGTCGGCATCGAACATGGCCACCAGTTCGCCCTTGGCGACCTTGAGGCCTTCGGACAGCGCCCCGGCCTTGAAGCCCGTGCGGTCCGTGCGGTGCAGGTAGTGGATGTCGAAGCCCAGGGCCTTGTAGCGGTCCACGACGGCGCTGGCGACCTTCACGGTGTCGTCCGTGGAATCGTCCAGCACCTGGATTTCGAGCTTCTCCTTGGGCCAGTCCATTCGGATGACATAGTCCATGAGGCGTTCGATGACGTTCATCTCGTTGAACACGGCCAACTGCACCGTGACCACGGGCAGGTAGTTTGCGTCGCCCACGGGCTGGGGAACGTCCTTCTTGTGGCGGTAATAGAGCAGCAGCATCCAGAGGCGGTGCGCCCCGTAGATGCTCAGGATGGTAAGCAGCGTGAAATAGGTGCCGAGTACGATGGTTTTGACGACGTCCATCACTGAATAAACCCCCCCATGGCCCGGGTCAACGCGCCTGCCTTATTGTGCCCCGGGGTTCGTGGAAAATCCATGAAATTCCTAACAAACTCCCACCCCATCTCGGTAGGATGGCTACCATGGCTGACCTCGACAACTTCAACTTCCCCACCATGATCGGCCGGTACCAGGTACTGCGTCTGCTCGGGTCGGGGGCCATGGGGAGCGTGGTTCTGGCGGAGGACCCGAGAATCAAGCGCAAGGTAGCCATCAAGCTGATGAAGCTGGACGCCGTGCGCACCGAGGCCGATCAGCACGAGTACCTCGCCCGGTTCCAACGGGAAGCCGAAGTGTCCGGCCTGTTGAACCATCCGGGCATCGTGGCCATCTACGACGTGGGTGAGGTGGAAGGCCACGGCCCCTTCCTGGCCATGGAGTACGTCCCCGGGAAGCCCCTGGATGGGCTGATCAAGGGGGGGCCAGCCATTTCCACCAAGGAGAAGCTGCGCATCGCCGTGGGCATTGCCGAGTCGCTGGATCACGCCCACGCGAAGGGCATCGTCCACCGGGACGTGAAGCCCGGGAACGTGATGGTGGCGGAGGATGGCCGGACCAAGCTCATGGATTTCGGCATCGCCAAACTGGAGGATGCCAGCCTCACCCAGACCGGCACCTTCCTGGGGACGCCTAGCTACGCCAGTCCGGAGCAGATCCGCGAAGGCAAGGTGGACAGCCGTTCCGACATCTTCAGCTTCGGGGTGCTGGTCTTCGAGCTCATGAGCGGGCAGTCGCCTTTTCCCGGCAATTCCATCAACACCATCCTGTATCGCATCGTGAACGAGCCACCCGTCGAGGTGCAACCGCCAGTCACGGGCATCCTGCCGGAAGGCTGGCGGCGCATCTTCGACAAGGTGCTGGCGAAGCGCCCGGAAGAGCGCTACCCAACTTGCACGGCCTTTGTCCGGGACCTGCTGGACACGGTGGTGGAACTGGGCAAGGAGGACCGGCGCGAATTCCTGGGCCTCATGAAATTGAGCGCAGAAACGCCCTTGCCTGAAATCGTCTCCACCGCCTTTGACGAAACCATGGTCGTGGCCCGCCCCGAATCCCGGAACGCCGGCCGGCTCGCACTTGCCGCCCTGGCGCTGGTGGTCGTGGCGGTCGGCGGTTGGTTCTTACTCAAGGGGTCCAAGGGCACACGGCTCACGATCGTTTCCCGCCCCGTGGGCGCGAAGGTCTTCGTGGACAATCAAGATGTGGGTGCCACGCCCGTGAATCAGCTCCTGGTGGCCGGCAACAAGTTGCGCCTGGAGTCCAAGGGCTACCAGCCGCTTGCCTATGAATTCAAGCCCGGCGAAGTGCCGCCGACCTTTGAGTTGAAGCCCATCATCACCGAGGAACTGCTGGACTCCGCACCCCAGGGCGCTCAGGTGGTGCTGGACCAGCGAAAGCTGGACGGTGTCACGCCCATGAAGGTCTCCTGGAACCATGGCATGACCCATCAACTCACCCTGACCAAGGACCGGCTGGGCTGCTCGAAGGACTTGGAGGCTGGCGAGTTCCCAGGCGGCAAAGTCTTCGAATTGAAGGAAGCCGCCACCGCCAGCACCATGCCGGAACCACCCCTGGATCCCAAGGCCGCAGGCGCCCTCAAGCTGGCCGGCGGTTTTGGTGTGCGGGTGATGGTGGATGGCAAGGCCATGGGTGAGCTCAGCCCCGGCGGCAAACTGACGTTGGCGCCCGGCACACACAAGCTGGAGCTGACCAGCCCCCGGCACTATTACAAGGACACCAAGGCCATCACCGTCATCGCGGGCCAGACCGCCACCCTCAATGTGCCTGGTCTCGCCACCCTCACGGTCGAGACCTACCCGGGCACTGGCAAGGTTTTCGTGGACGGCCAGGACACTGGCCTCGAAAGCGATGGCAGCAGTCCGATCACGGTGGCTCATGGCCGCCACACCGTCACTGTCAAAGGCACCAAGGGCAGCAAGACCGAAGCCGTGGACGTGAACGGGGACAAGGGCTTACGTTTCCCCCTGTGAGCGCGCTGTGAGCGCGCTGTGAGCGTTGGCCCGTCCGCGCGCCATTTCTGATTTCGAATCCTCGGTGTCTTCCTGGCCAGGGTGGGTCAGGGCTGCCAGGAAGCCACGCCAGCTCCTACAGATTCTTGTCGAAGAAATCTGCGATGGCGGGCCCCAGCTGTTTCAGGAAGGCGGCCCGATCGAAGCCGGGAGGATCGGCGGCGACGTCGCCGTCCGGGGTCTGGATGGCCATGCTGGGCGTGTCCATGAAGGCAAAGTGCCACGCGTTGGGGACCAGGTGCAGTTCTGCGCCGGGTAGCTTTTTCGCGACCCACTCGGCGTGGAAGCGCGGCACCAGCCAACGATCCTGCACGCCCGCATAGATGGCGACGGGGACCTGGACTTTGGCCAGCGACTCCGCGGTGAATAGGACCCCCACAGGGGCAAGGGCCACCACGGCGCGGACCCGGTCGTCCTTCAGGGGCGGGCCGGCTGGGGCCGTGGAATGGCTGGCGGGCGTTCCGGGGCCGCGAGTCTTGCAGAAGAGGGGGTCGTCCTTGCCCTCCTCCCGGCAGTGCCGGAAGGACTGGGCCAGATCGGGGACACCCCCCGCCAGGGCCAGGACCGTATAGCCCCCGGCCGAATGACCCAGGGCGCCGATTCGCGGGCCCTTGGCGTCCCGGGCGATGCGGTCCTTCCAGCGCGGGTCACCCAGCAGGGCATCGATAACCCGGCTGACCTGGCGTGGCCGTTCGAAGAAATACCGCTCCGGCGTGTTCGTTAACAGGGACCCATCCATCCAGTTGTCCCCTGGGTGGCGGAGGGCGGCTACCAGGTAGCCGCGGGCGGCGAGCGCCTCGGCCAGCCGGCTATGGCCAAGCTCCGAGCCCCTCAGGCCGTGGCTCAGCAGGATCAGCCCTTTGACCATCGGTTCCGGCACGCCCTCCCGGGCGGCGTGGGGAGTGAATGGGCCCATGGGGAGATTCCGGGCGGGCGTCGGACTGGGGTAGTAGAGCGCCACCGTGGTGGCCAGCGAATCCTTCAATGTGGCGGGGATCTCAACCTGAGACAAACCCACCTGGGCGGCCAGGGGCAGGGCCGTCATGAGCAGACAAGCGAGGCGAACCAGGCGGCGTTCAATAGCGGTTTTCATGGCCATTCTCCCGAAGGTTGCGCACATGGAGATACGGGTTGGGGTCTGGAATTCCTACGGACTTGGGCTCCACTCTACCTCTGTTTGGGTCTCATTCTCTTTCCTCCCGCATGACGCTCCGGCCGCAGGGCTGGCTGCGCACGGGCCTCCCGCTGCGCGGGATCGGTCAGGACAGCCCCCCGGCCTGCCCTGACCTGGCCCTACCTGCGCGCCATCCCTGATTTCGAACCCTTCAAGCACTCCCCAACCAAAGAGGCCGCCCTCAGGCGGCCTCTTTGGTTGGGGAGGAAGGATTCGAACCCTCGGTACGCAGGATCAAAACCTGCTGCCTTACCACTTGGCTACTCCCCAGGCGGAAAAGCAAGCATAGCGCGGGTTCGCGTCCTGCCCAAGCCTCTGCTTGCGGCTCAGGGATTGGGCTTGGGGGTGAACCCGAATTCCTCGACGCCCAGCAGGTCGGGGCGCACCTGGACGGCTTCGCCGCGCTCGATGCGGCTGATGGCGCGGTGGCCAGTGGCGGCCTCGTAGGCCAGCAGCACCTTCTCTTCGATCTGCTCGCGCAGATTGTTGTTCAGGGGGTAGGCGATGTCCTTGAAGCTGCCGTCGCGCTTGCGGCGGCTGGGCATGGCCACGAAGTAGCCGTCCTCCCCCTCCACCACGCGCAGGTCCCCCACCAGGAAGCAGTCTTCGATGACCAGGGCGGCGAAGGCCTTGAGCTTGTCGTCGCCCTCTACCTTGGTGATGCGGATGTCGGTGATGTTTAACATGTCAGTCCCTTCAGTCCTCGGTCTTCAGTCCTCAGCCTTCGGGAGCGAGGAACACTTTCAGGTTAGCCGATCTCGATCCAGCCCCACTGGCGGCCGGTGGTTTCACCGCGTCGGTAGGAGTAGAGCAGGTCCGGGCGGCAGACGGTGCAGAGGGCCACGCTGCCGTCTTTGGTGGGATCCAGGCCGAGGTCCAGGGCCTGCGTGCGCAGGAAGCCATGGAGATCTAGGTGGGGCTTGCCTTTGGGACCGTCGCTGCGCAGGGTTTCCCGCCAGGCGGGATCCAGCCGGGCGGCGGCGATGACTTCCTCGCCCACCTCGAAATGGCAGGCCAGGATGGCGGGGCCGAAGGCCCAGACGAGGTTCCCAGGCACACCGCCCAAGGCCTTGTAGCGAGCCACGCCCCGGCGCAGAATGCCGCGGTCCGGGCCGTCGAAGGAAGTGGCATCGCCATGCCCGGTGGCGCCGCGCCAACCCGCATGCAGCGTGGCCACCCAGGGGCGCGCGCCGGGGAGGAGGCCTGCCAGCAGGATGGGCACGCAATCGGCCACCCGCACGCCGATGCGCAGGCCCGGAACAGTGGTCCAGAGGCCATCGCCCTCTACGACCGTCTCCGCGGTCTCGGTGGCCTCCAGCACGCCGCATTGATGCACCTGGTTCAGGCGGCGGGTCGGCAAGTCCTCGGGTGCATCCAGGCGGGTGGAGAATCCCCAACACAGCGGAAAGGGGGGCCTAATGTCCGGGATCAGCACCGGAAGGTCAGTCCTTGGTTCCGAGCCGGGTTTCCATCCACTGCTTGATGCGATTGGCATCGCCCAGGCGCGTGTACTTGCCCCAGGAATCCAGGAGGATCACGAGCACGGCGCGGTTGCCCAGCATGGCCTGCATGACGAGACAGCGGCCGGCCTCTTCGATGTAGCCGGTCTTGGAGAGGCCGATGGTCCAGTTGGGGTTGCGCACCAGGGCATTGGTGTTGGGAAACTGGATGGTGCGGCGGCCGGCCTGGATGGTGGTTGCAGGGCGGGTGCTGAAATCCCGGATCTCGGGGTAGCGGTAGGCCGCCTGGAGGATGCGGGCCAGATCCCAGGCCGTGGCCACGTTGTTGCTGGAAAGGCCGGTGGGATCCTCAAACCGGGCACCGGTGAGGCCCAGTTCCTGTGCCTTGGCGTTCATGGCCAGGACGAAGGCGGCCAGGCCTCCGGGAAAGGTGCGACCCAGGGCGTGGGCTGCCCGGTTTTCCGAGGCCAGCAGGGCCAGCAGGAGAGCCTGCTCCCGGGGCAGCCGGGTGCCCACGGGCAGGCGCGACCGGCTGTGCCGGAGCAGATCCAGGTCGTCGCTCGTGATGGTCAGCACTTCCTGGGGGTCCAGGCGGGCGTCCAGCAGCACCATGGCGGTCATGAGCTTGGTGAGCGAGGCGATGGGCACGGAGGCCCCGGCCTGCTTCTCCACCAGGGCCAGGCCTGTGCTCTGATCCAGCACCAGGGCCGAGGCGGATTTCAGGGACAACCGGGCCAGGCTATGGGTGGCGCCGGCACTCAGAGCCGCGCACGCCGCAGCCAGTGCCACTCCCAGTAATCCACTGCCCCGCCTGAACCCCATGCGTCCTCCGGAAGATTTCGACTGTTCGCACTTCTTACCAGTCTATCGGATCTTGAGGTCCATTGCTCAAATGCTTAATAATTCATGACAAAACCCTAGTCTGGGTGCGGTTGTGGGCATCAAGGCCATAACAGGGCGAGGATGCTCAGATCGGTCACAGCCCAGGCCCCCAGGCCCCAGTACATGCCCGCCTCGTGTTGCCCGCCGGTCATGGTCCGCCAGCTCCGCAACCAGGGCAGGAGGACCGCCAGCCAGGCCAGCAGGGAGAGGGCCATGGGCCAGGCCGGGCGGCCCATGGCTTGAACTCCGTAGATGAAACACCCATGGGCGAGCAGGGCCGCCGCCAGGGCCAGAGCCAAGCTGCGTCCCACCCCCACCCGGATCACCAGGGTGCGATCGCCCCGGCGGCTGTCCTCCTCTACCTGGTAGACCTGCGTCATGGGGTAGAGCGTGGCGAACAGGAAGGCGAAGCCCAGCGAGGCGAGCAGGATGGCCCGACTGAAGGGCCGCCCGGTGAGGGCCCAGCCAGCGAGGGGCGTGAGCAGGCCGAAGCCCACGCAATTGATGAGCAGGTCCCAGCCGGCGCGGGCCTTGAGGCGCGGAGGGGGCACGGAATAGAGCACGCTCATGACCACGCAGGCCAGGTTGATGAGGGCGAAGGGCAGGGGCAGCAGGAACCCCAGGACCGTGGAAACGGCCAGCATGGCGATCGACACGGCCAGCAGGTGCTCCGGCGGTTTGGGGGGCGCCTTCAGGTAGCCGATGTCGCCCTCGTCCTGGTCGAAGGCGCTGTTGATGGCGAGGGTCCCGCCGTTCATTAAGGCCACGAAGACCAGCCAGCCCAGGAGCGTGGGCCGGGCCCGAAGGCCCCAGCCCGCCGCCACCAGGGTGCCCAGCAGGAAATGAGCCGACATGATGGGCCATTCCAGGGGCCGCAAGTGCAAAAGGTAGGGCAGCAGCTGGGGGCCGAGCAGCCGTTCAAAAAATCCGCGAAGCCGAAAGGGTCTTGGAGTGGTGATCTCACCCACGCTCAGGCCTCCCGGACCAGGGGCTGGATGTTCGCAATCTGCGGCAGGGGTTGGGGCAGCGGCTGAACCAGGGTTTCCATGGCCGCAAAGAGGTGGGGCACGCTGAAATCCGTGTCCACGCACATGGCATGCGGCAGGTTCAACGGGATGACGTAGCACGGAATCTCGGGCATCTTCGTGAGGCCCTTGAGGAGTCGATCCGCGCAACTGACCGCGACGAGCAGGTCTGGACGGTACTCCCGGGCCTCGCGGTAGGCCTTGTGGCTGCGGTTGGTGATGCGGCCTTCCCAGCGGCTCAGCAGGGCGGCATTCATGTAGTCGCCGACCGGACAGAGCCCGCAGTCATAGCAGGCCTGGAGATCGTCGAGGATGCCGGCCTTGCAGCGGGACAGTTGGATGCAGTGGGGCAGGAGGATCAGGGCACGCTTGGCTGGGTGGCCCGCGAAGGCCTCGCGCACCCGGGTGTTGTTGTGGCCGCAGAAGGAGAGGATCCAGGCATCCTCATGACCCAGCCAACGAGCCAGGGGCCGGAAGGCATTGGCCCAGAGGGTGTCCTGCCGCATGACCGCCGTGCGGTTGCGGAGGAAAGCCTGGCGCCGCAGAAAGCTGGGCCAGACCGAGGCCAGGGCGGCGACCCCAGCCAGCATCCACCAGCCGCGGGCGCTGGCATGCAGCACCATACTCGCGAGCGAAAGTGCCACCAGGGCGAGGGGCACGCCCCGGCGCACCCAGAGGAACAGTGCGCCCCGCTCATCCGGCAGTGGGCCGGGGGCTGGCAGGGCGCGCGGTTCCTTCACTTGGCCACTCCGGCCAGGCCGACCATCTTTTTAAGATCTTCATCCTTCCAGCGCAGGCCACCCCCGAAGAAGACAGTGCGGAGTTCCTTGTTGGCGATGTCCTGGATGCCCGCCTGGATATAGGCGCCCTTCCAGAACTGGTAGCTGCTGGTGAAGCGGTAGCGGGGATTGGGCTTGTCGTCCCGCTTGGTGAAGTCGTAGGCCAGGACCCCGACCCGGAGGCGATCCTGGTCGAAGGCGCGGAGTTCAAAGCCCGCACCCCCCTTGTTCTCCACGATGCCCGCGGAAAAGATCGCCGGGCCAATGCGCTTGGCGAACTGCGCCGAGGCGGTGAAGGCCTGGTCCGTGGTGACGTACCGGTTGCTCGACAGGACCGTGACTGGTTTGCCGGTGACTGGATCGAGCTGAGTGACGGTGCTCGTGCTCGTGTTGATCTTGCCATCCGGCGTGGAGGCGAAGCCCAGGGCGTACCAGTAGTCCGGGCGGGGCGCGATGTCGATGCCGAGGCCCACGCGGCTGTCGCTGCGCTTGGACCATTGGGCCGCGTTCATGTCGAGGCGGAAGTCCATCTTGTTGAAGCCGCCCAGCATGTTGTTCACGTTGTCCACAGCCTCGTTGATCTTCTTGACGGTCGTTTCGTCGTTCAAGAGCTTGCCGAGGGTGCCCTCACCCTTGTTGAGTCGGTCGGTCATCACCTTCAGGTTTTCCGCGGTGCTCTGGAAACCCTGGGCCATCTTGTGCACATCGACCATGGCGCCCTTCAGTTCGGGCCGATTCTCGTCGATCATGCCATTGAGGTTCTTCGCCATGGCCTCGAACTGCTGGGCCAATCTGGGCAGGCGGTCGCGCAGGTCGGTGGTCAGGGATTCCACGTTGGCCATGGTGTTGCTGATGGCGCCGTGGTTCTCCTGGGCCATGGAACGGAATTCGGCGGTCAGCACGCGGATGTTGTCCACGATCTCGTTGAGCTTCTCCCGGCCCTGCTCGCCGCCGATGGATTCGTTCAGGGCCTGGGTGATGCCCTTCACGTTCTTGCCCACGTCCGCCAGGGTCTCCATGAGGGAGTCGAGGCCTATGCCACCCTTGCTGGGCAAGGGCGTGCCCTCCGGGAAGGGGCCCTTGGCACTGTGGCCCGGATCCAGGTCCACGAACTTTTCGCCCAGGATGCCGATGGCACCCAGGGACACGACCGCATCCGCGAAGACCGGCACTTCCTTGGAGAGGCCGATGACCACCTTGGCCTTGCCGCTCTCGAGGGCGATGGTACGCACATCGCCCACCTTGACGCCGGCGATGCGCACGGCGCCCTGCGGAGGCAGGCCCGCCACCGTGTCGAAGTAGGTGAAGAATTCTGACTGGTGCCGCTTGCTGCCGAATTCCAGTTTTTCCGTGCGGAAGATCAGCACGGCCACCAGGGCGATGGCGCCCGTGAAGAAGAGGCCGACCTTGGTTTCGAGCTTCATACGCTGGCCTCCTGAGATTTTCGCTTGGGTGGGGGCGGGTCCTCAAGGAAGGGCCCCTCGGCGTCTCCCCGGAGAAACTGCTGGATGACGGGGTGCGGGTTGACCTTGAATTCCGCTGGGGATTGGCAGGCGATGCATTCGCCACGGAACAGCATGGCGATGCGATCGGCGATCTCGAAGGCGGACTTGAGGTCGTGGGTGATGGTGATGGTGGTGACGCCGAGCTCATGCTTGAGGTCGAGGATCACCCGGCCGATCACGTCGGTCATGACTGGATCGAGGCCCGTCGTGGGCTCGTCAAAGAGCAGAATCTTGGGCTTCAGCGCGATGGCGCGGGCGAAACCCACCCGGCGTTTCATGCCCCCGGACAGCTCGGCTGGCTTCAGCGCGTTGGTGTCCTTCAAACCCACCATGGCCAGGCATTCTTCCACTCGGGCATGGATCTCATCCTCGGTCATCTGCTGATGGCGCCGGAGGCCGAAGGCCACATTCTCGAAGACGGTCATGGAATCGAAGAGGGCCGCCATCTGGAAGCACATGCCAATGCTCTGGCGGACCTGGAACAACTCTTCCCGGTTCAGCTCCCCGATGATCTTCCCCTCGATGGCCACGTGCCCGGAATCGGGATGCAGCAGGCCCATGACGTTGCGGAGCAGCACCGTCTTGCCAGACCCGGAGCCGCCCAGCACCACGAGGCTCTCACCCTCTTCGACCTGGAGGTTGACATCCGACAGGACGACCTTCGGGCCGAATGCCTTGGAGAGATGGACCACATCGATCAAGGCCATGTCGTCATACCAGGAGGAGCTTGGTCAGGAAAAAGTCGGAGATCAGGATCCACAAGGAGCTGGTCACCACGCTGCTGGTGGGGGCCTGGCCCACGCCCTCGGCCCCGCCCTCGGTCCGGTAGCCCTTCCAGCAGCCCACCAGGGCGATGATCATTCCGAACACGATGCCCTTGTAGATGGCGATGCGCAGGTCGCGGAAGGCCAGCAGCTTGTAGAACTCGTTGCCGTAGACGAAGGAGCTCTGGCCCTCGACGCCGACCAGGATCAGATAGCCACCCCAGAAACCGATGTAGACCGACACCACGGTCAGGAGGGGGACCACGATCACCGAGGCCAGGAGCCGGGGCACGAAGAGGTACTGGATGGGATCCGTCGCCAGGCACTCCAGGGCATCAATCTGTTCCGTCACCTGCATGGTGCCGAGCTCCGCAGCCATGGCGGACCCGATGCGCCCCGCGAGCATGAGCCCGGTGATCACCGGCGCGAGCTCCCGCATGACGGCGAGGCCCTCCACCTGGGAGGCCAGACCCTCCGCCTGGAACTGCCGGAAGCCGAAGGCCAGCTGGACGGCGAACACCATGCTCACGGCGAGGCTCGTGAGCATCACCACCGGGAGGGAGTTCACGCCGACGGATTGAAACTGGTTCAGGAGGTTCTTGCCGTCGAAAGGCCGCTTGAAGATGGCAACAAAGGTCCGGCCCGCAAGAACCGCAAAGTCGCCGAAGGTACCTGTAGCCCTCAGGACACCAGCACCGACATTGTCGAAAAAAGACAGGACCATGGGGCTCCGAATCCAAAGAACTAGCTTAGCGCACCCTTCTTCTGCCGGGACCGGAGCTTTGAGGCACCCCCTTCGCGGGTGGTCTGGGTGGTCCGGCTGAGGGCCAGGGCATCGGCGGGAACATCCCTGGTGATGGTGCTGCCCGCGCCGATGAGCGCCCCGTCCCCGATGACCAAGGGAGCCACCAACTGGGTGTCAGAGCCGATGAAGGCATGGCGGCCGATGGTCGTGCGGTGCTTGTTGACACCGTCGTAGTTGCAGGTGATGACCCCCGCGCCGATGTTAGAACCCTCGCCGATCTCCGCATCCCCGACGTAAGCCAGGTGGTTGGCCTTGGCGCCACGGTGGAACTTTGCATTCTTGGTCTCCACGAAGTTACCGATGCGGACGCTTTCGGCCAACTCCGTGCCTTCCCGCAGCCGGGCGAAGGGGCCGACCCGGGCGCCGGAACCCACCATCGCGCGTTCGATGACGCAGTAGGGACGGACGTCCGCTTCCTCGCCCAGAACCGAGTCCGTGATGACCGTGCCCTGGCCGATTCGGCAGCCTTCGCCCACGGTGACTGCACCTTCCAGCCGCACGCCGGGCTCCAGCAGGACATCCCGCTGAAGGACCACGCGGGGGCCGACCAGCGTACTGTCGGGATGGAGGATGCTCACGCCTTCGGTCATCCAATGCCGCAAGATCCGCGCTTGAGCGGCAGCCTGGAGCGCGGCTTGATCCTGGCGAGAGTTCATGCCCGCCAATTCCTCGGGATCACAGAGCTCCACGGCCACGGGAACCTGCCCGGCCACGGCCGCCACGGCATCCGTAAGGTAGTACTCCTTCTGGGCATTGTCGTTGGTCAATCCCACCAGGGCCGCGCGCAAGGCGGGCCAGGGCAGGGCGTAGGCCCCGCCGTTCACGCGCTGGACGGTCAGTTGCGCGGGAGTGGCATCCTTGGCTTCCACCAGCCCGGCGAGGCGGCCATCTGGATGTTGCAGCACCCGGCCGTAGGAACCGGGCACGGGAAGGTCCATGGCCAGCAGGAGGGCCCCTGAAGCGCACAGCCGGTGGATGGTGGTGGGCGACGTGAGGGGTACGTCCCCACAGAGGATGGCCACCTGGCGGGCGCCCAGCCGGTCGAGTTCAGGAATGCAGACCTGGAGTGCGTGGCCGGTGCCCAGGGGTTCGCCCTGATCCACGGTGGTGACGGGGCAGGGCAGCAGGCCGGCCTTCTGCCAGGCCGCGAGGGCTTTCAGGACCTGGTCCTTGCCATGGTGCAGCACCACGACGGCACCGCCGAGGCCCCCAGGCAGCGTTCTCAGGACCCACAGCAGCGAAGGGTCCCCCAGTACGGGATGCAGCACCTTCGGAAGCCGGGATTTCATGCGGGTTCCAAGACCCGCCGCCAGAATCACTGCCACCGTGGACATTCCGCCTCCCAAAGAGCTCATCCAGCCTACAACAGGCTCGCGGGCCAGATGCCCCGCAGGGCGTTCAGGCACCACAATTGGCCCTCCACCACTCGTGGGCGGGGGATGGCCACCACCTCGATCCGCAGGCCCCGGCCGGCGGCCCAGGCAGGCAGGTCGAGACGCTCGGCCAGGCTGGCCACGCGCCCCTCGGGGGGTGGCAGCAGGAGGACGCCATCCACTTCCAGGCCCACGGCGGCAATGGCGGTTTCGGCGAGGGTGCCGTCCGGCCAGAGGAGCAGGGCATCCTCGCCCCCGAGTCGTTGCGCCTCCGCCCGCATGGCGGTAGACCAGGCTCCCGAGAGCCCCTTGTGCGGGGCTTTCGGATCGGCTCTGCCCTCGTTCAGGGGATGGTGCGTGGGCACCAGTCGATAGGGACTGGGAGTGTCCGGCAGAGGTTCCAGCCGGGCCGTGCAGCAACCGGCTGCCGGATGGAGGACCAGACGCAGTGCGGCGTCGCCCACGGGGAGGTCGGATTCCAGCCATTCCAGAAGTTGTTGCTGCAGACCATCAACCCAGGGTGCAGGCTGCCCCAGCGCCACCGCCCCAGCCCGCAGGCGCTCCAGGTGGGCTGCCAGGTGCCGGGGTTGCCCCTGGGACACGGGCAGCGCCGTCCGGGGCAGCCCATCCGGGGAAGGCAGGGGTTCTGGCGAGTTGACCCCGGGACCGAAGCGACGTTCCCCGCTCATGCCTCGGGCGGGACCACCCGCGCAGGCCACACCGCGTGGTGGGCCCGGCCTGCCAGCCTCACCGCCAGCGCGGTGGCCTCCAGGAAATTCTGGGACTCTGCCACCCACTGGCCAGCCTTGTCGAAGGCCGTGCCATGGTCGGGGCTGGTGCGGATGAAGGGAAGGCCCAAGGTCAGGTTCACCGCCCGGGCGGGCTCCAGCAGCTTGATGGGGATCAAGCCCTGGTCATGATAGAGCGCGACCACCAGGTCGAATTCGCCGCGGGCGGCCCGGTTGAACAGGCTGTCTGAGGCGAGGGGGCCGAAGAACAGCGGGTTGGGCCGGGGCTCCGCCGCGGGCCTGCCGGTCAGGAGGACTTCCAGCCCTCGCTGGCCTGCGGGGCGGGGCTGGGTCTGAGCGGACGCATCGAAGGGGAAGATCTGCCAGCCATCCGGAGCGGGGCCCGAGGGAAAGGGCG
Organism: Holophagales bacterium; assembly: GCA_038324335.1. GTDB lineage: Bacteria > Acidobacteriota > Holophagae > Holophagales > Holophagaceae > Geothrix. The sequence goes on from JBBQHW010000027.1 coordinate 20,594, forward strand.
AAACCTGGTCCGCGTAGGACCCGACCCTGGGCGAGTGGAAGTTGAGGAAGGAGGCCTCGGCCTGCACGATGGCATCCGCCAGGACCTGCTCCTCATCCCCGAAGGCGCCCTGTTCGCCAGCGTGGGGATTCAGCGCGCACAGGGCCACGCGCAGATTCAGGTTCCCCGTCAATTGCATGAACTGGTCTGCGGCAAAGGTGAGGGTCTCGGCTACCCCCTCCGTATCCAGATCCTCCACTACGGACCGCAGGCTCTGGTGGACGGTATGCAGCACGACGTTGAGGCGAGGACTCACGAAGGCCATGCGGGTGATGGGGGCGCCGGACAAGGCCTGGAGGTACTCTGTATGGCCGGGGATGTTGAAGCCCGCGAGGTGGGCAGCGGCCTTGGACATGGGCAGGGTGACCAGGGCGTCGGCGAAGCCACCCAGGGCCATGAGGGCGGCCACTCGGATCGCTTCCACCGTGGCCTGGCCGGAAGCGGCGGAGCCCTCCCCCAGGGTTAATTGATCCCGCCCAATGCCCGGCGTGGGATCCAGCCAGAGGGCCTCGGCGAGGATCCGCCCAGGCTGCTCCTCGACCGAGAGCACCTGCAAGCCGTAGGCCTTGCCCGTGAAACCGAGGGGCGTGGCCTGCCTGCACTCGACCCAGCGCCAATCCACCCCTTTGCCGGGCAGGTCTTCGAGCAGGTCCGCCCCGGCCCGGGCACCGACCACCGTCACATCGGTCCAGGTCTGGATGGCAGGCAGGCTCCCCAGCAGCAGCTCCGGACCAATGCCACAGGGATCCCCCAGGCTGATGACGATGTGTGGACGGCGGCTCATGGGGATCCCGGAAGGACTTTGGCCTTAATCGAAGATCGGGATCTCGCTGTCTGGCACGGCGGACTCCTCTTTCTTGGTTGAGCGGCTGCGGCGGATCCTCGGTTCCTCGTCCTGCTTGTAGATGTATTTGATGTTGTGTTTGGGCACGAGCACGTTGGGTTCCTTGACCCGATTGATTTTCAGACAGTGCTTGTCATACCACTCGATGACGCCGCGCACCTTCTCGTCATCCTGCAGGACGATCACCATGGGTGTCTTCGACTGCATCTGTTTGAGGTAATAGAAACTCTCGGCATTGGTCTGTTCTGGTGGCGCGATCCGACGCCGGGGACTGCCAAGACCTTGCGGAACCGTCGCTGCGGCCGGATTGACAGCGGGATTCGGCTCACCCCCGGCCGTGAGGGCAGGCGGCATGGGAGTCAGGGCCTCACCGCCCACCACCTTGGCGGGGATGCCCAATTTGTCCTTCAATTCACTTAGGTTCGGTCGAATGAGTTTCCGGTTCATGGCGGATCCTGGCTCAGGTGGCACAAACAAATGTCAAAGGCAGCGGGGGTGGTCGATCGCCCCCTTAAACCTGGACAGTCTTACCCGGCGAGGGGAGGACTGCACACGCTGATGGGGGATGAACCACTCTGGCAGGTGCCGGGTGGACCGTGCAAGGGTGGGTGCCTGGTTTGATGCGTGATGGCTGCCGGCAGTTTAAGCCTGAATGGGGTCGGATGCCATCGGGTCTGCTGCTCGACAAGCGGGAATGGAAAGCTCGACCCGGGTGCCCTCCTGGGGGGCGCTCTCCACCTTGATCCGCCATCCCATGGCCTCGGTGAACTTGTAGACCAGACTCATGCCCAATCCCGACCCCTCGTCGAAGCTCCCGGCGAAGGGAACGAAGAGACGGTCCAGTTGCTCGGCCGTCATCCCGCACCCATTGTCCGCCACGGTGAGCCGGATGGCTCCATCAACAACCAGGATTTCCAGCCGCACCGACGGCTCCGGAACACCCCGTACAGCCTTGCGCGCGTTGCTCAGCAGGTTCATCAGGATCCGGTGGATGCTCACGGGATCGGACCGGAAGCTGACCGGAGGGACCGTCCCCATGTCGAGTCCCAGGTTCCCGGTCCGTGGGTCCATTTCCCAGCTGGAACGCACCTCCTCGAGTACCCGAGGCAGAAAGAGCTCAGATCCCACAGGCGGTTCGGGTCGTGCGAAGTCGAGGAAATCGGACACGATGGCGCCCACCCGATGGGTTTCGCGTTCGAGGATGCCGAGGACTCGAACCCGGACCTCCTCCGGAGCACCCTCCTTCTGCAGCAGTTGCACGCAACCACTGATGGAGGCCAAGGGGTTCCTCAATTCATGGGCCAGCCCGGCCGCCAGCTGCCCGATGGCAGCCAGCCGCTCGCTGATGCGGGTCCGCTCCTCCAGGGCCTTCAATTCGGTCAAATCCTGGAAGAGGAGCAGCTGTCCTGATTCACGGCCAGAGTGGCCCCGCAGCGAGGCGAGGTGTCCGCCGAGGATGCGCCGGGCCGCGTGGGGATGGGTCAGGACCACCTCGAAGCGGTGTTCCCGCCCCCGGTGGGTGGGCAGAGGGTCACTGAGCGGAATGAACTCCTGGAGGGCTGCGCCGAGGGGAATGTCGCGGCGGAGAATGGCTTCGGCCGCTGGGTTGGCGAAAGTCACTCGGCCCTTCAGATCGAGGGTGATGAGGCCTGCGGTCATGGATTCGACCACGCGGCGGTGCAGGGCGGACAGCTCCCCCACCGTGGCCTCGCTGACGCTGAGATCCGTGCGGAGGCGGTCGAGGTTGCGCCGGATCAGCACCACCACGAGGGTGGCGGCGAAGATCTGCAGCGAGGCGATGCCCAGGAGGAAGGGAAGTCGGTTGGCATCCAGATCGACGATCTCCCTGGAAAGTCCGAAGGGGGTGATCCAGCCCGTGGTGAAGCCAAGCACCAACAGGACATGCGTGAGAGCGGACAGGACGCCGACCCACACGATTTCCAGCGTGCCCAGGTAGAAGGCAGAGGCCAGCACGGGGAAGATGTAGAGCGTGGAGAAGCGTTCTTGCGCCACCCCCTGGAAGGCGATGACCAGGGTGACCAGGGCCAGATCCAGGGCGAGGTTCCAGCGGATCCAGGCGATCCGGGGCGTCGGGAAGAGCTGATCCATCGCCCGCAACCCGCGGCCGGATTCCCAGGCCGCCTCGGCCAGCAGCAGCAGGAGGGCCAGCAGGTAGAGGGGCTCGCCTGGACCCGCGGCGCGCCCATCCGCGGGCAGCGCGAGGTGCAGCAGCAGCAGGCCGAAGCTGGCGAAAAGCCGGAAGGAGAGGGGCAGGAAGGGGGCGCTGGACTCCGGCGCCCGCATGCGGCCCAAGGTACTCTGGAGCATGGCAACCATGGTGCCCGAATCTGCCATCCTATGGCCATGGCCGACTCTGCCGCTTCACCCACGCCTTCTCTCCGTGCCGCCGGCATGCGGCAGACACCGCAGCGCGAGGGCATCCTCCGCGTCCTGAAGGAATCCGATCGCCCTTTGACGGTGGAGGAGATCTGGGAGCGCGTGCCGGAGCGCCGGTCAGGCCTGCCCACGGTCTACCGGAATCTGGAGCGGTTCGTGCAAGAGGGTTGGGCGGAAAGCATCCTCGGCTCCGACCAGGTCATGCGCTTCGTCCGCTGTGACTCCCGCCACCACCACCACCACCTCCAATGTGAGCGTTGCGGTTGCACCGCCGAGGTGAATGCCTGCGGACTCGATGAATCGCTGAGCAACCTGGGGGCCCTGTCGGGATTCAAGATCACCCGCCATCAGCTCATGCTGTTTGGGCTCTGTGCGGTCTGCTCCGGCGACACCGCCACGGGAGTGGAGGCCTACCGGTCGAAGTCCGGGGAATGAAATTGGCCGTTGACCGGATGGCGCGCCATTGCTAGTCTTGATCTCTCATGCGGGTGTAACTCAGTGGTAGAGTGCAACCTTGCCAAGGTTGAAGTCGTGGGTTCAAATCCCATCACCCGCTCCACCACCCGGGCCGCTAACGCGGCCCGGGCCGTTTGAAACCTCAACCGCACCAACGCAAGGCGCCGTAGCCAAGTGGTAAGGCCCGGGACTGCAAATCCCGTATGCATCGGTTCGACTCCGATCGGCGCCTCCAGCAATATCAACACTTAGAGCCACTTTCACAGGTGGCTCTTTTTTAATGATGCACGATAGATATACAACAGCAGCAGGGCAGGGCCCTGCCCCGGGTCGTGATGGAGATCACGCAGATTGGCTAGGAAAGCAGCCTCAGCAGGGCCGCACCCGCCCCGATGGTGGCCACCAGGACGCCACATCCCATCCCCCTGCCTACCTTGCGCTGTCGCCCGCTCCGGGACAGGGGCACACCGATCTGCCGGGATAGCCGCGCCTGGGCCGCTGAGATGCCCAGGGCCCGCCTCCAGGAGAAGGCCAGGCCAGGGATGCCAGATCGTTTGGTCATGCGCTGAGTCTACGCTGGGTCCGGGCCCTCACCCGTTTGGCAGCGGAACCAGGCCTCGAAGGCAGCACCACCTCCAAGGTCGGCTAGCGTGCCCACTCGCTTGGTGAGCTTGCGGAGAGCCTTGATACCCAGCGGGTGGACCAAAAATTCACGGCCCCGCAGGGTGAGCTTGACGCCTTCGATCTGGGCTTGGTTGGTCATGGTGCCTCCGTGGGGCCGGGCATGCCGGCAAAGGAGAGGGGGTTAACTGTTGAGTTCTAGAGCTTCCACCATGTAGTTCCAAAGGCCCATCCCGGGCCTGACGATTTGAGCGTGGGCATAAACCAGGCTGTCGCCCTTGTCTGGGCTGCGACCGATCCTGGCGATGATGTCTTCCTTGGCTTCCACCAGGATCCCGCGTGCCGTGAGTTTCCAGGTGGGAGCGCAGAGGTCCGCCCGCAGCTCGGGATCAGGAGGCAGCGCCAGGTCCTGCCCGCTGGATGGATCCAGGTCTTCTCGGAGCTTCCACCAGTTCGCGGCCCGCAGGTTGTAGAAGCCGATCATGCCGGACTTGTCCTTGGCGGGTGAGGCTGAGGCGCCATTGATGGGCACCACGCAAAGGCCCTCCCGGTCCTTCAGGAAGTCGTAAACGGACCCACCCACGCCGATGATGTCTACCTGAACCACGGCGCACGGCTGGACATGCTCCAGGACCAGCGCGGCAACGGCGGGCCCATCCGGGGTAGCCTTGCCGGGGTAGGACCAGGCGGGCCCGAACCAGTTCCCATGCCGAGGGGTGATGACCGTCTTGTCCTTGCCACCGCGGGCCACGTCCACACCAAGGCAGGACATGGCGTTCCCCACATGCCCGTCTTCAGTCCAACGGTCCTGTGCCGCCTTCACCCATTCGGTGGGGATCACCTGGGAAATGGAGTCTTCGGCGCCGGCCAGGAAGTCGCCATAAAGCATCTTCGAGCGCAGCGGCTCCGGGAGGGCCTGGAGCTGGGCCAGGTAGTTGGTCCCCAATAGGGCCGGGTTGTCCTGGACCCGGGCCGGGATGAAGGTCCGGGAGAGCGGGGTCACCAGCTCACCGTCGATCTCCACCGGATCCCCGCTCGGCATTTCCTGGTCACGGCCGCCGATGGTGGTGAACCAGCGCAGCTCCCCCGGCTTGGCCGGGTTCGGGTGGTTTTCATCGAGCCATGGTCCCCAGAACTGGATGACCCACAGCCCATCTGTCGAAGTCGGGGGATTCCCCGTGGCGATGACCCGGCAGCGCTGGCCCTTCTTGGTGGATCGGTTCCAGCCGATGACGAACCGGAATTGAATCTCGCTGAATTCAGTTATCTCATCAAATCCATACAGGTCATGTGGTTGGCCTTGAAAGTTCGACACGTCTTTTTCGTATTGGAGCGAAGCGAATTCGACCTGACGGCCGTCCTTGAACTTCCACCGGTGGAGGGATTCGTTGTAGCCATCCTCAGGGGCAAACATCTCCCTGGCCCGGACCTCAATGCCCCGCAGGTTGGGGAACACGCGCCTGAAGATGATGCTCTGCTGATGCTCCCAGCGTGCCACCCCCAGCAGGAGGTCTGTCTTCCCACCACCGGCCGCCCCGCCATACAGCGTGATGTCCGCCGGGCTGTGGTAGGCCTCGGTCTGGGGTCCAGGAAAGGGCTTCCACCCCTTCTTGAGCCGCTTCAGCTCGTCAATGACCTGCCGCCTCTGAAGGGGGGTCAGCAGGGCTAGGCGATCCATTTTGGCCTGTGAAGTCCGCGATGATGGCATGTAACTCGTCCTGGGAAAGGGGTTTCTTGGGGTCGTCCAGGCCTCGGATCTTCCGGATGCCATCCACGGCCCTGTCCGCGGTCTTCACGATGATGTCTGCCACCTTCGGGTCCGGGTCTTCCACCCCCAGCAGGTCCGCGGCGTGCCGCATCGCCTTCAGGACAGTGCGGAAGGTGTTGAGGCCCGTGTCCATGTCATCCAGGTCGTCCGCGATGGCCTTCTCCTGGCTGCGCTTCAACTCCTGAGGCTTCAGCCCGGCCACCACGCCGGCCATGGCATCAGCCACGATCTGACGTTTCGTCGCCTGCGCACCCTGGACCCAGCCACCCCGCTTCGCCCTGGAAATGATGGTGCTGGGCGCTGTGCCATGCTTCGCTGCGATGGTCCGGACGCTCATCCTCCCGGCCCGGTAGAGGCGCTCAACAGCATCCCAATCGACCTCGGGGCGCGTCTCCAGGGGAACGACCTTCTTCATGGTTTGAAGTCTCCGAGGGGGCCCGGCCACCAGGTAGCGGCGACCGGGCCAGGGATTCATGGAATGGCCTAGAGCGCGACGGGAACGCCGTAGTCGCGGATGAAATTATTCTCGTATTCGGCAAGGCGGGCCTGGGCGCTGAGAACGTCCTGCTGGGGGGGGATGCCACGCTTGCGGTTCTCCATCTCTACCCGGATCTGCGAGCGCAGCCCGGCGATGATCCCCTGATCGCTTGCCCGCTTCTTGGTGGCGTCCTGTCGGGTCTGGGTAGCCCTAGCGACGTCCGCGGCCCTGGCTTCCGCCTGAATCGCGGCGCTACTGAAGGCGGCCTCAGCCAGGTCACAAAGCAACAAGGCGCTCTGGATCTCAGCTTTCTGGGGTGCGAGGCGTTTTAGGTGGAGGGCAGCCCGTTCGCGAGGATCGGCTACGCCGTCCAGGGTGTGGTTTTTCGCCACCTCACAGAGGTAGTCTTTCAACACGAGGGCCTGGAGAATGGTGAGAGACATGGCGGTGTTCCTTTCAGAAAGGTGGGGGGGGGGTTACATCTTCAGGTAGTCGAAGTGGTTTTTCACGGGCCTGGGCGCTGGGCGGTGCACCGTGACGTTGTCCGCGGTGATCACGCTAATTGCGTCAAGTAGGTCCGCATAGGTCGCGCATTTTTCGATTGAATCCCAGGCCAGCATGGCGAGACCTGGGAACTCTTCCAGAAGCTCCATGGCTTTCATGAACCGCGCCTGGTCCCTCTTGTGCATGCTGGCCAGCGTCGGCTTAACCAGTTCCTGCGTCGCCTTCTCCGGGATGGCCCAGATCGGCGTGGCGTTGGGCTCTGACCTGCGCTTGGCCAGGTCAGAACTGGTGACGAGCTTGGCAAGGGGTTCTTCGACCCGCATCCTGGACCTGAAGACCGCCAATTTGACTGCCTCTGGTTGGGCGTTTTTCACAAGCTCGATGCCTGTGACTTTGCCGGTGGCGTCCCGAACGAATGAAACCAACCTTTTCACCCGACCCGCCACTGGCAGGAGAACGTGCATATCCCGAGGGTTAGAAGGCATGGGCCGGGCTCCTTGAAATCTAGGTTCTGATCGTTTCGGGTTAAGACAAGGCGCTGTGTCGTGCTGAATTAGGCTAAATTAGGCTGTGTCGCGCTGAATTGTGGGCACGCGCTCCAGACTCTTGAGCCAAGCGGTGAAATCCTCGTCCTGAATCTCGATTCGCCGCCTCCCACTGGGGTATGTAACTTGCCGCCACGAGAAGAACCCAGGGTCATCCTCGCGGGGGCAGAAGCGGGCGCGGAAGTAATCAACCCCCAGGTTCATCCGGGCCGCCGCAACCTCACAGGTGATCCAGCGCTCGCTCATGCCACGCCTCCGCTGTTCTTGAAGACAATCCCGCCCCGCCCCATGACGGTCCAGTCTTCTGTCTCCCGCCGGAGCAACCAGATCAACTCAGGCAGGCAGCCGACGGGATGGGAGAGCGTCTCACCGGCGCTGCTCTGGATCTCCACATGCGGGGACCAGACCGCCCGTGGGCACAAGCCCTTGTTCCTCCAGGTTGCAAGGAACCGCTCGGCAAGCTTCATGCGATCCAGGGCGGGCTGAATGCGGACCTCAAGCGGATCTCTCCCGGTTGAGCTGCTGGTATCGAGAAGCGAGACGATCATTCCGCGCCTCCCCTGGTGCCCTTCCTGTCACCAAAGGCCGATTTGGTCACCTTCACCTCGTGGTAATGGTCCCGGGCCGTCAGGCGGGCCTGGAGGCGCTGTTTCAGGTCTGCCCAGGTGCTGAAGACGTGATACCACTGGATGAAGTCCGGGTCGTCAGGATGGAGACCGCGGGGCATCTCCGGACGCTGGACCTGGTGCTCCTGCAGCTGCTGGTCGAGGGGCTTGGGGGTCATTGGGCCATCTCCCTGGAAGGGGCCAAGGCGGCCTCCAGTAGTTCGGACACTAGAACCGCCTCGGATGGCATCCAAGGGGGCTTGTAGGTGCCTTCGGGCTCGTTGCAGCGGTCATAGGATCGGACCGTGAATACCCGGCGCTCGAAACGCCTGTGTCTACCCTCCACCGTGGGAGGTAGAACCTCGTAACCGACCACCTGGCCATTGGCAATCGGCCCCTTGATCGGTCTCGCTCGAGTGGGAGTTGATTCGAGATGGACCCGGACGTAGATCAGGGATTCGGGGTTGGGAACTGTCCAAACGATTTTCATGGTTGCTCCGTGTCTTCGAAGAGGGACGGGCCCTTGGCGGCTTCCTTGGCCCGCTGCTGGGCCTTCCGCGCCTCACGGCGGGCCCGGGCCTCCAGCTCAGCCGGGGTGAATAGCTCAAGGCTCACGCGGATCTGCTCAGAGGTTGCCGACCATCCGAACGTCTGGGGTTCCCGGCGCCTCATGCCGCACCGCCTGCCCCTGGAAGGTGGGCCTGAGGATTGCAAGTTGTCGGGTTGTGCAGGGAAGGGCAGGGCACGCCAGGAAGATGCAGGCCCAGCCTGGGATCGACAGTAAACACAACGGGATTGGTGATCGTGTAGTCTTTCTGGAACGTGCGAGCTGTCCGACCATCAGCGGCGCATGCCGTGTGGTCAAAAGCCTTGTGTTCCCTGGCAAACCTCCCCCGCACGCCGTGCGACAGGCCTTCAGGCAAGAGGCCTATGGCCCCCTTTTTCGGGGGTTGCTGCCGTGCTCCCTGACTCAGTCCTCCAGGTTGGACGGTTGGATGGTTTCCCCCTACGGGGTTATCCAACCATCCAACCTTGGCGCCCTCATGCCTGGACCGGGGAACCGCTTTTGAGGCGCGGTCCACCCGTTCCATCCCTGGCCATGAGGGGGGGGTTGGATGACAGGTTGGACAATCCAACCCATTCCTAAGCCGCGTCATTGCTGGCCCCATCTGTTTCCGGGTTGGACAGTTGGACGGCATCCAACCCGGACTTAATTGACTCGGGCATGCCCAGCGCCTGGGCCTTCATGAAGCCGGGGGCGGTCAGCTCCATCGATCCGGCCTTCAGCCACTGCCGATTACGCCGGCGCATGTCGGCCAGAGCACCTTTCAACTTCTTCTTGCCATCCTCTGGGCCCAGGTCGGGCCAGTGCCGATTGACCAGGGCGGACGTGTCCGTGATGCCTTGGTGGATATCCAACAGCAGGGCCTCGAGCTGCCCCAGCTTTTTCCGGGCGCCCTTCCCCTTCATGTGGGTGATCAGGTGGTCCGCGTCCGGATGCGGAGTGAAGAAGCCGCCCCCCTGCTCCTGGGATGTCCTCTGCTCCAGAAGCAACCAGTCACCCTTGGGACCGCTCACCTGCTTCGACAGGCCCAGGACTGGGTAGTTCCCCGCGGCCACCCGGTCAGCGTCTAGGCCCAGGGCCTCACCCTCTTGTTGAAGGATAGGCTCCATCTGGAGGACGAACCGGGCCCCGGCGACGATGGCAGAGCTGCCCCGGATGAAGTCGAAGGACATGCGCTCGGTCATAGTGGGGGGCTTCACCCCGAGAGGTTTCTTGGTGTGGTGGAGGGCCATCACCGTGGCACCTGTGGCTACCGTGATGTGGTGGCAGGCCGCCCAGAATGCCTGCTGAACCTCCGCCTTGTTCTCTTCGCCTTCAGCCAGGGCGGCCAGGGTGTCCAGGAGGATAAGCCCAGGCTCAACATCAACAGGGCGATTTTGTCGAAATACCCTTTCGATCATTTCCACGAGGTGGGAGAGGGTCTTCGAACAAGGGGAAGCCCAGTCAGGAATGAGTGGTTGGACATTGCGTTGGATCTGCCGGACGTGATCCGCCGACCAGTCCCGATGATCCTCGGAGGTGATCGCCAGGCACCTGGCCCACCGTCGCTCAAGCTCCTCCTCCCCGTCCTCCATGGAGACGTAGAGGCTGAACCGCGGGCCGCCAGGTCCGGGCAGACCGAATAGGCCGCACCCGAGGGCGCCCGCCTGAAGCAACTGGATCCCGAACAGGCTCTTCCCAGAGTTCGAGCGGCCGGCCAGGAGACCGGGCTGCCCCTGGGGCACGAGGCCCTCCAGATACCAGGTCAAGGGTGTCGGCTTCCGGATGCCCCACTCGCTGGTGTCCAGGAGGCGGAGGGGCGCGGGTGCGGGCGTGCCTGCGGACGAGGGTGGCTCACCAGCCCATGGCGCCGCGGCGTCGATCATCCCCTGGAGGGTGTCAGGAAGCACGCCGGCAGGCGGGGCATCAGCCAGGTCCCACTTATCGGGCCAGGTCTTCGGGATGTCCACAACGCGGGCCACGATGCCCTGCTTCTTGAGCTCGGCGACCACCTCCCCGGCGAATCCCAGCCCGGGCCCGTCATGATCCGGCCAGATCACCACCTCGTGGAACTGTAGGGGCGTCCAATCTGCCTTTTTCGCAGCCTTGGCGCCGGCCGGGGAGGTGACCACGGCCAGTGAGGGGAACAGCCTCACCCCGGCGTCCGCCGCCTTCTCACCTTCCACGACCAGGACCGTGCCCTTGTTGGGATCCGCCAGACGGTTCAACCCATAGAGGGGGCGTGGCTCCGAGGGATAACCCCAAGCCCACTTCCCATCCTTGAAGCTCAGCGGCCGGTATTCCTTTCCGTTGGGGGTGTCATAGCGCCGGACGCGGTAGAGCTCCTCCCCGCCGTCGCTGCGATAGATCCACTCCCCGCTGTGGGCCCCCAGCTCGTGGTGAGTCGCTGGAGGCCGGGGGGCCGTCTTGGGCACTGTGGCGCCCGCGGTTGTCCTCCTGGGGGCCTTGGGCGCATCGGGCGTGATGGTTCCAGTCTCTCTGCCCACGGCCCGGGCCGCCTCGCCCTGGTCGTCATGGGTGAAGAGGAAGGCATAGAGGGATACCAGATCCCCGCCGCCGTCATCGGCTGCGAAGTCCTTCCACACGCCGGTCTTCAGGTTGATTGAGAACGACCCGGCCTTCCGGTCGTCCCGGCGGGGGTTCTTGGTGACCCATTCGTCACCCTCGCGCCGGCCAACGGGGCACCAGGTGGGGACGAGGAATTCAGCACGGTCCAGGGCCGCGCGGCCGATCGCTGGAAAGTCGAGGCCCATCACCCCTCCAGCCATGCGTCGAGGAGCGCCTTGACCTGCCTGGCCTCTTCTGGGCTGAGGTTGATCCAGGTGGTCGGGATGCGGTCGGATCTGCGGATCGTTTGAATCGAAAAAAGCTGCACACCAGCAAAGGTTTTTCGACCAGCTACCCGGAGCACGGTGTATGGGCGATCGCCTTCGATGATGGCCAGGGTCCTTCCGATTCCAGCCCTGAGGCGTGAGGGCATCCGGGGGTCGTTTGAATCACTGCTCAGCCTCTCCGGCCGAGGTCCTTCCGATTCGTCCGCCATGGGTCAACCTGCTTTTGGCAGGGAATGGCTGGCAAGCCAGGCCTTGAGGATCTCATCCAGGATGAGTGTGCGCCTTCGCACCCGCACTACTTCAAGGTTGCCGGCCCTGATCGCGCGGCGAAGGCCAGAGATGCTCAGCCCCGTGGCCACAGAGGCTTCGTCAAGTGACCAGGCCAACCGGTGGACGTTTTGGAGCCTCTCCTTTTTCGAGTCCTTCTTGCTCGTCATGCTTTCTCCAGGTCGCACCTGCACCGCGGGGGCTCACTGGAAGGATCTAGTCGATGAAACAAACCCTCCAGAATGGAATGCCGACATTCTTTTTATGGCGGCATTCCGGGTAAATCAGAAGGCCACACCACATCGTGCTTCTACCCGGTCCAGTTCTGTCTCCCCCCATTCCTTGCCTACCGGGACTCCCGTGGCCCACTCATGGACCACCTGAACGATGGGGAGGACGTGAGAGAGGGGGCGCTCGTGAAAGACGAAAATATTTAGATGCAGGTCGGCGATCAGGAAGTTTTTCGCTCTTTCTCGATAAATCGTGGCGTCAGTCAAGGGACGGGGGCCGCGGGGATTCTTCTTCCTCTGCGCGACTGTTCCCGCGGCCGATTCCAAGAAGACGGCCAAAGCCTCCAGCTCGTATTCCCTCATGTTGTCGTGTCCCCACCAGGGCTCTTGTGGTTCAGGAACTCCATCTGAGTCGAATTTGTATCTCCCAATTGGAAACCAAGGGAAAGGGTCTGCCACATCGGGAGAGGGGTTTGCCTCATTCTCGATTACGTTCAGCACAGGGCGTGTGACCCTAGCCAGGCGCTCCCGCAGGTTCCGTGCATCGGTGGCGATAGCTAAGATTTCCTTCTCAATTTCCCAGGGCTGGACCTTCTTCTCATCCTGCGCTGTGGCCGAAGACTCGGTGACTTTCTGGCGGTAGCGCATTGCTTCCATGGAGATGTTCGTCCAGTCTATTTCCGCTGATTTAGCCTGCTTCTTCGGCAGCCTCCCCAGCATTTCTTTCAGGCGATCAAGGTCCGTATCGGCCGTGAACATGCACCCCCCTCGGTGCCCCTTTTAGGAGGCGCGGCAACCAGGAGGGGACCTGGCGTTTCGGGAGCTACCCTAGCCGCGCCTGTCTCAGTCTAGGCGGTCTTCTCGAGCCTTCGGGCCTTGGCTTGTTCCTTGATCGTCACTGGAGCACCTCATCCAACCTGGTCACGCGTTTGGCCGTCACGGAGAAGGTGGCTAGGTGGTGGTAGATGTTGTGCAGTTCGATCCGCAATTTCCCGTCCGGGGCTTGATAGCCGCGGCATTCGCGTTTGCAGGGCTGCTCGTAGATCAGGCCTGCCCGTGCGCAGTGATTGGCCCACGCGAGGAAGCAGCGAGCCAAATCCTCCGGGCCAGGGTC
>JBBQHW010000028.1:0-33743 GCA_038324335.1 Holophagales bacterium
CTCCGGAGGACTGGTGCCGAGAGAAGGATTCGAACCTCCGTAACGCGTTGCGTGGCAGATTTACAGTCTGCTGCCATTAACCACTCGGCCATCTCGGCATGCTTGTCCGGCGCCCCTCCCGGGGCTTGTCAATCCTTCCCGAAATTCCGGGAAAGCACCCCATGGGAACCCCTATCGGGATTCCGTGTCAGGGGCACTGCGAGGCAGGGCTTTCCTAACAGGGAACTCGAAAGGTATCACGGCAACGGAATGCCCTCAAGGGGAAACTTCCGAAGAGGCCATCGGCCCTCAGGAGGAAGCGGCGCCCCGCCGTGCGAGCACGCGGAAGAGCGTCACCGCCGCCGCCGCGGACACGTTCAGGCTGTCGATGCCGCCGGGCATGGGAATGTGCAGCAGGCCGTCGCAGCGTTCGCGGATCTTCTGGTGCAGCCCCTCGCCCTCAGCGCCCATGACCAGCACCACGCCCCGGTCGAAGGGCTCGTCCAGGTAGTCGCGGCTGCCCGTCCCGGCGGCCAGACCATAGATCCAGGCCCCGGCTTCCTTCAGGTCGTCCAGGGCACGGCCCAGGTTCACGACCCGGCACACAGGCACCCGCCCCGCCGTGCCCGCGCTGGCGCGGATGACGGTCTCGTTCACCATGGCGGAGCGGCGCTCGGGGAGGACGATGCCGTCCACGGCCGCCGCGGCGGCGGAGCGCAGGATGGCGCCCAGATTGTGGGGATCGGTGATGCCATCCAGGGCCAACACCAGCGCGGTGTCACCCTTTTCCCGCACGCTGGCCGCCAGGTCTTCGAAGGCCGTGTAGACGAAGGCCCCCCCCTCGCCCAGCACGCCCTGATGGCGCAACCCTTGGCTGCGGCGATCGAGGCTCTCCATGGGTTCGCGATGGACCACCACGTCCGCGGCGTGGGCCGCCGCCAGCAGCTTCGCCACCCGTCCGAAGGCCGCGGGAGCGACCCAGAGGGCGTGCAGTTCTCCACGCACCAGAGCCTCTTCGCAGGCATGGGGACCGGGGTACAGCATGGCTAGTGCACCTCGCCTGAGAGACCTGGATCAATGGGTTGATGGCGAGGTGCACTTCCATCGGGGCATGGCCCCTCTGGCGCCCTTGCGCGCAGACGCGCCAGGGCTGTCACCCCACTGGGGGCACTGGCGTGCCCCCAGACCCCCGCCACGTGGTGCCCACGGGCGTGACGGATGATCGGGCTATTTTGCGTGGGCACCACTAGAAGGTCTTCTTGAAGCCGATGGCCATGAGATGGCCCATGCCCTCCATGCGGACGCGAGTTCCGACGGCACGGAAGCCCGTGGAACTCCACACGCCGTCCAGGTTGCGCGTGTCCTGGTCCTCGCTCTGGCGGTACTGGTAGCCCAGGTTCAGTTCCCCGCCCCAGACCTTGTAGCCCGCCCCGATGGAGAAGGCGGCCGTGCGGGAGCCACCCAGCAGGGGTTCCGCCACGGTCGCATCGACGCTGCGCTGGTCAAAGGCCAGGCCACCCCGCAGGGTCCAGAACTTCCCGAGTTCCAGTTCGGAAGAGAGGTGCAGGCCCAGGTAGCTGCGGCCATGGGGCAATTCAATGGGGGAAGACACCGTGCCCGCTGGCGTCTGCACTGCCGCGAAGGTGGGTACCCGCAGACTGGCCGAGGTCCAGCGGAGATCGGCCTCCCAGGTCATCATGGGCGTGAGGCGGTGCCGCACGCCGAGGGTCGTCTGGGAGGGCAGTTCCAGGTTTCCCTGGCCGCTGGTGACCTGCGAGTTGGCCAGCAGGGTCGCGGCCCGGGTGCCGGTGCCAAGAGAGGCGGTGCTCAGGCCATCATTGGCCGAATAGCCCAGGTTCGTGTTCCGGAAGCCGGCCTTGAGATCCAGGTCGCCCTTCAAGCCGGACTGGTGGGTGAAGCCGAAGGTCCAGCGGGGATTGAGGGCCCAGCGCAGGCCCAGTGAGTAGCTGGGGACCACCTTGCTCCCGCTCTCGCCAATGCGCTGTTCCACTAGGCCATTGACGACGCTCGTGGGATACACCGGCACGCCGACGCGCACGACATTGGTGGTTTCGAAACCGAGCCGGGCCACGCCCAGGCCGATGCCCAGGGACAGATTGGGGCTGAAGGCCCAGGCCGCCTGCCCTTCCAGCCGATGGGTGGAGATGTCGATGCCATCGCCGAGGTACCGGCTAGGGGCTTGGTCCAGGAGCTTCGCGTGACGCTCGTAGGGCTCGTCCACCTTCAGCCCGAGGGTCAGGGCGGGCGACCAGCGCAGGGCCAGGCCGAAGGCGCCCAGGCCACGGTTGCGGTCCGTGCTGAAGTTGGTGACCTGGTTGGCTTCCAGGCTCTGCTGGATGGACGATAATTCGATCCCCGCCGCCAGGTAGACGCCACTCTTCTCCCGGAGCGAAGCCAGCAGCGCGGGGTTGGCGGCGGCGGCCTCCAGGCTGTAGCCGTAGGCCACCTGGGCGCCGCTCCTGGCAATGCCGACCGGTTCCGAGGCCGGCAGCGCCATGCTCTGGGCAGCGACCGGCAGGGCGCCCACGCCCAGCACCAGTGCCATCCCGATTACTCCACGAACCTCTTGGGCCATACCCCGAGCCTCCCGACGACATGCTTCTTGAATGGCCCGAACCCGGAAAGGGTTCAAACCCAAGCCTCCAGGATCGCCAAAAGCGGCCGATTCACCAAGAGGAGAGATCCGATTGGTGATCCGACTCGCCCATGAACCGCACCAGCAGACGATCCACCAACTCCCAGACCTCCAGGAGGGCCGCCAGGCACATGACCAGGCCGAAGCCCAGGGCCAGCGCCCGGCCCCAGGGACCCATGAGGGCCCGGCAGAGGTTGGGCCAATGCCAGAACGGCGGGGGCAGCTTGAGCCGACCGTAGAAAGCCAGGGTCGACAACAGCATCCCACCCCAAAGCAGGTAGAAGAACCTCAGCGCGCGGAAGAGGATGTCCCAGGCGAATGGACGGTGGCGGGGAATGGGCATGGAGAGCCCAGCATAACCCGATTCAGGCACGCAGGAGCTGCCAGCCCAGGCGCAGGATCAGCGCCCCCACCACAGCGATGAACACGCCCCGCACCCAGGCGCTGCCACGGCTGAGGGCCACCCGCGCGCCCAAGTAGCCCCCCACGCCGTTGGCCGCCGCCATGCTGAGCGCCACGGAGGGGAGCCAACTCCCCTGCCACACGAAGAGCGCCATGGCCGTGAGGTTCGAGGCCCAGTTCACGCTCTTGGCCAGGGCCGAGGAGCGCAGGAAGTCGAAGCCCAGGACGGCCACGAAGAGGAAGATCAGCAGCGAGCCCACGCCAGGACCGAAGAAGCCGTCATAGAAACCAAGGCAGAAGGCGATGAGCGCGGCCAAGCCTCGTTGGTGGCTGAGGCCGAAGCGCGGCGCGTGGAGCTTCCCGAGGTCTGGCTTGAGCAGGGTGAACGCCAGCATGACCACCAGCAGGCCCAGCATGACCGGACGCAGGAAGTCGCCGTGCACTCGGTACGTGAGCCAAACACCGCCCATGGCCCCCAAAGCCGACGCCAACACCGGGCCTACCATCTCCCGCCAGGCGAGGGTTCCAGATCTCAGGAACTTGCCGGCCGCCATGGTGGCCCCGGTCACGGCCACCACCTTGTTCGTGCCCAGCAGCGTGGGCAACGGCGTGCCCGCTGGCAGCGCGAGCATCAGGGCCGGCACGGTGATCAGGCCGCCGCCGCCCACGATGGCGTCCACGAAACCCGCCAGCAGCGCGGCGAGCATGAGGAGCAGCAGAACTGGAAGGCTGGGCACGGAGCTCCGGAGCAAGCAGTAGAGCCGACCAGGTGGCGACCCACACGGACACTATTCTGACCCTCGCCGGGTCCCGGCTTCGCGCGCTGCAGTGCAGCACGCTCCGCCACCCGGCGGGGTCAGACCTTCAGAATCTCCGCCTCCTTGTGCTTCATGGCCTCGTCGATCTCCTTCGTGTGGGCGTCGGTGAGCTTCTGGATGTCCTCCAGGGCCTTCTTGGCCATGTCTTCGGAGATGTGGGCTTCCTTGGCCTTCTCGAGCTTCTTCACGTCCTCGTTGGCATCCCGGCGGATGTTGCGCACGCCGGTCTTGATCTCTTCGCCCAGACGGTGCAGCACCTTGACCAGATCCCGGCGGCGTTCCTCCGTGAGCATGGGGATGGGGAGGCGGATCACGTTGCCGTCGTTGCCGGGATTGATGCCCAGGTCCGACTTTAGGATGGCCGTCTCCACGGCCTTGATGGCGCTCTTGTCGAAGGGCTGGACCACCAGCAGCCCCGCCTCGGGCACAGAGATGGTGGCCAGCTGGTTCAAGGGCACCACGGACCCGTAGTAGTCCACGTGGACGTTGTCCAGCAGGCTGGCGTTGGCCCGCCCGGTGCGGATGGTGGCCATCTCCTTCTTCAGCGCCTCCACTGAGGCATGCATGCGGCGCTTGGTCTCCTGCAGGATGGCATCGGGGGTTTCGGCGGACATGGGCACCTCGAAAGAACGGGAGGCCTCTTTTATACCCCACAAAGGCAAGGCTTCATGCGTGTTAGAGTGGGTCACTTTTTCGAGGTCCCCATGCGCACGTTCCGTTTGCTGGCCCCCCTGGCAACCTTGACCCTGGTTGCGGCCCCCGCCGCCACCGAAATGGCCCTCACGAGCGCCGACGGCTTCGCCCTCAAAGGCACGCTGACGCTGCCCGCCGCCAAGGGGAAGGCTCCGGTGGTGATCCTGGCCCATCAGTTCCGTTCGAACCGCTCCGGCTGGGCGCCCCTGGCCGAACGCCTGGCCGCCCGCGGCATCGGCACCCTGGCGCTGGACCTGCGCGGCCAAGGCGCCAGCACCCAGAAGGGGGGCGCCGAGGTGGCGGTCTCCAGCGACTTCGTGGCCTCGGCCAAGGCCGTCGGCTTCGATCAGATCCCGGCCGACTTGGCCCAGGCTGCCGCATGGCTCCGGAAACAGCCCGGCGTCGATGGCCGCCGCATCGGCCTGGCCGGTGCCAGCGTAGGGGCCTTCTCGGTGATTCTGGCCTCGCCCGAGGTGAAGCCCGTGGCCATCCTCTGCCTCAGTCCCGCCGGGGCCCTTGCCTTCGGAGACAGCGCTCTGGAGAAGCTGAAGAGTGCCCAGGTACGTGGTCGCGCCACGGTGTTGGTACTCGCCTCCACCGACGACAAGGAGGCCATCGCGAGCACCCAGGCTCTGCGGGATCTGCCCGGCGTGGACGTCAACCTGAAGGATGGCGCTGAGCATGGCTTCGCCTACTTCAAGGAGCGCGCCGATCTTATGGCCATTTTCTTCGGTGAGTACCTCACCTACCACCACACCGGCAAGGCCTACGCCGCTACGTCAGCGAAGCCTGCGGCCAAGAGGGAAGGCGTCATCAGCGACCAGACGCTGGCAGACCAGAAGAAGGCGGTCGGCCCCAAGTAGATCCGTAATCGGAGTCACGGTGAGCATGACCCGTCGCTGGAATCGCGTCAGCCGGGGGGGGGTCCTCTTGCTGGCGCTGGTTCCCCTGGCCGGCTCGGGTCGCCTCGGGCTAACAGTGCCTAATGAAACTGCTGGGCCTCGGTGGAACCCGCCAGGGCCAGGGTGGAGGCCAGTCCGCCGCTGATGGCTTGCGCCACTTCGTCGAAGTAGCCGGTGCCCACTTCGCGCTGATGCTTGGTCGCGGTGTAGCCCTTCGCTTCGGAAGCGAACTCGGCTTCCTGCAGGCGCGAGTAGGCGGTCATGTGCTCGGTGCGGTAGGCGTTGGCCAGTTCGAACATGCCGTGGTTGAGGCTGTGGAAGCCCGCCAGGGTGATGAACTGGAACTTGTAGCCCAGGGCATTCAGTTCCTTCTGGAAGGTGGCGATCTCGCCGTCGGAAAGCTTTTTCTTCCAGTTGAAGGAGGGCGAGCAGTTGTAGGCCAGCAGCTTGCCGGGGAATTCGGCGTGGACGCCCTCGGCGAATTCCTTGGCCTCCTTCAGGTCCGGCGTGGAAGTTTCGCACCAGATCATGTCGCAGTAGGGGGCGTAGGCCTTGGCGCGGGCGATGGCCATCTGGACGCCGCCCGTGATGCGGTAGAAGCCCTCGGGCGTACGCTCACCCGTGAGGAAGGGCCGGTCGCGCTCGTCGATGTCGGAGGTGATCAGGCGGGCCGAGTCCGCGTCCGTGCGGGCGATGACCAGGGCGGGCACGTCCATGACGTCCGCCGCGAGGCGGGCCGCCACCAGGGTGCGGATGAAGTGCGCCGTGGGAATGAGCACCTTGCCACCGAGGTGGCCGCATTTCTTTTCGCTGGAGAGCTGGTCCTCGAAGTGGACGCCCGCGGCGCCCGCCTCGATCATGCCCTTCATGAGTTCGAAGGCGTTGAGGGGGCCACCGAAGCCGGCTTCCGCATCGGCGATGATGGGCAGGAACCAGTCGCGGCTGATGCCGCCCTCGCCATGCTCAACCTGGTCGGCCCGCTGGAGCGCATTGTTCAGCCGCTTCACCAGGATCGGGACTGAGTTGGCGGGGTAGAGGCTCTGGTCCGGGTAGGACTGGCCCGAGATGTTGGCATCCGCGGCCACCTGCCACCCGGAGCAGTAGATGGCTTGCAGGCCGGCCTTGGCCATCTGCACCGCCTGGCCGCCGCTGAGGGCGCCCAGGGCCCGGGTGGGCTCCTCGTTCTGGAGCAGTTTCCAGAGCTTGCGGGCACCCAGCTTGGCGAGCGTATGCTCGATGCGGATGCTCCCACGGAGCTGCTTCACCTTCTCAGGACCATAGGGACGGGTGATGCCCTCCCAGCGGTGCGCGGCGAAATCGTCTTCGATGGGGGGGATGGGAAACTGGGGGGTCATAGGTTCTCCTGAAAAGGTCGCAGTAGCGCTATGTCAAAGATTGACCTATTCTGGCTCTTGTCAACCAACAGCTGTTTTGATAGGGGTTGAGCTGATAATTTTTGTAAATTAAATATTCTGAACTTGTAAATAAATGTAAAGGAGCGCCCATGCCCTCCACCCCTCCCACCAAGCCCGCCGCCCGTCTCGGGGCCAAGATCCGCCTACTCCGCCGCCAGGAGGGGCTCAGCCAGGTCCAGTTGGCGGAGGCTCTGGGCATCAGCCCGAGCTACCTTAACCTCATCGAGGGCAACAAGAGACCCCTGACGGCGCCATTGTTGATCCGGCTGGCACAACAGTTCCACCTGGACCTGAAAGCCCTGGCCCCGGAGGAGGATCAGCGCCTGTCGGATGACCTCATGGAGGTCTTCGGCGACCCCCTGTTTGACCCCCTGGGCCTTCAGGCCCAGGATGTCCGCGAGCTGGTGGCGAACAGCCCCCACCTGGCCCGGGGCGTCTTCGAGCTCTACCGGGCCTACCAGCACGCCCAGGACAGCCTCGGTACCCTCTCGGCCAAGCTCAGTGATGGCCAGGGCTTCGACCCCGAGGCCACGCGCCTGCCCTCGGAAGAGGTGGGCGACTTCATCCAGCAGGCCATGAACCACTTTCCGGAACTGGAAACCGCCGCGGAAGCCCTCTGGTCCACCGCCGGGCTGGCGCCGGACAACCCCTACCCTGGCCTGGTGGCGGCCTTCGAGGCCCAGGGCATCCAAGTCCGCATCCATCGCATGGCCGAGGGGCCCGGGCTGCTGCGCCGCTTCGAGCCCGACCGCCGCAGCCTGAGCCTATCCGAGCTGCTCACCCAACGCAGCCGCAGCTTCCAGCTGGCCCACCAGCTGGCGCTGCTCGAGCACAGCGAGCTGTTGGAGCGACTCACCACCCATCCGCTGCTGCGCACGGGCGCCTCCCGCGCCCTGGCCCGGGTGGCCTTGGCCAACTACTTCGCCAGCGCCGTGCTCATGCCCTACGAACTGTTCCTGAAGGCGGCGAAGGCCGAGCGCTACGACATCGACATCCTGGCCCGGCGCTTCCAGACCAGCTTCGAGCAGGTCTGCCACCGCCTCACGACCCTGCGGCGGCCCGGGGCGGAGGGGGTGCCCTTCCACTTCCTGCGCATCGACATCGCGGGGAACATCTCCAAGAGCTTCTCCGCCTCGGGCATCCGCTTCGCGCGCTTCTCCGGGGCCTGCCCGCGCTGGAATGCCCACGCGGCCTTCCTCACGCCCGGCCTCATCCGAACCCAGATCAGCGAATTCCCCGATGGCCGCCGCTACTTCTGCATCGCCCGCACCATCCAGAAGGACACGGGCGGCTACCGCGGCCAGCACGCCATGCAGGCCCTGGGCCTGGGCTGCGAGATGGGCCACGCCAAGGATCTAATCTATGCCGACGGCCTGCGCCTGGACCAGCCCCCGGTGCCCGTGGGCGTCACCTGCCGCCTCTGCGAGCGCACCGATTGCGAGCAGCGCGCCTTCCCGCCCCTGCAACAGGCCTTCAAGGTCGACGAGAACCTGCGCCGGACCAGCTTCTATGCGCGGATCGAAGGCAGCTGATCAGCCGCGCCCTAGCCGCCCCATGGGTTCCTCGATCCAGCGGTGGGCGGCCGCGGCGGCGAGGATGGCGAGGCCCAGCGACAGGCTGAAGCCCAGGTATCCCGCCACGTGGGGCGCCACCAGTTTCATGGTGAAGGGGTGCAGCAGGTAGAGCCCGTAGCTCCACACGCCGAGACGCGTGAGCAGCTTTCCAATGGGGCCCAGCTCGGCACCCCGCGTGAAAGCCGCCAGCGCCACCAGGGCCGTGACCGCCAGCAGGTAGCCGTAGCGGTGCCAGCCGGTGAGTGCCACCAGGTGATCAAAGAACTTGGGCCAGGGCAGCACCAACGCCGCCACCAGGGGCAGCGCCAGCAGCAGTGCCGCCTTGGGTGCCAGCCGCTTCTCCGTGGTCGCGTGCAGGCCCGCCAGCAGCCCGCCCCAGGCCAGCAGGAAGACCTGGTTGGGCGCCAACACGTAGGTGTGGAAGCGATTCCACTGGGGCTGTTCCATCACGCCGTGCAGCGTGGAGGGCAGGCTCCAGGCCCAGAGGCCCATGGCCAACGCCGCCAGGAACAAGAGGCCACCCCTGGGCCCATGCTGCTCGCGCAGCCAGGCCAGGGCCGGATAGATGAAGTAGAGCAGGGCCACCAGGCCCACGTACCAGCCGCCGGTCACCAGGGCATGATTGGGGTGGAAGGCGCCGAAGGTCAGGGTGAGGTTTTCCAGCAGGAAGCGCGGCGTGGGCTCAGGCCCCATGCCCAGGTGGAAGGCCACGTTCAGGGCGCAGGCCAGGTAGAACACCGGGGCCAGCCGCAGGAAGCGCCGCAGCCAGAACCGGCCCAGGCCTTCCTCCCGGATGCGCGCCCAGGAGGCGGTGCGGAACAAGAGGAAGCCGCTCAGCACGAAGAAGGCCGCCACGCTGTAGTTGCCCAGGCGGGCCGTGGCCATGTTCAGTCCCGAACCCGAGAGTGTCAGGCCGAACCATACGCTGAGGTGGTACACCGCCACGCACAGGGCCAGGATGCCCCGGAAGGGATCCAGCAGGCCGTGGCGGGCAGGCTTGCTCATTTCCTGGGTCAAGCTGGCTCCTCAGGCTGATTTCGCTTTGGCTTCTGCCACAGCCTCGGCAATGACCTGAGCATCGACCCCATGGCGGCGCAGGCTGTCCACCACCAGCCTGACTTGATCGCTGTCCAGCTTCACGAGATCCCTCCTCAACCCCTGGCCGATGTAGGCGCGGATGAGTGGCTGATAGCCGGAGAATCCCAGCACTGGAGCCAGTGACTTCAAATCCTCGATGACGTCTTCAGGGATCCGCATGCTGATGGTCGTCATGGGGCGATCCTTCTTGAGCCGCTTCAGGATGCGTTCATTCATGCTCATAGCTTCTCCTTTCCGAGGGCGTGGCGGGTCGGGCCGAGATGATGCGGATGGCCTCACTGTGGCGGATGACATGGACCACAAACATCAATGACCATTCTTCCGTGAGACCTATGGCCGCTTCCCGGGCCTCGCCGAGATCCGTCGCATCCACAAGTTGGAGGAACGGATCCAGGAAAACTTCGCAAGCCTGCTCGAAGGACACCCGATGCTTGCGAAGGTTGGCGACAGCCTTCTTGGCGTCCCACTCGAAGGTCAGCCCCTGGAGTTTGAACGTGGTGTCCATGACCAGAATGTATATACGTTGTCCATGCGCGTCAAGGCCTTGATTTTACTGTCCATGACGAGCACGCCACTCCGGGTAGCTACCGGTACTTCACCACACCAGTGCCCTGCACCAGTCGCCCCATGACCCAGGCGGGTTCTTCGGCTTCGTGCAGGTGCGTGAGGACCTCCTCCACACGCCCGGCTTTCACCACCAGCACCATGCCGACGCCCAGGTTCAGGGCCTGGCGGGCATCATCCATGCCTAGGCGACCCTTCTCCATGAGGAAGCGGAAGAGGGCCGGGATCTCCCAGCTCGCCGTATCGATCTCGGCGTCCAGGGTCTTGGGCAACACACGGGGGATGTTGTCCGTGAGGCCGCCGCCGGTGATATGAGCCATGGCCACCAGCTTGTGCGCCTTCACGAGGGGCATTACGGGTGCCAGGTAGCTGCGGTGGATGGCCAGCAGGGCCTGGGCCACGGTCTGCGTGGTGCCAGGGATGAGGTCGTTCACATCGAGCTTCTCCAGCTCGAAGCAGACCATGCGGGCCAGGGAATAGCCGTTGGTATGCAAGCCTGAACTGCGCAGCCCGATAAGCACGTCCCCGACCGCCATGTCGTCCAGGCGGGGCAGGAGATCCGCTTCGTCCACCACGCCCACGATGGTGCCAGCCACGTCCACTTCGCCCTCGGCGTAGACGCCCGGCATCTCCGCCAGCTCGCCGCCGATGAGGGCGGCCCCGGAGGCCTGGCAGGCGGTGGCCATGCCCTTGACGATGTGCTCGATGACCTCGGGCTCCAGCTGCTGGGCCGCGATGTAGTCCAGGAAGAACAGGGGTCGGGCGCCCTGCACCAGGATGTCGTTGATGCAATGGTTCACCAGATCCTGCCCCACGGTGTCCCAGATGCCGGCCCGGCGGGCCACTTTCATCTTGGTGCCCACACCATCCATGCTGCTCACGAGGATGGGCTTGGCTTCGGGGAACCGGGCGTCGAAGAGCCCGCCAAAGAGGCCGATGTCGCTACGCACGCCTGGGGTCTTGGTGGCCTTCACCAGGGGCTTGATGCGACGGAGCGCCTCGTCCTGGCGGTTGATGTCCACGCCGCTGGACGCGTAACTCACCTTCTCGGTCATGACCCCTCCAGAAGTTTCAATGATCCCACAGGCATTACTTGGTCCCTCGGCAAACCTGGAGCCGGAATCGGCCTATCCTGGAAGGGTCATGGGTCCTCTCGCCGTTGCCGCCTTCAGTCCCCTCACCTTGAGTGCGGCCAGTGCCCTGCGTCCCTTGCCGGCCCTGCCCCAGCCGGCTGGCACCAGCAAGACCTCGACGTCCACCACCCTTGGGATCCAGGATCTGGCCCAGGGGCTGTTCCAGCGGAACCTCCAGGCGGCCACCCTCTCTGCCTTGACGGAACCGGCCGCCGGGAGCGCCGGCCTGGCCGCGGAAGCCACAGGCTCCCTGCTGGCGGCCCTGACCGCCCCCCAGGCACCGGCGGGCACCACGGCCACGCCCGACCCTACGACGGCGCCGGCGGGGCAAACTGCCGATGTCTCCAGCGCACCGCCCTCGGCCCCCCCGGCCACCGTTCCTGGCGACCTGACCTCCGCCCAGGGCCTCAATGCCATGAATTTGAACCAGGATTTCGCGCTTGAGGCCGCCATGCGCTTCGGGGCCGGCGTCACCTCCCAGGTAGCCCCCGCCCTGCAGGGCGAGGTGCTGGGAGCGGGCCTGGTGCGCGATGCGGCCGCGGTGCCGCGCCTGGGGAACCTCCAGTCGCGCGCGGGCGGTCCCGGCCCCGAGGCCTTCGCCCAGCGCCAGGCATTGATCCAGCGCACCGCCCAGACCTATGGCGCCATCCCGGCCACCCAGGGCTTCGGCGGCGCCGGCCAAATGGACGTCCTGGCCTGACCAGGCAGCCGGGGGCGTAGACTCGGAACCATGACCCCTTCGTCCGCCCTTGCCTTCGACCACCCCGCCTCCGAGGCCGCCGTCCGGGCCCTCCTGCGCAGTTTCGGGCTTGATCCCGCTGCGCCCGAGTTGCAGGACACGCCCGCCCGGGTGGCGGAATTCTGGACTGAGCGACTGGCGGGCTACGGCGTGGACCTGGCCGCGGAACTGAGACCCCTGGCTGGCGATTTGGCCCCAGTGCCGGTCATCCTGGAGCGCATTCCCTTCGTGAGCACCTGCGAGCACCACCTGGCACCCTTCGAAGGCCACGCCACCATCGGCTACCTGCCCGGTGAGGGTGGCACCGTGGGCCTCAGCAAGCTGGTGCGCGTGGTGCAGGCCTATGCCTGGCGCCTGCAGGTGCAGGAGCGCATGGCCCAGCAGATCGCCGAGGCCCTGCAGACTCACCTGCGCCCGGCCGCCTGGGGCGTCCAGCTGGTGGCCGTCCACACCTGCATGAGCCACCGGGGCGTGAAGACCCCGGGCGTGCCCGTGCGCACCACGCTCCTGGGCGGCACCTGGGAAGCCAATCCCCCAAACTCGTTCCGCTTCTGAAGCGCGGTCCATGTTCCGCGTGACTTCCGACCCCGTCAGGAACCGGCTGTACATCACCCTGGCTGGTCACCTGGAAGGCCCCGAACGCCAGACCGCCATCAAGGCCATCCTGGCCGAGGCCGCCGGGCTGGCCCCGGGCTTCGGCGTCATCACCGACATCTCCGCCCTCCACGCCTCCGACCAGGACGGCTTCAAGGATCTTCTTCGGGCCAAAGCCTCCCTGAAGCTCAAGGGCGTGGGCCCCATCCTCCGCGTCGCGAAGCTCCCCATCAGCCGCATTCAGGTCGAGCGCATCACCGAGCAGGGCGGTTACTCCTCAGAATGCTTTGAAAGTCTCGAAGAGGCCGATTTGCGATTGGATGAACTAGCCACCGGAACGAAGCCTGCGGGCTGAATCTGGACCATGGTGCAATGGAGCCTCTTCGGAGTCTCCATGCACATCCTCGCCCTCTCCGGCAGCCTTCGGCCCCAGTCGCTGAACTCGCTGTTGCTGCAGGAGGCGGTCCGGCTTGCCCCGCCCGGCCTGGAACTAAGCCGCTGGGAGGGCCTGGACGAGCTGCCCCACTACAGCCCCGAGCGGGATGCCGATCCCTTGCCCCCGGCCGTGGTGGAGCTCCGGGCCCGCATTCGCGCGGCGGATGGCCTGCTCATCAGCACGCCGGAATACATCCACAGCCTGCCCGCGGTGCTGAAGAACCTGCTGGAGTGGGTGGTCTCCTCGGGCGAAGGCCTGGGCAAGCCCGCGGCGGTCTGGAGTGCTTCGCCCTCCCCGGAGGGCGGCGCCCGGGCCCACACCTCCCTGGTGCACATCCTGGAAGTGATGTCGCTGCGCGTGGTGCCCGAAGCCTCCCTCTGCCTGACTCTGGCCCGCTCGGGGCTGGATCAGGCCAACCAACTGCGGAACCCCGCCCAGGTGGCGGCCCTGCGAGCGGCCTTGGACTGGCTGGCCGCGGCTGGGGAACCCTCATGATCGGAAGTGACGACGCAGCATTCCCCGCCACCCGCATCTTCGTGGACGCCGACGCCTGCCCGGTGAAGGACGAAATCTTCCGGGTGGCGACCCGCTGCGGGCTGCGGGTGCTGCTGGTTTCCAATTCGCCTCTGCGGATGCCGCGCAACGCGCTCTTCGAATCAGTGGTGGTGGCCCGGGGCCAGTTCGACGGCGCGGACGACTGGATCGTCGAGCAGATCACGGACCGGGACATCGCCGTGACGGCGGACATCCCCCTGGCGGCCCGCTGTCTGGAGAAGGGCGCCCGGGCCCTGGACGCGAAGGGCCGCGTCTACTCGCCGGACTCCATCGGCGATGCCCTGGCCAGCCGCGAGCTGATGACGCACTTGCGGGCCATGGGCGAAATGGGCGGCGGCCCCGCGCCTTTCACCGCCCGGGACCGGTCCACCTTTCTGCAGCGCCTGGACGACCTGATCCAGGCGCTCCGGCGCCCGAAGCGGTAGACTGAACCAACGGCTGGATCAGCTATAACCCCTTTCGTGATCGGACTCGCCATGGCCAGGAAACCCAACTACAACTTCGAGAAGCGTCAGAAGGACCTGGCCCGCATCAAGAAGAAGGAAGAGAAATTGCAGAAGAAGGCCCTGAAGAAGGACGCTATGGGCAACGACATTCCGGACTCTGAAGACACGGAAGGCACGGACGAGACCAATGACGGGACTGGGGCCGAGACCACCACAGAGGGCGGCACCGCAGGCCACTGAAGCCCCCTCGCGGCATGTCGTGGATTAGGCTCTCGGCCCGTCGGTGATCTCACAATTCGATGGTCCTTAGAGTTACAGAATGTGTTTAATCATTTGACTTATTGCTTTGGCATGGGGATGGCACTACCTTAAGGCCGCCGTTCGCGGCCCTCAGGAGACCCCATGTCCTTTCCCGACTCCAAGACCCATCAGAACCTCAAGGCCGCCTTCGCCGGTGAGAGCCAGGCCAACCGCCGCTACACCTGGATGGCCCAGGTCGCCGAGAAGGAAGGCCTCCCGGAAGTGGCGGCCCTCTTCAAGCACAGCGCCGATGGCGAGACGGGCCACGCCCTGAAGCACCTGATGTTCCTGGCCGCCCAGGCGGGGGATCCTGCCACGGGCTTGCCACTGGGTGATTCGCTGACCAACCTCAAGTCCGCGGTGGCCGGTGAGACCTACGAGTACACGGACATGTATCCTGAGTTCGCTCGCCTGGCCCGGGACGAGGGCTTCACGGAGATCGCAGCCTGGTTCGAGACCCTGGCGAAGGTGGAGCGCTTCCACGCTGGCCGCTTCCAGGACGCTCTGACGCGGCTCCAATCCGGCAGCATTGCCGCCCCCGACGCCGATATCGCCAAGCACATCTGAGGTGCCCGTGAACCTCGCCTTCGATATCGCCACCGAACATGCCCGCTTTCAATCGCGCCAGGCCTTCCTGGCCCGCCAGGCCGCGCTGCGGCTAGAGCTGGCGGAGGGCATCACCTTCCAGCCCGAGACCGCCGAGAGCGTCGAGGATCAGGTGGTGGAAACCCTCTGGGCCGAAGGCATGACCCTGGAAACCGCCCCGGCGGAGGATGTGGCCGAGGCCCGCGCCTCCTTCGCCGTCCTGGCCCCGGGCCGAGACCCCGATGGCCTGAGCCTCGTCGCCACCCTGTTCCTGGGCTTCCCGGATGCGGTGCGCGAGACGCGGCTGGCCGCCCTGCAGCGCTTTCCCGACCAGCTGCGGCTCGAGTTGAACGATGGCTCCTTCGCCGCACCCACCGTGGACCGCGGCGCTGCCGGGCCCGAGGACCGCCTGCCCGCGGTACTGGCGCTGCGCTACCTGATTCCGGACGGCCGCAGCATCGCCGCCCTCGTCTCCAACCACGCCGAAGTGTCCGGCCGCTGGGCAGCCCCGGCCACCTGGACCTCCTGGCCTTCCTGAGGAGAGACCATGAGCATCAACATCGGCATCCCCACCGAGGATCGCAAAGCCATTGCTGACGGCCTCTCCCGCCTGCTGGCCGACAGCTACACCCTCTATCTCAAGACCCACAACTTCCACTGGAACGTGAAGGGTCCCATGTTCCAGACCCTGCACCTGCTCTTCGAGACCCAGTACACCGAGCTGGCCCTGGCCGTGGACCTGGTGGCTGAGCGCATCCGCGCACTGGACTATCCGGCCCCTGGCACCTATGCGGAATTCGCGAAGCTTTCCAGCATCCCCGAACCCACGGGTGTGCCGAAGGCCACCGCCATGATCAAGGAACTGCTCGAGGGCCAGGAGGCCGTGGTCCGCACCGCCCGCTCCATCTTCCCGGTCGTAGACAAGGTGGGGGACGAACCCACTGCCGACCTGCTGACCCAGCGCATGCAGATCCATGAGAAGAACGCCTGGATGCTCCGCAGCCTGCTGGAGGACTAAGACGGAAGGAAGCAGGTGTCCCGAATGCAGCCTGTTTTTTCAAATTTCCGACTTTTTTGGTAAACTACTGCTCCGCGCCCGGCGCACTCGAGGAGATGTCCATGGCCTACACCGCCAAATCCTATGACCAGTTGAAGGGCGGCGCCCTGAAGGGACTCAGCGACGCCCAGCTCGACCAGCACTTCACCCTCTACAAGGGTTACGTCGGCAAGCTGAACGAGATCGAAGAGAAGCTGGCGGCGGCGGACAACACCAAGCCCAACTATTCCTTCAATGAGTTCAGCGAGCTGAAGCGGCGCGAGGCCGTGGCCTTCAATGGCTCCTT
Organism: Holophagales bacterium; assembly: GCA_038324335.1. Classification (GTDB taxonomy): domain Bacteria; phylum Acidobacteriota; class Holophagae; order Holophagales; family Holophagaceae; genus Geothrix. The sequence continues at coordinate 16,233 of JBBQHW010000028.1, forward strand.
CCTGCACGAGCTCTACTTCGAGAACCTGGGCGCGGACGCCACCGTGAGCGCCGGCCTGAAGGCCGCCCTGGACGCCGTCGGCGGCCAGGACAAGGTGATCGCCGACCTCAAGGCCACCGCCATGGGCGGACCCGGCTGGGCCCTGCTCACCCGCAACCGCCGCGACGGCAAGCTGCACACTTACTTCGTCGCTGAACACCACCTGGGCCTGCCCATCGAGCAGGACCTGCTGCTAGTGCTGGACTCGTGGGAGCACGCGTTCATGGTTGACTACGGCATCGCCCGCGCGAAGTACCTCGATGCCTTCGTCGAGAACATCAAGTGGTCCGAAGTGAGCAAGCGCTTCGGAAAATAAACAATAAAAGATTCACCACGAAGACACGAAGACACGAAGGAGATCTCTTCTTTCTTCTTTCTTCGTGTCTTCGTGTCTTCGTGTCTTCGTGGTAGATCAGTTGCTTTTGCACTCGGGTTGCGACATCCATTCCCCGGCCTCCGGCGTATCCATCTGCAGTTCCCCCCTTGGGCGGACGGAACACCTGGATCCGAGCCCGGCTCGGGAGGAGGGGTCATGGGCTCAGAGATGGACCGGCTGGCATTCCTGAAGGTCATGGGCATCGGCGGCGCGGTGTTCGCCACGGGGCTGCCGGGTTTCGCGGAGGCCCTCGGCCCCGTCGGGGCGGCCAAGGCTGCGGATTTCTACTTCGTCCAACTGTCCGACACCCACTGGGGCTTCGAGGGCGCCAAGGCCAACCCGGATGCCAAGGGCACCCTGGGCAAGGCCATCGACGCCGTGAACGCCCTCGATCCGCAGCCGGATTTCGTCATCTTCACCGGTGACCTCACCCACATCACGGATGATCCGCAGCTCCGTCGTCAGCGCCTGGCTGAGTTCAAGGCGCAGGCCGCGAAGCTGCGGCCCAGGCAGGTCCGCTACCTCCCCGGGGAGCATGACGCCGGAGGGGGCGACCATGGCGAAGCCTACCGCGAAGCCTTCGGCACCTCGCGCTACGCCTTCGCGCACAAGGGCATCCATTTCATCGCCCTGGACAACGTGTCCCAGGAGGGCTCCATCCTCGGGAATGACCAGCTGAAGTGGTTCGCCGATGAGCTGAGCCGGACACCGAAGGCCGAACCCCTGGTGATCTTCGCCCACCGGCCCCTCTTCGACCTCTATCCCGATTGGGATTGGACCACCACGGACGGCCAGAAGGCCATCGACCTGCTGAAGGACCATCGCTTCGTGACGGTGTTCTACGGGCACATCCACCAGGAGCACCACCATCGCACGGGCCACATCCAGCATCATTCGGCCACGTCGCTCATCTTCCCGCTGCCCGCGCCCGGCTCCGTGCCCAAGCGGGCTGCCGTGCCCTGGGATCCCGCCCATCCCTATCAAGGGCTCGGCTTCCGGCAGATCCGCACCCAGCCCGCCCAGCTCAAGGTGGGCGAGGGCCAGGGGCTGCTGGTGGTCACCGAGAAACCCCTGGCTGAAATCCTGAAAGCCGCGGAGAAACCTGCATGACCCTGGCGCACTCTGAGGATCCAGCCCAGGTCGGCTGCACGAGGCGAGGTTTCTGTACCGTCCTCGGCGCATGCCTGGCAGCCAGCACCCTGCCCGCCGTCGCCCAGACACCCAGCTCAGAGGAGAAGGCACCGGACCCCCAGCCCCTGAAGCTCACCGAGGTGACCCGGGCCGACATGAGCCCCGGCAAGGTCGTGGACTATCGCAAGCTGGGCGCCTTCTATCTGGTCGCGGATGAACGGGGCGCCTTCGCCCTGACGGCTGTCTGCACCCACCGCGGCTGCCTCGTGCTGGCCGAGGGCCCCGAGGGTTTCGGCTGCCCCTGCCATGACAGTGCCTACAACCTCCACGGAGAGGTCACCGAAGGTCCCGCCAAGCTCCCCCTGCGCCACCTGGCCGTGGCGGCCACCGGACCCAAGGGCCTGTTGCAGGTCGACATCTCCAACACGGTGCCGCCCGAGACCCGACTTTGACGCAACAAGAGGCTCCGCGAGGACTGGCCAGGGGTCGTCCAGGAGGGGAGGATAGAGCCACCATGTCCCCTCCGATCCCCCCGCCCGCCCCCGGCCCTCCCGGTGAGGAGGACGCGGTCCTGGTCCAGCGGATCAAGGAAGGCCATGAGGAGGCCCTCCAGCAGGTGTACCGGCGCTACGCTCCGCTGGTCTTCCATCTGGCCTGCCGGGCCCTGGACCGCGCTGCCGCGGAAGAAATCGTGCAGGACACCTTTCTCGCGGTCTGGCGCCGCGCCGCCAATTTCGATCCAGCTCGGGGGTCGTTTCGCACCTGGCTCCTGAGCATCGGCCAGCACCGGATGCTGGACGAGCTCCGCGCCCGGTCCCGGCGGCCCCAGGCCTCCGGCGACCTCCTGCTGGATCAGGCGGCGCTCTCCGCGGAGGAGCCCTTGCCTGATGAAGCCCTGTGGCTGGCCTACCAGCGAGAGGCGGTGTCCGAGGCCCTGGCGGCCCTGCCGGAACCCCAGCGCGCCGCCTTGCGGCTGGCCTTCTTCGCCGACCTCTCGCACAAGGAAGTGGCCAAGGCGCTCCAGGTGCCGCTGGGCACCGCCAAGACCCGGATCCGCAGCGGCCTGCGCTTGATGGAGCGGCATCTGGGCGGGCTGGTGGCCCTGCTGCTGTTGGCCCTCGGCGGCGCGGGGACTTGGGTTGTTCACCAGCATGGCACCACGGATGCCCTCCAGCGCCGCGCCGTCCACCTGCTCGCCGACAGCCAGACCAAGGCGCTGCGCCTGGTTCCCGCAGATGGGGCTTCCGCCGAGGAAAACGGGCTCCACGCCACCCTGCGCAGCGCTCCCGGCGCGGGCCTGGCGGTGCTCACCCTCACGCACTTCCCGGCTCCGGTCGAGGGCACCCATCACGCGCTGTGGATCCGCACCAGCCAAGGCTGGCGGCACCAGAAGCTTCAGCAGCCCGATTCTGCCGGGAAGGCCCTCCAGATCCTAGAAGCTCCCTGGATGGCCGGCTGGCCCCTGGAACTCCGTATCACGGCGGAGACCCAGCCCGGCGACCTGCCCTCGAATTCGACAGTGGTCCAGTGGTCAGCCGCGGCCGGTCAGCCGGCGTTGCCCTGAGCGGAGCGCGAGGAACGCAGCACGGCCCGGAAGACTTCTTCCACGCCCTGCACGTCCAGGTCGGCCTCCTGCGCCCAGGCCCGCCGGGCCTGGAGCTGCGCCGCCTCGCGCTCCGGATCGTGGATGGGCAGGCTCAACTCGGCCTTGGCGCGGCCGGCCCGGAGCACCAGCTCCGTGCGGCGGGCCAGCAGATCCACCAGCTCCTGGTCGAGAGCGTCGATGTGGTTGCGGGCCTCCTGCAGCGCGGGGGAGCGCGAACCCAGGTCCGGGATGGAGAGTTGCTCGCCGCCGCCGGTGTCGGCCGCTTCCGCGAGGCTGCGGTGGATGGCCGACAGGGCCTCCAGGAGGCCCTCCCGGGCGCCCATGGCAAAGGGATTCTCGTTCTGGAGGGTGGCGAAGAGGTGGCCCGCATCCTCTCGCACGGATTCCAGGGTGCGGGCGATGGCGTGGAAGGAGGGCGGCGTGAAGGGCAACTCGGCGCCCGCCCCCACCGCCAGCAGGCCCTTGGCGATGAAGAAGGTGAGGGCGTGGGTGGTGGCCATGACGCGGTCATGGTCCTCGGGGCTCTGGCGCAGCACCTCGCAGCCCAGGCCGCGGAATAGGCCCTCCACGCGCCGGGCCGCATCTGGGTGCTGGGCCGAGGGACAGAGCACCACGCGCAAAGGCCGCTCGGCCCGGGCCAGGCTCACGGGCCCGAAGAGCGGATGCGTGCCCACATGCGGGATGGCCGCGCCCAGGTGTTCCTCCAGCAGAGCACAGGGCCCCACCTTGACGCTACCCACGTCGAACACGAGGTGATCGGCGCGCAGGTGGGGGCGCAGGTCCCGGAGCAGCCCGTCCAGTGACCGGATGGGCACCGCGAGGATCAGGGTGTCCTGGGCCGCCACGAGTTCGTGAAAGCCGCCGGACTGGTGTTCCGCCGGGATCTCCGCGACCGGATCCCAGGCCTGATAGCCATGTCCGGCCTCCAGGAGCAGCGAACCGAGCGCCCTCCCGAAGCGGCCATAGCCCAGGATGCCGATGCTCATGGGTTTCTCCGGAGACAAGACGCCATCCTACCGCAGCAGATCCCGAATGGCCGCCACGGTTGGCACATGACCCTGGCTCTTCACGACACCGTCCACCACGAGGCCTTTCGATTTTTTTCGAAATTCAGGGCAGCCAGCCCCGCTCCCGCCCCAGAGCTTCCAGTCGGCGCTGGATCTCATCCCGGGCGGCCTGGAAGCGGGCGCGCAGCTCTTCCGGCGTCAAGGCCGGGTCGTCGCTGGCGGGATCGGCGATGGGCCAGTGCAGCCGCTCCGCCTGGCCCAGGAAGGCGGGGCAGACCTCGTCGGCGCACAGGGTGATGACCAGTTCCACCGAGGCCGGGTCGATGATAGCTACGGATTTGGAAGTCTGGGTCGAGGCGTCGATGCCCAGTTCCCCGAGGACCACGATGGCATGGGGGTTCACGCGGCTGGGCCGGCTGCCGGCGCTCTGGATGCGGAAGCCTGGGAACAAGTGGCGCGCCAACCCTTCGCCCAGCTGAGACCGGGCACTGTTGGCCACGCAAAGGAAGAGGATGGAATGGATCATGACCGGCCAAGCATGGCCTTGGGACCCACGTTGTAGACCACCAGCTCGACCTCGAAACGGGCATAGGGGAAGGGCCCGGTGGGTTCGAGCCAGAGGGCGTCCCCCTTCGAGATGAGATGAAACCCGGAGTAGTCGCCGAAGGCCTGCACTGGCGTGGACCACGGGTATTTCCGGTAGGTCTTCCCATCGCTCGATTGGAAGCGATCTTCCGAGACGAAATCAGTCAGGTCCCCGTTCTCATCAAAGCTCAGAATGGCGGAGACGCGATGGCCCTGGTGGCGCAGGGTGCCCTTCAAAGTCCTGCCGTAGGCCTCGCCCCAGCTCACGTCCGCATCCAACAGAGCCGCCGGCGCCAGCAGGCAGAGGTCGTTGAAAAAGGTCACGGTTTCGCTCTGGTCCAGCTCGGGCCCCTTGGCGTCGACCACCTGGAAGAGCGAGGCCACGCGCACCTGCATGCTGGCCCTGGGGCCCACGAAGCGGTGGGAGGCCTCGAAGGGAATGCCGAACCGGGTGGCCTTCACGAGGAACAGGCGCGCGGGCTCACGGCCCAGGAAGGTGTACTGTTCTGCCCGGATCTGCATCCAACCCGACTCGTGGCTGGTGCGCAGTTCGCCCCGGAATCTCGCGCGGAAGTTGTGCACGCGGGGCTGGCCCACCACGCCGACCCGGCGCAGGTAGGTCTTGAGCAGGGGTGGGAGGTCCGCCAGATCCGCCTCGGTGACAAGGGCCTTGGGCCGCATGTGCGCCAATCGGTGCGTCACATCCTGTTCGTACCGGGTTCGGAAACTGGTCTGCATATCCTCACCCTTGTTTGGACTCCACCGCTGGGCAACAGGTTACCGCCGAAAGGTCCCCTGCTTCACCAGGGAACCACCGTTGCTTCAGCCAGAGGGACACATTGACCAGCCCGATGAGGACGGGCACCTCCACCAGGGGGCCGATGACCGCCGCGAAGGCCGCGCCATGGCCCAGGCCGAAGGTGGCCACGGCCACGGCGATGGCCAGCTCGAAGTTGTTGCTGGCGGCGGTGAAGCTCAGGGTGGCGCTCTGGGCGTAGGTCGCGCCGACCTTCTTCGACAGCCAGAAACTCACCAGGAACATCACCAGGAAGTAGATCAACAAGGGCAGGGCCACCCGCAGCACGTCCGTGGGTTTCGCCAGGATCTGCCGCCCCTGGAGGCTGAACATGGCCAGGATGGTGAAGAGCAGCGCCACCAGCGTGATGGGGCTGATCTTCGGCACGAAGACGCGGTGGTACCAGTCCAGGCCTTTGCGACCGCCCAGCACCTTCCGCGTGAGGTAGCCCGCGATGAAGGGAAGCCCCAGGTAGATGAAGACGCTGGTGGCGATCTGCTGGATGGTGATGTCCACGCGGATGCCCAGGAGGCCCAGCTTCGGCGGCAGCACGGTGATGAAGACCCAGGCGTACACGCTGAAGAAGAGCACCTGGAAGATGGAGTTGAAGGCCACCAGGCCTGCGCAGTACTCGGTATCGCCCGCCGCCAGATCGTTCCAGACGATGACCATGGCGATGCAACGGGCCAGGCCGATGAGGATGAGGCCCACCATGAGTTCGGGCCGGTCCCGCAGGAAGAGGATGGCGAGCCCTGTCATCAGGATGGGACCGATGACCCAGTTCTGCACCAGCGACAACCCCAGCACCTTCCGGTTCTCGAAGACCAGGTGCAGGTCCTCGTAGCGCACCTTGGCCAGGGGCGGGTACATCATCACGATGAGACCCACCGCCAGGGGCACACTGGTGGTGCCCACGTTCCAGGCATTGAGGGCCGTGTTGAAGCCCGGCGCGAAACGGCCCAGCAGGATGCCGACCGCCATGGCCAGGAAGATCCACAGGGTGAGGTAGCGGTCGAGAAAGGACAGCCGGCCCGCGGACATCGCTGGTTCTCCTAGCGGCAATCGCAGTCGTCGCCGCAGTCGCCCTTGGCCTTGCCTTCGTCCTCGCAGGCGCAGGATCCGCCGCAGCAGCCGCCCTTGCCATCCGTGAGGGTGGTTTCCGCCAGGGCCATCATGATGGCGTGGGGATCACCCTTCACCCGCAGGGCCATGTTCACCGCCTCGATCATGGTTTCCTTGGAGACGCCCAGGGCCTCGAGGCGGGCCTGATGGGCGCGGAAGGCCCGCTCGGCGTTGGCCCCGATGGCCGCGCCCAGGGCCACGAGGTTGAGGGTGATTTCGCTGAGGCCGGTCTCAGGCTGGGTGTCGCTCTGGGGGTCGGTCTGGGTGGTGGTCATGGGCGCTCCTTGGGGCGTTGAAGGTCGGGGTTGAAAGGCAGGGACAGGGTGGGATCAGGCAGGTTCGGTCCAAGGAAGTCGACATTCGGCCGGGTCGCAAGTCGCGCAGCGCAGGGCCAGGGCCTGGGCCCGGTCCACTGCCAGCTCCACCTCGGCATCGGCCATGAGGGGCCACAGGGCCTCCAGCATGGGGCGGGCCGAGTCCTGGTCGGACAGGGCCACATGCACCCAACGGCCCACCTTCCATTCCCGTACCACGCCCGACCGGCGCAGGGCCGTGAGGTGCTCGGAAACGGTCGAGGGTGCCAGACCCAGCACCTCGGCCACTTCGCAGACACAGAGCTCGCCGCCCCGCAGGAGGGCGAGGATGCGCAGGCGCACGGGGTGGGCCAGGGCCTTGAGAGTCCCCACGAGGGGGCGGAGGGTGTCAGTCGTCATTTCTCGTTTTTCCGAAACAATTCCAGCCTACCCGAACCAGCTTCACCCTTGTCATACCTCAAACTATGAGGTTTCCTGGAAAGCACCCCCTTCAGAGGTCCCATGTCTCAGCCCACCCCCGCCCTCCTGCTGCTCGCTCTGACCACGGTGCTCCAGGCCCAGAATCCTTTCCGGACCCCACCCCCGCCGCCTTCGCCGGTGCCCGTGGTGGCCAGCTATCCCGACACGCCGTCCGGGAAGCTGCTGAAGGAGATCAAGGACCACGCCGAGGTGGTGGGCCGGGTGGAGTACCTCGCGGACATGATCGGCCCGCGCCTCACGGGCTCCGAGCAGCTGCGCCAGGCCCAGCGCTGGGCCCTGGCCGAGATGAAGAAACTGGGTGCCGGTAACGTCCACGAGGAGGCCTACGACTTCGGCCTGGCCTGGAGCCGCGGCGTGGACAGCGCCCGCCTGCTCACGCAGAACGGCCTCCGCTTCCGGGTGGATCAGCTGGCCTGGTCCCCGGCCACCAAGGGGGCCGTGCAGGGTGAGCTGCTGCTGGTGGAGGCCCGGAACCTCGCGGAGTTGAAAGCCTACTCGGGGCAACTCAAGGGCAGGATCCTGCTGCGCACCAACCCCTTCGACAAGCGCCCGCCCCTGCCCCGCCGTTCTTCCGGCGACATGGCCGCCTATCAGGCCGAGCAGGCGGCCATGACGCAATTCCTCCTGGACGAGAAGGCCCTGGCCGTCCTCATGATGTCGGGCCGGAAGAACGGCCTCAGCTTCACCAGCACAGGCCCCGGTCGCGATCCCGGGAAGCCCGCCATCCCCGCGGCCTACGTGCCCCAGGAGCCCTACAAGATGCTGCTCCGCCAGGTGGCCCGCAAGGAACCCGTCCGGCTCGAGCTGAGCCTCGGTGGCACCTTCTCTGCGAAGCCCGTGCAGGCCTACAACGTGGTGGGCGAGCTCCGCGGCACGGAGAAGCCCGACGAATTGGTCATCGTCGGCGCGCATCTGGACAGTTGGGATCTCGGCACCGGCGCCACCGACAACGCCACTGGCAGTGCCGTCGCCCTGGAGGTGCTCCGCGCCCTGCAGGCCACGGGCCTGAAGCCGAAGCGCACCCTGCGCGTGATCCTCTGGAGCGGCGAGGAGGAGGGCCTGCTGGGCTCCCGCGCCTACGTGGAGGCCCACAAGGCCGAACTGGACGCCATCCAGGCCGTCCTCGTCCACGACATGGGCACCGGCATGGTGCGGGGCTTCGATCTCCAGGCCCGGGAAGACTCGCGGCCCTTCATGGCCCAGGCCATCGCGCCCTTGAATGATCTGGGCGTCCGGGAGCTCTCCCTGCGCGTCATGAACAGCACGGACCACGCCCCCTTCGACCGGGCGGGCGTCCCCGCCTTCGCCGCCATCCAGGATCCGGTGGACTACTTCGAAGGCACGCACCACAGCCAGATGGACTACGCCGACCACCTGCAGCCGGACCAGCTGGTCCAGGGGGCCCAGGCCATGGCCGGCACCGCCTGGGAACTGCTGAACATGGCGGCCCGCCTGCCCCACGGCGTGGTGGCGCGGCCCCCCGCACGCCCTGCGCCAGAGACTGCCGCTCCCAACCGCTAATCGGTCCTGTTCGGGAGAGTCACTGCCGGGTGCCACCCTCCCGCGCCAGCCGCGTCAGGTTGGCCAGGGCATCGCTGGGGCCCATGATCAGGAGTTCGTCGCCCGCCTGGAACCGCTCGTCGCCGGAGGGGTTGAAGCGGAGCCCCGTCCCCGGATGCACGAGGCCTACGAGCAGACAGCCCGTGGCGTGGCGCAGGCGGGCCTCGCGCAGGGTCTGCCCAACCAAGGGTGAGCGAGGCGCGATGGCGAGGCGCTCCATGCCCAGTTCCAGCTGCTCCTGCTGGAGCACGATGTCGAAGAAGCTCATCATCTCGGGCTTGAGGAGCAGGCCCGCCATGCGGCGCCCGCCGATCTCGTAGGGGCTCACGATGTGGTCGGCCCCGGCGGCCTTCAGTTGGCGCTCGGTGCCCAGCTTCGCGCTGCGGGCCACCACGGGCATGTCCGGGCGGATCTGCTTGACCGTGAGGGTCACCAGCACGTTGTCGGCGTCCGTGGTCAGGGCCGTGATGAGGCCCCGGGCCCGGCGGATGCCCGCCTGCTCCAGCATCAGGTCGTCCATGGCATTGCCGTAGAGGATCAACTCTCCCGCGAAGCGCGGGCTGCGGCCCTTGGTCTCGTCCTGCTCCACGATGACGAAGGGGACCCCGGCCTTCTTCAGTTCCCAGGCGGCCTGGAAGCCCATCTTGCCGAAGCCGCAGACGATGATGTGGTCTTTCAGTTCGTCCAGGCGTTTCTGCATGCGGCGCTCCATGATGTAGCCCCGGAGGTCACCCTCGAGAAGCAGGGCCGTGAGGTTTGAGAGGGCATAGGTGGCCACGCCCAAGCCCACGATGAGGTAGAAGATCGTGAAGAGTTTCGTCCGGGCGTTCACCTCGCCCAGTTCCCGGAAGCCCACGGTGAACAGGGTGGTGATGGCCATGTAGAAGCTGTCGAGCGTGTCCAGGTGGGAGAGCAGGTGGTAGCCCAGGGCCCCCGCGGCGATCACCGCGGCCAGCAGGAGCAGGGCATAGCGCAGGCGGTGGAGCGGGGCGTCCCGCTGCTCGTCGCGGACCGAGGGGAAGGGGAGCCCGGGCCTCATTTCAACTCCCGAGTCCGGACTTGATGGCGAAGTTCGCCGTGCTGAGGGCCACCAGGTGATCGCCACAGGTGAGCCGGCATTCCAGGATCCCGCTCCGGCCCGAGATGCGAACCACCTTGGCCTCGCCGCGCACTTCGCCCTTGGCGGGCTCCAGGTAGCGCACGTGCAGATCCGAGGTGGCGAAGGGCATGGCCCCGTCGAAGGCCGTGCTGAGGGCCAGGGCACTCACCATGTCGGCCATGGTGGCCAGCACGCCCCCGTTCACGGTCCCCCGGGAACCGTTGGTCACCGACCGGCTGGGTACCAGCACCATCACGGCCTCGCCGGGCGCGACGGCCTCGATGGTGAGCCCCCAGTCGCTGATGAGCGGCCAGGGATGGAAGCGCGCGCACAGGCGCTCCAGAAGATCCGGAGCCAGGGTCTCTGGGATCTGCGGCTTGGGCATGCCCCGAGTGTAGCCGGGGATCTCCCTGTGAAGGCTCGCGGAATCAGAGTTTCAGCACGCCCCGAAGGGACTCGGCCATGCCCTGGAAGACCTTGGACTGGGGGCTGTCGGGGTGGGCCACCACCAGCGGCTGGCCGCTGTCGCCGCCCTCGCGGATGGCGAGGTCGATGGGCACCTCGCCCAGGAAGGGCAGGTCCATGCGCAGGGCCGCTGCCTTCACGCCGCCGTGACCAAAGATCTGGGTCTCCTGCCCGCAGCCGGGGCAGAGGAAGCTGCTCATGTTCTCGATGATGCCGAGGATGGGCACCTTCACGGTGCCGAACATCCCGATGGCCTTCTTGGCATCCAGGAAGGCCACGTCCTGGGGTGTGCTCACGATGACCGCGCCGTCCACCTGGGCGTTCTGGATGAGGGTGAGCTGCACGTCACCGGTGCCCGGTGGCAAATCGATCAGGAGCACGTCCAGGTCGCCCCAGGCCACGTCCTTCAGGAACTGCTGGAGGGCCTTGTTCAGCATGGCGCCGCGCCAGATGACGGGCCGGTCCTCCTCGATGAGGAGGCCCATGGACATGACCTTGATGCCGAATTTCTCGAGGGGCAGAATCTGGCCGTCCGGGGTGCCCAATGGCGAATCCTTGAGGCCCAGCATCATGGGGATGGAGGGGCCGTAGATGTCAGAGTCCAGCAGGCCCACCTGGAGGCCCTGCTGGGCCATGGCGATGGCGAGATTGACGGTGACGGTGCTCTTGCCCACGCCGCCCTTGCCCGAGCCCACAACCACACAGCGCTTGATGCCGGGAATGAGGTTCTTGAACTCCACCTGCGCGGTCTTCTCCCAGCCGATCTCAATGTCCGCCGAGGCCACGCCGGGCTGGGCCAGGATGAGGGTCTCCAGGGCATCCTTGATGACCTGCACGCGGTCCTGGTAGGCCTCCAGCAGTTGCAGCAGCACCGTCACCTTGCCCTCGGTGACGTCGATGCCCTTGATGGCCTTCAGGGTGGTGAGAGTGGCGCTGGTCCCAGGAACCACGTAGGCGTTCAGGGCTTCAAACAGGGCGGCGCGGCTGATCTTCTGAGTCATGCGTTTCTCCAGTCCATTAGTCTGCCATGGGGAATGAATGGTCGGCACCTCGCATCACCGGGGCAAGCCTCGAAGAGGCAGAAGCCTAGGCAAGTCCCCCTTGCCTAGGCGTGGGGGTCCGGGGGGAGGCTCCATCTCCACGAGCCCCGGGGCGAGTGGGAGCCACGCCTCGCGTGGCATCAGATGGAGGCGCGCAGCGAGGAACCCCGGAGAAGCGTCAGCCGAGGCAAGGTCCCCTTGCCTCGGCGCGGGGGTCCGGGGGGAGGCTCCATCTCCACGAGCCCCGGGGCGAGTGGGAGCCACGCCTCGCGTGGCATCAGATGGAGGCGCGCAGCGAGGAACCCCCGGAGAACATCAAATATCCGAATCCAGCGGCTCCAGTTTCCGGGTCACGGAGCCCACGCCGCTGGAGAGCAGGGTGTGCTCGTAGATGCGAAGCTGGCTGCGGAGCGGCGGATCCTGCAGATCCAGGCCCCGCCGCAGCACTTCTCCGTCCGGGCCGAGGACCCGGCTCTTGAGCGTGTCGTGGAGTTGGAGCTCGACCATCTCCAGGACCTGGGCCGCCAGGATGGGATCGGTGAGGGGGAAGGCCAGCTCCACGCGGCGTTCGAGGTTCCGCGGCATGAGATCCGCACTGGAGAGCAACGTCTCGGGATCGCCGTCATTGGCGAAATGGAAGATGCGCGCGTGTTCGAGGAAGCGGTCAAGGATGGAGATGGCCCGGATGTTCTCGGACAGCCCTGGCACGCCCGGCCGCAGGCAGCAGGTGCCCCGCACCACCAGATCCACCACGACGCCTTCGCGGCTGGCTTCGTACAGCATCTGGATGATCTGGGGATCCACCAGGGCGTTCATCTTGAGCAGGATGCGGGCAGGGCGTCCATCCTGGGCATGGCCGATCTCCCGCTGGATGCGCGCCTTGATGGCCTTCTTGAGATGCTGCGGGGCCAGCAGCAAGCGGTGGAAGCGCGGGGGCCGGGTGTAGCCCGTGAGCATGTTGAAGAGGTTCGACAGATCCTCGCCGTACTCGGGCCGCGCGGTCAGCAGTCCCAGGTCCGAATAGAGGCGGCTGGTGCGCTCGTTGTAGTTCCCCGTGCCCAGGTGGCAGTAGCGCTTGATGCCGGCGGCCTCCTGGCGCACCACCAGACAGGCCTTGCAGTGGATCTTGTGGTTGGGCAGCCCGTACACCACGTGCACCCCGGTCTTCTCCAGGCGCCGCGCCCAGGTGATGTTGGCCGCCTCGTCGAAGCGGGCGCGGAGTTCCACGATGGCCGCCACCTGCTTGCCGCGCTCGGCGGCCCGTTCCAGGGCCGCCGCCACGGGGCTGTTCGCCGTCACGCGGTAGAGGGTCATCTTGATCGCGAGGACCTTGGGATCCTCCGCCGCCTCGCGCACGAAGCGCACCACGCTGTCGTCGAAGCTCTGGTAGGGATGGTTCAGCAGGATGTCGTTGCGGGAGATGGCGTCGAAGATGGAGCCGCTCTGCTCCAGCTGGGGCACGGGCAGGGGTGGCAGGGGGCTGTCCTTGAGCGTGGGCAGGTCCAGCTGGCCGTAGAGCTGCATCAGGTCGGAGAAGGCCGTGAGGCCCATGGTCGGATAGAGGTCCTCGGGGCTCAGGTCCATTTCCTCGATGAGCAGGTCCAGCACCTTGGCGGAGATGCCGTGCTCGTACTGCAGGCGCACCACGGCGCCGCGGCGGCGGTCGCGGAGGCTCTCCTCCACGGTCTTGAGCAGATCCTCGGAGGGATCTTCTTCCACCGGCAGATCCGAATCGCGGGTGACCCGGATGGCGTGGCAGTTCTTCACCGTGTAGCCCCGGAAGAGGCGCGACAGGTGGTGCTGCACCGCATCCTCCAGCATGACGAAGGCGTGGGTGTCTGGCGGGGAGGGCACGCGCAGGAAGCGCGTGGCCAGGCCCGTGGGCACGTGGATGAAGGAGAGTTCCGAAGCCGGCAGGTCGCCGTCCAGCTGATCCTCGTCCGGCTCCAGCTCCACCACCAGCACCAGGGCGCGGTTGCCCAGGCGGGGGAAGGGATGGCCCGTGTCCACCGCCAGCGGGGTGATCAGGGGCAGCAGGCTGTGTTCGAAGTAGTCCAGGAGGAAGGCTGCCTGCACCTTGTTCAGGTGCTTCGGGTTCATGATCGCGATGCCCTCGGCCGCCAGCTGAGGTTCGAGAATCACGTGGAAGAGCTCATGTTGCCGGGCGGAATAGGCGTGGATCTTGGAGGAGACCCGTTCCAGCAGCTGCTTCGGGGTGAGTCCGTCGGGACCGGGCTGGGTGATACCCGCATCGATCTGCCGCCAGATGCCCGCCACGCGCACCATGAAGAACTCGTCCCAGTTGCTGGACACGATGCTGAGGAATTTCACCCGTTCCAGGAGGGGCACCGTCGGATCCTCGGCTTCCTCCATGACCCGGGCATTGAAATCCAGCCAGCTCAGCTCGCGGTTCAGCAGTTCCTCGGGTCGGGGGATCGTATGGAACACGGCGGAGGTCCTCTGGTCGTGGATCTTACAGCCTGGCTGTAACAGCTTGATGGTACAGGCGATGAAGGGTCGGGACGGAAGAACTTCCTTGGTTTTCCTGGGCTTTTCGGGCAGAATCGATGGTTCGGCCCTCCATGGGGAGGGACTGAACGGTCCGCCCGGACCCGCCCCAACGAGAGGGCAGTGAGACCCGCAGGGTTGGCGCTGCCAGGTAGGAGGAACTCGAATGTCCCAGGAAGTCCTTGTAGTCCCCAAGCGCGACACCTTCGGCAAAGCCGCCATTCGCGAGCTGAAGAAGAGTGGCCTGATCCCGGCCGTGGTCTACGGCCTCACCGAGCCCCCCGTCGCCATTTCCATCAGCCCCAAGGCCGTGGCCCGGGTGCTGGCCAGCGATACGGGTCTGAACTCCGTGGTGTTCCTCCAGCGCGAGGGCACGGACATTAAGCGCCACGTCATCATCAAGGATGTGCAGCGCCATCCCATCACCGGCCGCCTGCGCCACATCGATTTCATGCGCGTGGACATGACCCTGAAGGTGCGCGTGAAGGTGCCCGTGCGCCTCGTGGGCACCGCTGTCGGCGTGAAGGGCCAGGGCGGCATCCTCGACTTCGCCCACCGCGAGATCGAGATCGAGTGCCTGCCCAGCATCATCCCCGCCCACATCGACGTGGACATCAGCAACCTGTCCGTGGGTGACAGCATCCGCTTCGAGCAGATCACCCTCGGTGCCAACATCATCTTCACCGGGGACGCCCACCAGGTGGTCTGCTCCGTCCACGGCAAGGCCGCCGAAGAGGAACTGGCCGTCGCCCCCGTCGCCGCCGCCGTCGCCGAGCCCGAAGTGGTCAAGAAGGGCAAGAAGGACGACAAGAAGTAGGTTCGGTCTTCAGGTATCGGTCTTTAGTCTTCAGTGCGGGCGCCTTTTGGCGCCCGCGCTGTAGAGGCTTCGCCTCTGCAAGACTGGTTGTCTCGCGCGTCAATTGGAGGCTCCATCTCTGCGAGACAGAGTCGAGCAGGAGCGCGAGACTAGATGTCACGCGCGTTAGAGGGAGTAGGCCGCCCCATGTGGACCTTGGTGCCATTAGGAAATCCAGGAGTTGAGTACCAGGACACCCGACACAACCTGGGTCGGTTGCTGCTCCAGCGCTGGATGGCGGACCGGAACCTGGCGCCAGCGCCGCGCAAGCGTTTCCCTTCCGGCGCCCTCTATCCTTTGGGCAACGGACTGCAAGCGCTGGTGCCCAGCACCTACATGAACCTGGCGGGCGAAGTCTGTACACAGGCCGAAGCCGCGGGCATCTATTCGCGCCGGTTGATCCTTCTCCACGACGACAAGGACCTGACCCTGGGCACGGGCCGCTTTCGGCTGAACGGGTCCGACGGCGGCCACAACGGTCTGCGCTCGGTGTTCGAGACCCTGGGCACCCAGGACCTCGCCCGCCTCCGCCTGGGCATCGGCCCCTTCCAGCGGCCCCTGGTGGATTTTGTCCTGGAGCCCTGGACAGCGCCCGAATGGGAGCGGATCGAGGCGCTGGACGCGCCGTTTGCGCGGTTTCTGGAGTTGCTGGGTCAGACCGATGAACTGGCCATCCTGCCGGACAACGTGAATCCGGCGCGATTCTGGACTTCACCTGAAGCTTGACGGTTCAGTGGGTGACGACGAAGATCCCATTGGCCGAGGAGAGGAGTTCCGTCCCGTCGGTCAGCTTCCAGCCATGTCGGTCCTTGTCCCAGTAGGCGGCATTGTTATTGTAGATTCCGCAGAGCCAGACGTTTCCGGCGGAAACCGTGACCGCGAGGGTCTGGGCCACCGCGCTGGTGTCGGAGGTGAGGGGGATGGGCTGGGCGTTCTGCCAGAGCATGGCCGCGTAGCCCTGGCTGCCGGAGACGAGGATGTCGGTGCCATTGAGGGCGATGCCGGTACCCCAATCGCTTTGCAAGCCGTTGCTTAGGGTGGTGGGGACGCCGTTCTTCCACTGCTTGGCGATCTTGGTTCCCGCGGCCGTCTCCTGGTGGCCTGAGATATAGACATCGGGCCCCAAGATGGCGATGCCGGTGGCCTCGGCCACGGTGGCGCCGTCAGTCAGGAACACCACGGTGCCGTTCTTCCAGTAGACGGCGGTCTGATGGGTGCTGCCGGCCTGCTGGTAGCCGGCGATGTAGACGTCGGAACCGACCAGCGCGATCGAACTGGCCTGGCTGAAGCCCACCGCCGGACCGAGGGCGGTGCCCACGCCGTTCCTCCAGATCTTGGCCACGCTGTAACCGCTGTAGCCGCCCGTGCCGGAATGAGTGGTGGCCTCACGGCCCGCGACGTAGACGTCCGTACCACTCACCGCCACGGCGTGGGCCTCCGCGTGGTACTTGCCGTCCGAGAGACGGATGGTGGTGCCGTTCTTCCAGACTTTGGCGACCCGGTACTTCGCCACGACACCCAGGTTCGTCACGTAGGAGTCCCCATCCTCCTCGTAGCCTGCGACGTAGACGTCCCCGCCGGAGACGGTCACGGCGTAGGCGACGGCGCTCTTCGAGCCGTCGCTGAGCGCCACGGGCACCCCGTTCTTCCAGTAGCCAGCGATGGGCAGGGAGGAGTTCACGTAGCCGGCGATGTAGACGTCGGTGGTGCCAGCCGCGCCGGAGCTGACCACGAGGGAGCCCGCCAGGGTCACGTCCGCGAGGCCGGCGGAGCTGCCCTTGACGGTGAAGGGGTAGGTGCCCGTCGCCACGGCGCCGCCCACCGCCACCTGCAGGGTGCTCGCGCTGGTGGAGGAGACCGGATTGAAGGTCCCGGTCACGGCCGTGGGCAAGCCGCTTACGCTGAAGGCCACGGCGCCGGTAAAGCCGTTCTGGGCGGAGACCTGGAATCCCAGGCTGCCAGAGGCGCCGGCAACCAGCGCCAGAGGGCCGGCGGGGGTCTGAGCCAGGGAGAAGCCTGGCTGGGAGGACGCGGTCACCTGGAGGGTCAGCGTCGTTGCGGTGCTCGACGCGCCCGGGGCCGCCCCGCTGAGGGTGATGGTGTAGGTACCGGGGATCGTGGCGGCGGGCACTGTGAAAGTCACGGATGTGGAAGTGGTGGTGGACGCCGGGTTGAAGGAGGCCGTGACCCCCGGGGGGAGACTTGTGGCGGACAGGGTCACGGTTCCCGTGAAGCCGTCCTTGGGGGCGACGATGGTGGAGGGCGCTGCGGGCCTCCCACCGCAGACTTTCCGTTGATTTCCAAGCCTTTCCGGGGGAAACTGGTCCTTCGCGTCCTCCGCTGGAGGGCTCTTCCTTGCTCCCTGGAATCCACAAGGGGGCTTCACATCCACAAGGAGGACAGATGCGTCGCTATGAGACCATCTTCATCGCCTCCCCCACGCTGACGGACGAGCAGAGCGATGAGCTCGTCAAGCAGTACGAGGGGATCATTGCCGAGCAGGGTGGCGAACTGCTCAAGACCGACA
>JBBQHW010000029.1:0-32991 GCA_038324335.1 Holophagales bacterium
GGCGTCACGCCCGAGGCCGTGGCCACCGCCGCCAAGGAGGCTCTCCGATGACTGAAACTTTTCACGCCAGCCGCTGGACTTCCGGCAACCACCTTTTCACCACGGTCATCGAGATTACGGATACCGCCGTCGTCCGCCGCAAACGCTCCTGGTTCTCGGTGAACGAGATCAGCATCCACCTGTCCAAGGTGGCCAGCGTCCGCATCGAGACAGGCATGCTCTGGTCCGACATCACCATCGAGAGCACCGGCGGCAGCGACCCCCTCACCAGCCATGGCCACACCAAGGCCGATGCTCGTCGCATCAAGGAGCTCATCGAGAACGCCCAGAGCCGGGGCATGCGCTAGACGTCGCACGCATGCTTTTTCCCCCGTCAGGTTCAATCCGCGAAGCAATACCCGGACTTGGTCTGCTTGGCCTGGTACATCGCACCGTCGGCCCGGTTGATCAACTCCTCTGAAGTTGTGCCATGTTTTGGGAACAGCGCGATCCCGATACTGGCTGTGACGCAGAGGTTCAGGCGCTGGCCAGCTGCCGTCAGGGGACAGGGCGCCTGGATCGCCTTGAGCAGCTTTTCCGCGATGATCGTGATGGTCCGTTCATCCCGGACCTCCATCAGCAGGTAGAGGAATTCATCGCCACCGTGACGACTGACGGTGTCATCGTCGCGCGTGTTGGTCATGAGCCGCTCGGCGATAGTACGCAAAACGACATCCCCGGCCTCATGGCCATGCGAATCATTGATCTTCTTGAAGTCATCCAGGTCCAGGAACATGACGGCCAAGGTCCAGCCATGGCGCAGGGCCTGCGCCAGCCCGTGTTCCAGCCGATCACTGAACAGAGCCCGGTTCGGCAGGCCGGTCAGCGGGTCATGGAGGGCCGCATGGCGGTCCACTTCGCCCAGGGCCTTGACCACGGCCAATTCATCCTCCAGGACCTCGCGTTCCTGAACCTCATCCTTCAGGGCCTGGTTCACATCGGCGAGGGTTTCGGACGCTTCCTGAACTTTCTCCTCGACGGCCTTGCTGATCACAAGGGCATCCTTCAGGCCAGTGCCCGACAAGTGCCCCTCCAGTTCTCCTTGCAGGGTCAGATTGACTGCGACCAAGTCCTCGGCGCTGGTTGCCACCAGACCCTCTACATGTTCGTTCTGCCCAAGCAACTGATCCAGGGGCTTGGTCGACTTGGTGGTTTTTGGTGAATGGGCCATGGGATGGATGTCCTGAAACCTCAAGGTCAATCCCATCCAGAAACAGCCCCATCGGAACCTCTCCCAGGCCCGAAGGCGCTGGGGTGCGGTTCCTGGCAGGCCGTCTCCGATTGGTCGTCGGTTAGGTCACTTGTTGCTCTCTACCTCGTAGGTGAAGACCGGTTCGTGGGAAGGGCTGGCAGCCTGCCCGCTCGGTTCCGGAGTGACGGAAAGCTTGAAGCGGCGGTGGGGCGTCAGGGTGTCCAGACTGCCTTCGAGATCCTTGTTCAAGGTCAGGGCCCCGACATTCTGCCGCTCGCCTTCCTTCGGCTGGATCCAGACCACATAGACGGTGGAATCCGCCGCCATCCTGGAAGGTGTGGCCAGGTGTTTCACCCGGACGGAGACCTTTGAATTCCCGTTGTCACCCGACGAGATTTTCACGGTCCCTTCGCTGGCAGGGGCATCGGCGGACGAATGCATCTCTTGCGGTTTGTTGCAGCCGAACTGCATGCCCACCAGGCCGGCGACCGCGGACAGGACAGCCAGGCCAACGACAGGTCGGACTTTGAAATGGGGGGTATTCATGCGTGTGCTCCTCTGAATGGCGTCCGGGACGCAAATTCATATGAAGCAATTCCTAGTCCGTTTTATAAATCTATTGTTTGTAATATATGTTTGTCCATTGAAAGAATTGAAGGACTTGGCAAAGCAATCAAAACGAACGGAAAAATTTCATTTTGAGCAGATGGCGCAGTGCCTTCTGTCATTCATCAAACTCCGTGGTGGCCTTGCCCCGCTTGGGGAAACGCAAGGCTTGGCGCTCGCAATCGACGCAGAAGGTGAGGACGGGGGGCATAGAATCCAAAATCGCACACAATGATCGATGGATCCCGGCCTACTTGAGCACCTTCCACAGGAAGGTGTAGTCGAGGGCCCAGAAGTGTGCGGATTGGCGATTGTCGGCCCCCGCGCCGTGGCCCCCTTCGATGTTCTCGAAATAGCGGACGTCGTAGCCCATGGCCTTCATCCGGGCCATCATCTTGCGCGCATGGCCCGGGTGCACCCGATCGTCGCGGGTGGTGGTCATGAAGAGCACGGGCGGGTAGGTCGCGCCGGCCTTCACGTTCTGGTACGGCGAGAACTTCTTGATGTAGGCCCACTGATCGGGCTTGTCAGGATCGCCGTATTCCCCCATCCAGGAGGCCCCGGCCAGCAGGTGGGTGTACCGTTTCATGTCCAGCAGGGGCACCTGGCAGACGATGGCCCCGAAGAGCTGGGGATAGAGCGTGAGCATGTTGCCCACCAGCAGGCCGCCATTGCTGCCGCCCTCGCAGCCGAGGTGCTTCGCCGAGGTCACCTTGCGCGTGATGAGGTCCTGGGCCACGGCCGCGAAGTCCTCGTAGGCCCGCAGGCGGTTCTGCTTCAGGGCCGCCTGGTGCCACTTGGGTCCGTATTCGCCGCCGCCGCGGATGTTGGCCAGCACGAAGACGCCGCCACCATCCAGCCAGCCCAGGCCGCGGAGCCCGCTGTAGGTGGGCATCTCCGAAACCTCGAAGCCGCCATAGCCCGAGAGCAGGGTCGGGTGGGAACCATCGAGCTTCAGCCCCTTCCGCGAGACCTGGAAATAGGGGATGCGGGTGCCGTCCTTGGAGGCGACAAAGTGCTGGCTGATCTCCAGGCCGTCCGAGTTGAAGAAGGTGGGGGCCGTCTTGAGCTTCACCGGGGCTTTGCCGAGGATTCCGTGGGAGAGGGCGTCCGGGGTGAGGAAGTCGCTGACCTCCAGGAAGAATTCGTCGGACTCGTCGGGATCTACACCCCAGGCCGAGGCGGTGCCCATGGCCGGCGCGCCCACCAGCGGCTCCATCTTCCAAGTGTTCTGGCCAGGAGTGAGGACGTAGAGGCGGTTCTTCACGTCCTCCAGCAGGTTGAGGATGAGGTGGTGCCGGGTCCAGGTGTAGCTCTCGAGGGAGGTGGTCGCCGTGGGCTGGTACAGCACCGTGAAGGCCCGCTTGCCGGCCATGAAGTCATCGAAGCGGGTGGCGACGAGAGAGCCGGCCCCGTAGGTGCGTCCCGCCACGGCCCAGGGGGTCCGGGGCTTCACCAGCAGCCACTCGCGGGTGACGGAGCTTTCCGCGTCGGCGGGTACTTCGATTTTCCGGTTGGCACCGTCCTTCCCAATCAGGAAGGTCTCAGAGCTGAAGAAGGTGGGCGAACGGCGCGCGAAGTCCCGTTCGAAGCCCGGGGTGGCATCGTGGTAGGCCCCTGCGGCCACATCCGAAGTCTTGCCCTCGAAGACGACCTTGGCCTGGGCCAGGGGCGTGCCGCGCTTCCAGAGCTTGGCGATGCGTGGATAACCCGAGGTAGTCAATGAGCCGGGGCCGAAATCCGTGCCGATGAAGAGCGTGTCTTGATCGATCCAACTCACCTGGCTCTTGGCCTGGGGCAGCTGGAATCCGTTCTTCACGAAGGCCCGGGCTTCCACGTCGAATTCCCGCACCACCACCGCGTCGGAGCCGCCCCGGGAGAGGGAGACCAGGCACTGGCGGTAGCCGGGCCGCAGGAACTGTGCGCCATGGAAGACCCAGCTTTCCTTCTCGGCGGCGCCCAGGGCGTCGATGTCGAGGACCACTTCCCAATCGGGGTCCGCCTTGCGGTACTCGGCCAGGGAAGTGCGGCGCCACAGGCCCCGCGGGTGCTTCGCGTCGCGCCAGAAGTTGTAGTACCAGACGCCCGACTTGGTGATCAGGGGAATCTTGGCAGTGGAATCGAGGATCTTGAGGAGATCGTTCTCCAGGGTCTTGTAGGCCGGGCTGTCTTCAAGTTCCTGGGCGGATTCCGCGTTCCGCGCCTTCACCCAGGCCAGGGCCTTCTCCCCGGTGACGTCCTCCAGCCAGAGGTAGGGATCGCCTGGGGAGGATTGGGCCGCGGCAGGCGCCTTCGCGCGCTTCCCTGGGGCCGTCTGGCCCAGCAAGGTCAGTCCCACTGCGACGATGAGGAGGGTCCTTTTCATGGTGACCTTTCGGGGCGGCGCGCCGCCAGACTCAAGCCAGGAAGGGGGCCGTCCGCGCCCGGGCGACGAAGGCCGCGAAGAGGTCCCTGGCGGCGTCGCCAGCGGGCCCCTTGAGGGTGACGAGGTTCTCGGGATGCCATTGGACGCCGAAGACCCAGCGGCTGGGATCGCGGGCTTCCACCGCCTCGATGACGGGGCCGGTGGCGGGATGCACGGTGTCCAGGTGCCAACCCACGGCCACCAGGGGCGCCGCTATCCGCTTCACGGCCTGGTGGTGGCGGCTGTTCACCAGGAAGACGTCCTCGCCCAGCAGGGCCCGCAGGCGCGAGCCTGGCGCCAGTTGCACACGGTGGTGCATGTCGGGCAGGTCGGAGGTGCCGTGCTGGTGGCGCGTGGGCTCGCAGCCGTAGTAGTCCGGAATGTCCTGGAGGAGACTGCCGCCCAGGGCCACGTTGAGGATTTGTTCGCCGCGGCAGATGGCGAGGATGGGCAGGTGCTCTGCCCAGACCGCGTGAATCAGCGGGAGCTCCAGGGCATCCCGGTCTTCGTCCACCTCGGCCTGCGGATGCACGGCCTCGGCGGCATCCCAGTGGCGGGGATGGATGTCGTAGCCGCCTGTCAGCACCAGGCCTGCCACCCCAGCCAGGTCCGGCAGCGGGTCGCCGGGGGCCAACAGGAGGACTGGGCCGGTCCAGCCGGCGGCCGTGAGCGCGGGGAGGTAATGCTTCTCCGCACCGGACTTGTTTTTGCAGCTCACCAGGAGCTTTGACTTGGCGCTTGACATGACTTTCCCTCGGGAGAATCCTCATCACCCTACCACCCCCTCAGATGGTCTGAGTCGACGGTGCGGCGGAGAGCTCCGCCGAGATAAGGAGGACGACATGTCCGGTTCATTGAACAAAGTCATGCTCATCGGCAACCTGGGCAAGGATCCAGAACTGAAGGCCACCCCTTCAGGCCAGAGCGTCGCCCGCTTCTCCGTGGCCACCACGGAGACCTGGAAGAACCAGCAGGGCGAGAAGCAGAGCAAGACCGAGTGGCACAACATCGTGGTCTGGGGCAAGCAGGCCGAGATCGCCGAAAAGTACCTGCGCAAGGGCAAGCAGATCCTGGTGGAGGGCCGCATCCAGTACCGGGAGTACACCGATCAGGCCGGCGTGAAGAAGAATTTCTGCGAGATCCGCTGCGACAACTTCGTCATGCTGGGCCGCGCGGATGAAGGCGGTGGCCGGGAAGGTGGCGCCCGGGACAGCGGTGGCTACGGCGGCCGGCCCTCGGGCGGGGGTTCCCAGGACTTCGAGGATCACGGCGCCCCCCCGGCCTCCGGTGGCGGCTTCCCGGACGACGATATTCCCTTCTAGGTTCCGGTTCCGCCGAGCGCATCGGCACGGCTTCAATACGGCGCCAAGTGGCGCCGTATTGAAGCTAGAAAAGGATTGTCTCGGCGGCGAAGCCGCCTAGCTCCAGACGGTGCCCACAGGGTGCCGTCTGGAGCAGACACTGCAGAGAACACCCCTCGGAAACCCCCACGAAATGCGGTAAGATAATCGGTTCGGGAGTTTCCATGCTTGCAGTGCAGAACGTCACCATGCGCTACGGATCCAAGATCCTTTTCGAGGACGTGACCACGACCTTCAACCCGGGGCGGCGCTATGGCCTCACGGGGCCGAACGGTTCGGGGAAGTCCACGTTCATGAAGATCCTGTCCGGCGAGCTGGAACAGCAGATGGGGAACGTCATCCGGCCCCGCAAGATGGGCATCCTCCGCCAGGACCAGTTCGCCTTCGACGCGTTCCGCGTCATTGACACGGTGATCATGGGCAATGCGGGGCTCTGGAAGGCCCTGCAGGAGCGGGACGCCATCTACGACAAGGCCGAGATGACGGACGCGGACGGCATGCGTGTCGCCGAGCTGGAAGGCGTGGTGGCCGACGAGGATGGCTACACGGCCGAAGCCGACGCGGCGGTGCTGCTGGATGGCCTGGGCATTCCCGAGGCCCTGCACGGACGGAAGATGAGCGAGCTGCAGGGCGGCCAGAAGGTGCGCGTGCTGCTGTCCCAGGCCCTCTTCGGCAATCCGGGGGCCCTGCTGCTGGACGAGCCCACCAACCACCTGGATCTGGATTCCATCCACTGGCTGGAGGAGTTCCTGGACCGCTTCAAGGGCACGGTGGTGGTGATCTCCCACGATCGCCATTTCCTGAATAACGTTTGCACCCACATTGCCGACATCGACTACCAGACCATCATCCAGTACACCGGCGGCTACGACGAGATGGTCATGGCCAAGATCCAGGTGCGCTCGCGCATCGAGTCGGACAATGCCCAGCGCGAGAAGAAGATCGACCAGCTCAACGAGTTCATCCAGCGCTTCGCCGCAGGCACCCGCAGCAGCCAGGTGAACAGCCGCCGCAAGGAAGTGGAGCGCCTCCAGCCCAGCGACCTGGCCCGCAGCAACATCCAGCGCCCCTTCATCAAGTTCAACCAGGCGAAGCCCGGTGGCCGCTACGCCTTGGAGTTCGAGGGGCTCCGCAAAGGGTATGACACGGACAAGGCCGGCAAGCCGGGCCGCATCGAGGTCATCAAGGGCTTCTCGGCCATGGTGCAGCGGGGCGAGAAGGTGGCCCTCATGGGCCGCAACGGCATCGGCAAGACGACGCTGTTGAACGCCCTCCTGGCCAATGCGCCCCAGGTGACGGAGCTTGGGTTGAAACTGGATGGCGGCGAAGTGAAGTGGGGCCACGACGCCAACGTGGGCTATTTCTCCCAGGATTTCGCCGAGAGCATTCCCAAGGGCTACGAACTGGTCACCTGGCTGCACCAGTTCGACCCGGAGGCCACCAAGGAGCAGATCCGCGGCATCATGGGCCAGATGCTCTTCCGGGGCGAGGAAGGCAACAAGATGACGGACGTGCTCAGTGGCGGCGAGTCCTGCCGCCTGCTCTTCTGCAAGCTCATGCTGCAGAAACCCAACATCCTGGTGCTGGACGAACCCACCAACCACCTGGATCTTGAAGCGGTCATCGCCCTCAACGACGCGCTCCAACGCTACGACGGCACCATCCTGCTGGTGACCCACGACGAGGACATCATCGACGAAGTGGCCACCCGCATCTGGCACCTCACCGATGACGGCATCGAGGATTTCCAGGGCACTTACGCTGAGTACGGCGCGCCGACAGGCAGATAGGCCTTCTGTAGAACGAGTGGGGAATCCATTCCTGGGTCCGTGAACGGATTCAGGGATCAAGCCTTGCCCTCGTCTCATTGATCTTCTATAATGAATTTATGTCTTACCTATGACGCAGGGCGTCCAAGGGAGAGGTCGTGGTCTTCCGTCAAGGAAACCTGTCATATCTGCCGTCGGGATCGGGTGAAGGGTCGGGATCGGGTGGCATGAAGCGGCTCACACGGATCGGCAGGGTCCTCCGGGAGCTCGAGGATTTCAAGCGCGCCCTGGACGAGCACGCCATCGTCGCCGTCACGGATGCCCGCGGGCGCATCACCTATGTGAACGACAAGTTCTGCGCCATTTCGAAGTACGACAGGAAGGAACTGCTGGGCCAGGATCACCGGATCATCAACTCGGGCCACCATCCCAAGGCCTTCATGGCCCAGCTTTGGAAGACCATTCAGGGTGGTCAGGTCTGGAAGGGCGAGATCCGGAACAAGGCCAAGGACGGCAGCTTCTATTGGGTGGACACCACCATCGTTCCCTTCCTTGGCGAAGACGGGTCCCCCATCCAATACGTAGCCATCCGGGCGGACATCACCCAGCGGAAAGAGACAGAGGATTCCCTGCGGCAAGCCCAAAGGCTCGAGAGCCTCGGGGTCCTGTCCGGGGGCATTGCCCACGACTTCAACAACCTGCTGACCATCGTCATGGGCAATGCGAACCTCGCGGCCTCCCACCTGCCGCCAGAGAGCCCGGCCCAGTCCTACCTCCAGCAGATTGAAGGTGCCACCCTTCGGGCCGCTGACTTGACGCGGCAACTCCTGGCCTATGCCGGGAAGGGCCGGATGCAGCTCATCGAGGTGAACCTCAATCGCCTGGTCGTGGAAATGACCCAGCTGCTGACCGTATCCATCTCCAAGAAGGTCGTCATCCGCTACGAACTCGCACCAGACCTGCCGGGCATCGTGGCTGATCCCGCCCAGATGCAGCAGCTGTTCATGAACCTCGTCACCAACGCTTCCGAAGCCATCGGGGATGCGGATGGGGGGCTCATCACGATCCGGACCGGGGTCCAGAAGATCGATGCCACCTATTCCAGCGGCCTGCTGCCTGCGCTGCCGCTAGCAGCCGGTACCTATGCAACGATGGAGGTGACGGACACGGGCTGTGGCATGTCCCCCGAGGTGCTGGAACGCATCTTCGATCCCTTCTTCACCACCAAGTTCACGGGCCGGGGCCTGGGTTTGTCCGCCATGCTCGGCATCCTGCGC
This sequence comes from Holophagales bacterium, assembly GCA_038324335.1. Classification (GTDB taxonomy): domain Bacteria; phylum Acidobacteriota; class Holophagae; order Holophagales; family Holophagaceae; genus Geothrix. The sequence continues at coordinate 8,649 of JBBQHW010000029.1, forward strand.
AGCCACCAGGGCAGTCTCAAGGTCTACAGCGAGGTGGGAAGAGGCTCGGTCTTCCGGCTATTCCTGCCGGCGGTCATCCCTGACCAGGAGCGCGCTCCAGAGCGGTCAGTCTCGGGTTGGCGGGGCCATGGGCTCCTGCTCCTGGTGGATGACGAACCCAGTGCTCGGGCCGTGGCTCGCAGCATGGCCGAGGACCTGGGCTTCCACGTGCTGGAAGCCGCTGATGGGCAGGAGGCTCTGGCGCTCTTCGAACTGCGGCATTCGGAGATCGCCCTGGTCCTCATGGATTTGACCATGCCCCACCTGGACGGGGGACAGGCCTTCCTTCGGATGCACAGCGTCAATCCGAAGGTGCCCGTAGTGCTGACCAGCGGCTACAGCGAGCAGGATGTCCTGGCGGAATTCAGCGGGAGCGGGCTTGCGGGCTTCCTGCCGAAGCCCTACCAAAGCTCACAATTCCTGGGCGTCCTGCGGCAGGCCCTGCAGGAGCCTTAATCCTCTCCGGGGGTATGCGCGCCAGCGCGGAACCCCCGGAGAACATTAAATCTTGATCTTCGCGTGGCCCTTGAGGCTCAGCATCTCGTCCGTGTGGCAGGGGGCGCAGGTCTGCTTGGAGCGCATGTTCTCCATGGCACCGCCCTTCTCGTGGCAGCTCAGACAGGTCCTGGTGCGTGGATCCACCGTGGTGGCGGGGACGAACTTGCCGGCGGCCTGGTCGTTCAGCAGCATGGCGCACTTGCGGGCCACGGCACCCGTGAGGACGCCGCAACGGTCCTTCCGTTCGGGCGAGTAGGTCTTCTTGCCCGAGGCTTCGCACCACCTGGCGATGGAGGTATGGCACAAGGGTGAACCCGCCACCACCTTCACGTTCTTGTACTTCATGCCCTTGGGCTCGAAGTCGGGCAGGGCCGCACTCTCGTACCACCGGAACAGCTCATCAATGAGCGGCTCGGGATTGGGACTGAGCATCTGAATCGCAGCGGCGCAGCCGTTCAGGCTGCCGCACAGCGTTCCCCAGCCGTGGACCCCGCCCACGCCATAGAAGAACATGTCGAAGGGGAAATCGGTGTAGGGCGCTCCAAGCTTTTCGGCCACGGTGCCGACGATGGCCTCGAAGGTGCCGTACATGCAGTGGCTCTTCCAGTAGTCCTGGTAGGCCCGATTCCCGATGGCCTCGGGATCCAGCGGCTTGTAGGGCCAGGGCAGCTTGGCCATGGTGCCCCGGGGCGCTGGCACGGGGGCGTCCGTACCGGTGCCGGCAAAGAGGGCCGTGCTGCCGCCCACCGTGGCGAGGCCGCCGAGGCCCACAAGCAGACCGAGGGCCTGCCTCCTGTCGAGGGAGTTGTTGCTCATGATCCAATCTCCATTTATAAAGACGACCTACGCGTCTGCAATATACACCCGCCTACCGGACATGCAAGGGTGAAATGTTTCAGGGCTCCGAATCCATGGCCAACAGCAGCCGCAGCACTTCTTCGGCCACCATCAGCCCCACGATGGCGGGCATGTAGGAGATGGTGCCCACGGGCCGGCGCTGGCGGCCGGGACCGTGATGAGGTTCGATGTCCACGGGGTTTGCCGGGCGCTTGTTGTCGGCGGGTTCCAGGGAATAGACACAACGGATGCCGTGGGTGATGCCCACCTTCCGCAGTTCTTTCCGGACCCGCGCTGCCAGGGGGCAGTGGCGGGTCTCGCTGAGGTCGCCCACGTGAAGCTGGCTGCTGTCGGTGCGGCCGCCGGCGCCCATGGCCGTGATGATGGGAATGCCCTGCTCGTGAGCGGTGCGCAGGAGGGCCACCTTGCAGGTCATGGAGTCGATGGCGTCGATCATGACGTCGGGCCGGGGCCCGAGCAGGTCCGGCAGGGTGTCCGTGTGGAGGAAGGTCTGGCGGGGATCCACGTCGCAATCAGGGTTGATGTCGAGCACCCGCGCCGCACCCACGGCCACCTTGGGCTGGCCGAGGGTCGAGCGCAGCGCGAAGAGCTGGCGGTTGAGGTTGCTGGGGCCCACGACGTCGTGATCCACCAGGCGCAGGTGGCCCACGCCTGCTCGGGCGAGGGCCTCTACCGCGAAGGAGCCCACGCCACCCAGGCCGAATACCGTCACGCGCGCGCCGCGCAGCCGCGCCAGCGCCGCCTCGCCGAGCAGCAGCTCGCTGCGGGAAAACCACCTCATGCCAGCAACTCCTTGAAGCAACGCTGGCCATTCTCCCAGGTCAGGGCCGCGAGGTCCTCGGTGGAGACGCCGCGGAGATCGGCGGCCACGGCCAGGACCTGCGCCAGGTCCGCGGTGCCGTCGGTCTCCAGCAGCAGATGGCTGGATGCCACGGCGCGCAAGGCTTCCTTCAGTTTCGGGCGGCCCTCCTTCAGGAGTTCGCCGGAAAAGGACAGGAAGACGCCCATGGCTTGCAGCGCCTCAGCCGTCTCGGCGCTGCCACCATAGGCATGCACCATGGCGCCCGCCGCTGGCACGCCCTCCTCCCGCAGCAGGTCGAGCAGGGGTCCCCAGGCGCGCACCGCGTGCATGGCCACGGGCCGGTGCAGGGCGTGGGCCAGGCGCAGCTGGGCCTGGAAGGCGGCTTCCTGGGTGGCCCGAGGGGTGTCCTTCCGTGCGAAATCCAGGCCGCACTCCCCCACGCCAGCCCGATGAGCACGCAGCAGGACCTCCAGCCGAGAGGCCCATTCCATCGAGGCCTCCACCACGAACCAGGGATGCAGGCCCAGCATGGGGATCACGTGGGCATGGGAAGCCGCATGGGCGAGGACGGCCTCCCAATCCGCTTCACAGGTGCCGCACACCACCCGGAGCTGATCAGGTGGAAGGAAATCCCCTTGGGAGAGATGGCTATGGGCGTCGAAGGGGGCGGTCAAAGGAGAAGGCTCCCTAGTTGACGGGAGCTTTTCGCCGCTTCGGCTTCGCTGCCAAGGGCTTCGGGAAGGTGGGTTTCTTCAGCAGGTCCGCCACGCTGGTGAGGCGGAAGGAATGCTCCACCATTTCCATCACGTCGTCGAGACGGCGGTGCAGGGCGCAGAGTTCCTCCCGGTGCTCCGGCAGTTTCAGTGGGCACTCCAGGATGCGCTCAATGGGATCCACCGCCTGCACCACCTCGTAGACGCTTATCTCCGTGGCGGGGCGGGCCAGGCTGAAGCCACCGCCGAGGCCCCGTTGCGACGTGAGGAGGCCTGCCCGGACCAGTTGTTGCAGCACCTTGGAGAGGTAGCCGGGTGGCACCTGGGTCGTGGCGGCAATGGCCTGCAAAGGGTTGGACGAAGTCGGGTTCTCCGCCAGGAAAACCACGGATCGAAGGGCGTATTCGGAGGTCTTGGAGAGCATTGATTCACCCTAACCGGATAATTGGGTATTGACATCCAATTTGTTCCCTCTACCCTTCAAGATGCAAGGCCAAGGTCCCATCCACTCTAACCAATGCCTCGCCCTGACTGGTCCCCGGCTTTCCACCGACGGCCAGAATGCGCTCTCCTCCGAGGGCCAGGGCCGGTCTGCCTGCCCCAAAGGAGTCATCGTGAGCCCCACCAGCGCCACCACACAAAGCATCGGTTCCTTCGTCGTCGAGCGTCCCTCCCGTTCCAAGGTCTTCGAGCGCTTCGGCCTCGACTACTGCTGTGGCGGCCATCTTAGCCTCGAGGAGGCCTGCGCCAAGGGCGGAGCCGAATCCGCCACGGTCCTCCAGGCTCTGGCGGACTTCGATGCCACCAGCCCCGTCGAGGAGACCGCCCCCTGGTCCCAGGACCTGGCGGCCCTGGCGGACCACATCGAGGCCACCCACCACGCCTACCTGCACCGGGAGTTGGGGCGCATGGGCGAACTCGTGGCGAAGGTGGCCAAGGCCCACGGCGAGACCGATCCACGGCTGCTCCGCTTGAATCAGGTCTTCCAGCGCTTCCAGCAGGAGATGGAACTCCACATGGCGAAGGAGGAGCAGATCCTCTTCCCGCTGGTGCGCAAGCTGGCGAAGGGCGAGTCCCTGGAGGACTCCCATTGCGGGGGCGTCCGGGGGCCAGTCTCCGTGATGCGGCACGAGCACGACGAGCACGCGGTGAATCTGGGCCTCATCAAGGAACTGACCGAGAACTTCACGGTGCCCGACTACGCCTGCAACACCTACCGGGCCATGCTCGATGCCCTGATGGAGCTGGAACAGGATCTGCACCGCCACATCCACAAGGAGAACAACATCCTGTTCCCCGGCGCCGAGGCCCTGGAGGGCTAGGCCACGCGGTTGGCACAGTGCCCCAGCCGGCAGTCCCTGAATCCTGATCACCACCCACTCTGAGAGAGACGACCATGAGCGAGGCCATGACTCCCACCACGACCGACACCTCCCCCATCTCGCCCTGGTGGCGCCAGGCGGTCATCCTCGTGATGATCCTGGGTTTTACCCTGTTGACCATCGTCACGGTCAAGACCTACAGCGGGGCCCCACCCATTCCGGCTCAGGTGGTGGATATGGCGGGCCGAGTGGTCTTCCTGGAGGCGGACGTCCACAAGGGCCAGGAAGTGTTCTTCAAGTACGGGCTCATGGAACACGGCACCCTCTGGGGCCACGGCGCCTACCTGGGCCCGGACTACACGGCGGAATACCTCCATCGCCTGGCGGAGATCGCCCAGGACACGGAAGCCAGCCGGCAGTTCGGGAAGGCTTTCGCGCAGCTCACGCCCGGGCAGGCCAGTGAAGTGGCCGATGCGGTCAAACGCAGCCTCAAGCAGAACCGGTACGATGCCGCCACCCGGACGCTGACTTTCACGGCAGGGGAACGGGCCTCTTTCGATCGCCAGCAGGGGGAATGGCAGGCCTATTTCGGGGGAGCCACGGGCGCGCCGGGCCTACCCGCCAAGTACATCAACAGCGAGCAGGAGTTGGCTGCGCTGAACGCCTACTTCGCCTGGGCCACCTGGGCCACGGTGGCACCCCGCCCCGGCACCGGCTATTCCTACACCAACAACTGGCCCTACGAGCCGCTGGTGGGCAACACGCCCACCTCCTCGGCCTTCCTCTGGAGCGGTCTCAGCCTGGTGTCGCTGCTGGGTGGATTGGGCCTGGTGCTGTTCATCTTTGGCAAGTTCAACTTCCTGGGCTGGTCCGGCGGCGAAGGCCGGACCTCCGGTTTCACGGGCACCCTCAGAGAATGGGTGCTCACGCCCAGCCAGAAGGCACTGGCGCTGTTCTTCGCGGTGGTGGCGCTGCTCTTCCTGGCCCAGACGGCCCTGGGCGGTGTCCTCGCCCACTACCGGGTTGAGCCCGGTGGTTTCTACGGCTTCGACCTGGCCAAGTACCTGCCTTACAACCTGGCGCGCACCTGGCACCTGCAACTGGCCATATTCTGGATCGCCACTTCCTGGGTGGCGGGTGGTCTCTTCCTCGCCCCGCTGGTGGGCGGTGGGGAGCCCAAGGGCCAGAAGGTCGGCGTCATCGTCCTCCTGGGCGCCCTGGCCATCGTGGTGTTCGGCAGCCTCTTCGGCGAGGCGGCGGGCATCAACGATAAACTCGGCAGCCTCTGGTTCTGGTTCGGCCACCAGGGCAGCGAGTACCTCGATCTGGGCCGGTTCTGGCAGCTGCTACTCGCCGTGGGCCTGGTGTTCTGGCTGTTCCTGATGTTCCGGGCGCTACGTCCCGCCATGAAATCCGGTGCGCAGGGCGAACTCCCCTCCCTGTTCCTCTACGCCGCGGTGGCGATCCCGCTCTTCTACGTGCCGGCCATGTTCTATGGGCCCCACACGAATTTCGCGGTCATCGACAACTGGCGTTTCTGGATCATCCACCTCTGGGTGGAGGGCTTTTTCGAACTCTTCGCCACGGTGCTGGTGGCCGTGATGTTCGTCCAGATGGGTCTCGTCAGCATCCGCTCGGCCACGCGGCTGGTCTACCTCGACGCGATCCTCTACCTAGCGGGCGGGATCGTGGGCACCGGGCACCACTGGTACTTCACGGGACAGGGCACGCTCAACATGGGCCTGGCCGCCTGCTTCAGCTCTCTGGAAGTCGTACCGCTTACGCTGCTCACCCTGGATGCCTGGGACTTCGTGCGCCTGAAGGATCGGGCCTGTGATGACTGCAATGCGCCGCTGGCCGCCCGGCAGAAGTGGGCCATCTACTTCCTCATCGCCGTGGGCGTCTGGAATTTCGTGGGGGCGGGCGTCTTCGGCTTCCTCATCAACCTGCCCATCGTCTCCTACTTCGAAATGGGCACCACGCTCACGCCCAACCACGGTCACGCGGCGATGTTCGGCGTCTTCGGCATGCTGGCACTGGGCGTCGTGTTCTTCTGCCTGCGGGCCATCCGCAGCGACCGGGCCTGGTCCAGCGCCGAGCCCTTGATCAAGGTGGGCTTCTGGGGCCTCAACCTCGGCCTGGGATTGATGATCGTGCTGGATCTCTTCCCGGCCGGCATCGTCCAGTTCTGGGATGTGCTGCAGAACGGCTACTGGCATGCCCGCCGCCTGACCTTCATCATGAAGGGCCTGTACCACACTCTGGAGTGGCTCCGCATCGGCGGCGACATGGTCTTCCTGCTGGGCGGTGCCGTACCCCTGGCCATCGCGATCTGGAAGCTGGTCCTGGACCGCCGGTCTGATACCGTTTGAGCTCCGACAGGACAGAGGATTCCTTCGGGTATCCCCTGTCCTAGTGCACCCCGCCAGAAGGACCGTAACGATCGCAGTCGGCGGGGTGCACTCCCATCGGGGCATGGCCTTTATGGCGCCAGCCCACGCGTCGCGGGTCCGGGCTGTCACCCCCTGGGGGCACTGCCGTGCCCCCAGACCCCTGCCACGTGGTGCCTATCAGCATTCGTTTGATTCTGATATTTCGGGTGGGCACCACTAGAAGCGCATGCTGTTGCCGATGGTGAACTGCCTGCGGTTCTGATAGGGCTCCCGGTTGAGGGGCACGGCCACGCTCAGCAGGATCACGCGGCCCAGGGAACTTTTGAGGTTGCCCAGACGCAGGCCGACGCCCACGTCGGAGTAGGTCCGCGACCACCCTTCGCCATCCAATCGGCGCACGGAGCCCACGTCCACGAAGGCGCTGTAGCCCAGGCGCACCACGCCCCACCATCGTTGGTCCGTGAGGAGCCGGTAGTTGAAGGAGGCGCCCCAGCGGGCGTCGCCGGGATGAAGTTGATTGGGGAAGCCCCGTAGTCCCTGGTCGCCCCCCAGGTAGTACCAGGTCTCGGGATCCGGCTTGCGGGCTATGTCCACGGATACGAAACCGGCGAGGATCTGGTACGGCGTCAGCTTGTGGTAGTTCGTGAGACTGAAGGATAGGTGGCTGTTCTCCAAGCCGGAGGCGGGTTTTCGGCCATCCCAGGAGGTGGTGAAGAGGGTCAGGTCCTCGCTGGAGGAAGACCAGCCCTTGGCCAGCTGGATTCGGAAAAAGGGGGCCGCCATGAGGGAGCCGAAGGCTCGGCTGTACCGACCCAATTCCATGTCGCCATTCCAGGCCAGGTTGTAGTCCTCGGCGGTGTCCATGCCCTGGAGATCCACGAAGCTTTCGAAGGCATCATCCTGGGTAGACAGCGTGAGGGCCGGCCCCCGCAGGCGCCGGTCGGTCAGGATGGGCACCGGCACGCTCACGTTGGGCAGGTTCTGGGTAATGAGTCCGTAGCTGGTGTCCTGGCGCTTGAGGAGCAGGCCTGCCCGCCACACCCGGCCCTCGGACTCGTGGATGGCCTTGGCTCCGAATAGGCGAACTTCGTTCTGGATGAAGGGCGCCTGATAGATCTGGACCCCTCTGTCATAGAGGAAGAGGCTGGAATGGCTCTGCGACATGGCGACGCCGGTGGACCAGGGCGTATCCAGGGCATAAAAGGGCCGTTGCAGCTGGAGGCTGCGCACATACCCGTCGCTGGTGTACTGGTCGTGGACCTGCAGAGTCCACCGACTGCCGAAAAGCTGGGGATCCCCGTAGGCGAGGCCCCAGGTGCTGCGCTCATGATCCTTGGAATAGTCCCAGGCCACGCTCTTGCCCATGCCCAGGAAGTTCTTCTCGTCGATGCTGAGGTTCTCGGACTTCTGCCCGCCCACGCTGGAGAAGCCCGCGCTCAGCTGGGTGGTCCAGGCATCCCGGACCCGCACATGGGCCACCACGATTCCGTCCGCATCGACGACCGGGTCGATGTGGACCTCTTTCACGAAGGGCAGGGCGCGCAGAAGGCGTTCCGTCTCGTAGATGCGCCGTTCCCGCACCCGGTCGCCCTCCGCGAAGAGAAGAACCCTCCGAACGACGTTTTCCCTGGTGGTGATGTGCAGGTGGTTGGCCGTCCGGCCGAGCCAGTTGTTCTCCCGCGGCTTGTTGAGATCGAACACGTCCCCGATCTCCACCACGATTTTGCCGATGGCGGCCTTGCGGGCCTCAAGGGCGTTCCAGGCCTTGCTGGACCGGGGACCTGCCGCTTTGACTGCCGCCTGGAGGGGCGACAGGGCCAAGATGGGCAGGACCAGGAGGACGCGGGCTGCAAGGCGCATGGCGAGAATCATAGAGCGCCTAGAGCCGACCCATGACCAGCAGAATGATCAGCACGAGCAGGACGAGGCCCAACCCGCCGCTGGGGAAGTAGCCCCAGTTCCGGCTATGGGGCCAACTTGGCAATGAACCGATTAACATCAGGACAATGATGATGATTAAAAGGGTTCCTAACATGGCCATCTCCCTTTCAGGTGGTGTTCAGGTTCCATTCAGCTTTTTCGGCCTTCCATGACGAGCAGGACGATGCCGCCCACAATGGCAACCACACCGATGAGGGGCGGTATTGGTATCGTCTTGGTCCGGTCAGCCAGCACCTGAACCGAGCCCAGGTCCACAACCTTCTCCCGGGTCTTGTAAGTGACGCTCTGATAAACGAAGGCGGCGATTCCCGCAGCGATCAGCAAGATCGCGATGAGGATGTTGGGTCTCATGGATGGTCCTATCTCTGGAGGGCGGGTGGAGCTGAGAGTAGACGCAGTAATCGGGCTTATTCAGCGACGATATTCTCGGTAACGAGTCTCCCGCGGCCAATGGGACCTTGGCAATTCCGACCGATTGCCGTGCCTCGAATTGGAGTAGTACCAACGTTCATTGGTGTAGTAGTAGTAGTAGCCGCCGTGGGCGTAGTAGCCATCCCCATCCAGCTCCACGACCGTCGGCAGGATTGGAATCACTTCCACGCCGCCGCCGCGCCGGGGTGCTACGACACAGGCGGAAAGCAACAAGGCGGAGAACATCAGGACGGCCAGCTGGGTTTTCATTGAGCGCTCCTCTGGGGATGGTGATGAAGGCAGCACGCCAACATCCCTGGAAGTGCATCTTCTATGCCATGGCCTAAATATAATATTCAGATGAGTTGAAGGAATTAGGCTGGCACCTTTCCTTGATAATCTCAATCAAGATGAAGGTGGGGTGCGTTCAAATCGAAGGAGCCGATGGGGCCGGCTCCGGAGTGGGCGGCGGGTTCCCCCGGAGGCTGCCGTAGGCCAAGGCGAATTCCCGGGTGAGCTCGGCCCCAAGGAAGAAGACCTGGGCCGAGTAGTAGATCCAGATGAGCAGCGCGGCTACTGAACCCGCCACGCCGAAACTCGAACCGACGGCGTTCTTGACCAGGTAGACCCCGATCAGGTGGTTGCCGAGGCTGAACAGGGCCGCAGTGGCAAGCGCACCGATGGCCACGTCGCGCCAGGAGAGTTTGACCTCGGGGAGCATCTTGTAGATGAGCCCAAAGAGGCATGCCACGACCACAAAGGCGAAGAACCGCGACAAGCTCGAGACGAGGGCGGGAGCCGGGTTCCACAGGCCTTCCCAGAACCGTCCAGCCAAGGCCAGTGTGGTGCGTACCACCAGGGTGGCCAGCAGCAGCAGCCCGAGCAGCACCACCAGGCAGAAGGAGAGAATGCGGCCCTGCAGCAGGGCCTTGAGACCCGTCGGAATGGGGGCCTGGACATTCCAGATGTCGTCCAGGCTGTCCTTCAATTCGACGAAAAGGCTGGTGGCGCCCACCACCAGCAGAATGGATGCGAGCCAGGTGGCCGCGCGCCCGGTCCCAGCCAGGTGGGCGTCCGCCACCAGGGATTGGACCGCCAGGGCGCCGTTGGACCCCAGGAGATCCTTCAGCTGGGCGTAGAGCGCGCCTTCCACCGCCTGGGGTCCCAGGACACTCCCGGCGATGCCCATGACCAACACCAGGATCGGTGCCATGGAAAAGAGCGCATAGAAGGCGAGGGCGGCGCCCTTGCTGGGCGCGCGGTGCTGGACCCAGGCGCGCACGGCCGCGAGAACCAGTCCGCCCAGTCTGCGCGCCCCCGCCCGGATTTTGGTGAAGACTGCCTTCGAGGCAGAGCCGGCCTCGGCGATTCGATCTGTCAGCCTTCCTGGTTCCATGCCGGGCTCCCATTGGGAGGATAGACTTCCATTCAAGCATCGAGGTGGTCGGAGGCCCGGCTGGGGTAGGCGCTGCCAAGTTCGAAGAGGACTTGGCACATTCCGCTCGAATTGAAATGGTAGTGGCTCCATATTGATTGGAAGAGCTGCCCAGGGGCTCGTTCGCGATTTTCGTGTTTTAATTCTTAGCCAATCAGTGTCAATTATTTGTGTTGATGAAAACATTCGGAACAAATGCTGCATCGGACCAAAAGATTACGTTCGGACTAAGGTGTGGGTCCGGAGGAATTGGCTTGTTGTTGCCAGGAGGAGAAGCCCATTGGATCAAGCCAAGCGACCCATCATCCTGGCCGTGGATGACACTCCCGAGCATCTTGAGCTGCTCGCCAAAGTGCTGGCGGGAGATGGGTACGAACCGTGTTTGGCGGCCGATGGCCTCCAGGCTCTCGAGCGGGCCGCGACCGCAAAACCCGATCTGATCCTGCTGGATGTTCTTCTGCCCGGCCTGGATGGGATGGAGGTTTGCCGCCGGTTGAAGGCGGATCCAGCCACGCTGGAGGTGCCTGTCATCTTCCTCACCTGCAAGTCAGATTACTCGGACATCCTGGCGGGGTTCGAAGCTGGCGCTGTGGACTATGTCGCCAAGCCCTTCCGGATCCCCGAACTGCTGGCTCGGGTGCGGGTCCACGTGGAACTTCGCCGCGCCACCCAGGAGAACCGCACTCTGCGGGGCATCCTGCCGACCTGCGCCTACTGCAAGCGCATCCGCGATGAGCAGGGGGCCTGGCACACGCTCGAATCCTTCGTCACCGGGCACACCGAGGCCCGCTTCTCCCATGGGATTTGTCTGGACTGCATTCCCATGTACTTCCCGGATTTTGAAAAAGGGGCGGCCAGGCCATGAACCCTGGGGTGCCACCCACTGCGCCGGCCCAACCCAGGCTGGACCTTCGACATCCAGGGGATACCGGACCACACCTCGTGCAATTCGACGTGTCCCTAGCCACCCTGCTCAAACTGGTCCTCGTCTTCGCCTCCCTGTGGTTGTTGTTGAAGCTCGCGCCGATCCTCATGGTGCTGGTGGTGGCTCTGCTGATCGTGGGCACCCTCAGCCCCTTGGTGAGCTGGCTGGAGGCGCGCGGTTTCAAACGTAGCCTGGGCATCGCCTGCGTCTTCGGGGTGGTCACCCTGGTCAGCATCCTCATCGTGACCATCACCATCCCCGCCATCCTATCCCAGGTCGCCTCCCTCTTTGAACGGTTACCCGTCCTTCGGGTCGGTCTGGCGGACCGGTTGGCCCAGTTCCCGGTGGCCGCGCCCCTCGCGGAGGGGCTGCGGAGCCTCCATTACGATGCCCTGGGACGGGATCTGGGGGCCATGGCCCTCACCTATTCCCTGCGCGTCTTCAAGGTCGCCGCCTATGGCTTGAGCGCCATCTTCCTGGCGCTCTACATCATGATCGATCGCGACCGGCTCCGGGGGGGCCTCTACGCCGTCATCCCCCGGTCGCAGCACATGCTCCTCTCCCGGATCATGTTGAACCTGGAGACCATCGTCGGCGCCTACATCCGGGGCCAGCTGATCACATGCTTCCTGATCAGTGCCTTCACCTTCATCCTTCTGCGCACCTGCGGGGTGGATAACGCCATGGCACTGGCGGTGTTCGCGGGGGTGGCGGACGTGCTGCCCTATATTGGAGCCTTTCTCTCCATCGGACCGGCGGTCATTGCCGCCCTGGGGCACAGTACGACGACCGCGGGCATCGTCCTGGTGGCGATGTTGGCCTACGAGGAATTCGAAAGCCGGGTGCTCGTTCCCCGCATCTATGGCCGGGCGCTGCGCCTGCCGTCCTCCGTCGTCTTCTTCGCCCTCATGGTGGGTGGCACGCTCATGGGCTTGATGGGGGCGCTCCTGGCCCTGCCGGTGGCGGCCATGATCATGATGCTCATCGAGGAGCTGCGCCTCGAACTGCCCGGTGAACAGGAACAGGACTCCGACACCGCCGTCCGCGACCGCGATGTTCTCGCGAAAGAGGAATACGAACGACGCACCGAGGGCGTCGGGGCCCAGGAAGCCGCGGCCATCGCCGTGGAGATCTCCGTGGACCGCAAACAGGAGGAGAAGCATCCGGCCAGTCCCGAACCGGCCGAACCAGGCCAATGAGTGGGGAATCCGGCCATGCCCTCCTCCCCGGGAAAGGGCGGACCTGGTACCACACCAGAGGCCTCATGACCTGGCGCGTGTCGATGCGTGAATGTTCGAAATTCCGCAACCGGTCCAGGTCCTCAAAGGCGCCGGAGAATACTCCGCACACCACGTCCTGCACTGTCTTGGGAAACGACGTTGCGGGGAAACGCGTGGGCCGCGGCCCTGATGCGCGACAAGAGGGGTTGCCGCGCTATTCCGTGGTCTTCCTGTCGAAATGCTCGTCGTCAGCCTCGGCCTCGGCGCGGGTGTGGTGCACCACGCCATCCCGATGGTTGGGCGGCGCATAGATGGAATAGAGCTTCATGGGGAGGTTGCCGGTGTTGATGATGTTGTGCTTCGTGCCAGCGGGAACGAGGACCGCGAAGCCGGGCTGGATGGCGGTGCGGACCTTGTCCAGGACGGCTTCGCCGGTGCCCTCCTCCACGCGGAAGAACTGGTCGAGCTGATGGACTTCGGCCCCGATCTCTTCTTTGGGCAGCAGGGACATGAGGACGAGCTGACAGTGTTTCGCGGTATAGATGACCCTGCGGAATTCCTCGTTCTTCTTGGCATAGCTCTCGATGTCGTTCACGAAACCCTTCATGGTGCCTCCTCTTTCGTGTATGAACTCCGTCGCCTTGCCTGGCAGCCGTGAGCCTGCTTCAGGCCGACTGCTTCTTCGCCACTGCCGCCACGTGGGCGCCCTGGAAGCGGGCGATCGCGAGTTCGTTCTCCGACGGTTGACGGCTGCCATCAGCGCCGGCGAGGGTGCTGGCACCGTAGGGCGAGCCGCCGGTGATCTCACTCATGGTCCCGATCTGTTTGCAGGAGTAGGGCACGCCCACGATGATCATGCCGTGGTGGAGCAGGGTGGTATGAAACGAGGTGATGGTGGTCTCCTGCCCGCCATGCTGCGTGGCGGTGGACGTGAACACGCTGCCCACCTTGCCGACCAGGCTGCCGTTCTGCCATAGGCGGCCCGTCTGATCCAGGAAGTTGCGCATCTGCGCGCACATGTTGCCGAACCGTGTGGGGGTTCCGAAAATGATGGCGTCATAGTCCGCCAGTTCCTCCACCTTCGCGATGGGGGCTGTCTGATCAAGTTTGGCGCCGGCCTTCTTGGCCAGTTCTTCGGATAGCAACTCCGGCACGCGCCGGATGGTGACCTCGGTGCCCGCGACACTTTTCGCGCCTTCGGCCACCGCCCCGGCCATGGTTTCAATGTGGCCGTACATGCTGTAGTAGAGGATGAGCAGCTTCGTCATTGGCATTCTCCTGCCGGTCAGGCAGCCTGCAGGCCTGGTCGCCGCGGAGTTTTTGCATTTCCTGGGCCAATCCATAAAACAAATGATGACATTCAGATACACAGGAACAAGACTGGCGTAACGACGCCGCCTCCCATCATTTTGATACGAAAATCACGTCACTTCGACGGGTTCCGGCAACGGGCTGAGTAAGCCGGGAGGCACGTCGGACTGAAGGAGAAAGTCCATCAAATTGATCTTACAAAGCTCGGGTTGAGGAACTCAATATTAATTAAATAAAAGATATTATTGGATTTAAATAGTGGATTAATTATTGCACAAGGGCTCCGAGTGCAGCGATGCGTCTGCCTGAATGGCAAGACAGCCGGAGAACGGTCATGACTTACGAACCGAAGAACTACGAGCACTTGAAGGGCGGCAGCCTCAAAGGCTTCAGCGATGGTCAGTTGGACCTGCATTTCACCCTCTACAAAGGCTACCTGGCCAAGATCAACGAGATCGAAGAAAAGCTGGCCGTCACCAACAACACCAAGCCCAACTACTCCTTCAACGAGTACAGCGAGCTGAAGCGCCGAGAGGCCGTGGCCTTCAATGGCACCTTCCTCCACGAGCTCTACTTCGAAAACCTTGGCGCCGACGCCACCATCAGCGCTCCACTTCAAGCCGCACTGGAGGCACAGGGTGGCAAGGACAAGATCCTGGCCGACCTGAAGGCAGCCGCCCTGGGCGGCCCCGGGTGGGCGCTGCTGACGCGCAACCGCCGGGACGGCAAGCTCCACACCTACTTCGTGGCCGAACACCATCTGGGCCTGCCCATCGAGCAGGACCTGCTCGTGGTGCTGGATAGTTGGGAGCACGCTTTCATGCTGGACTACGGCATCAAGCGCCCCGACTACATCAATGCCTTCCTGGGAAATCTCAAGTGGAGCGAGGTGTCCCGGCGCTTCGGAAACCTGAGCCACAACGACCAGCGATGAGGCACTCATGAGCAGCGGCTACATCGAATCAGGGCTTTCCACCGGGGCGCTCGATATCCATCGGGCCCTCGCCAGCCTGCAGGAGGAACTGGAGGCCATCGACTACTACCATCAGCGGGCGGATGTGACGCATGATCCGTCCCTGGAGGCCGTGCTGCTCCACAACCGCGATGACGAAATGGAACACGCGATGATGCTGCTGGAGTGGTTGCGGCGGGCCATGCCCGGCTTCGACGTCCAGATGAAGAAGTTCCTGTTCACGTCCGGAGACATCACCACCCTGGCGGCCGGGGCCAAGGCCCCCGTGGCCGAGGGCAGCGGATTGGGCCTGGGCAACCTGAAATGATTGGGGCGACCAGCCCGGGAGCAGCGACCATGGCAGACATTCTCAGGCGCGACCTGGCTCCCATCGTGGATGCGGCGTGGCAGGAGATCGAGCGGCAGAGCTCGCGCATCCTGAAAGGCAATCTGTCGGGGCGAAAGCTGGTGGACTTTTCCGGCCCCCAGGGCTGGTCCTTCGCGGCCGTGAACCTTGGCAAGTTGGACGTCCATTCCGGGGACGCGGTGGACGGCGTGCTGTGGGGCCTGCGCAAGGTGCTCCCCCTGGTGGAGCTGCGGGTGCCCTTCACCCTCAATCTCTGGGAGCTGGATGATGTCCAGCGGGGCGCGAAGAATCCTGACTTGAAGGCACTCACCGAGGCCGCGCGGAAGGTGGCCCTGTTCGAGGAAAGGGCCATCTACCGGGGTTTCAGCCCTGCCGGCATCCAGGGCCTGCTCGATGGTTCCACCCACGAGCCGGTGCCCCTGAGTCCGGATCGGAGCCGCTTCATGGAATCCGTGGAGCTGGCCCTCCTGGCCATCCAGGAGGCGGAGATCGGTGGACCCTACGCCCTGGTGCTGGGCACCGAGCCTTACCGCTGGTTGAACGTCGGCGACCCCACCGCCTACCCGCTCCGGCAGCGGATCCAGGGCCTGTTCACAGGTGGCATCCACTGGAGTCCGGCGCTGGAAGGTGGCGCCGTGCTCTCGGTACGCGGCGGGGATTTCGAGCTGACCGTGGGCCAGGATCTCAGCATCGGCTACAGGCTGCATGACGCCCGCGAGGTCGAGTTGTACTTCACGGAGTCCTTCACCTTCCAGGTGCTGGAGCCCGCCGCGGCCGTGGCCTTGAACCTGCAGGCTGCTCCGGCCTGATCCCACCACCCTCGGATTTCTATGCTCTTGCACCGCGTCGAAATGAAGCGCAAATAGCTTCATTGTGATGGAACATTCCGCTGGAGAAGCCAGTCCAAGTTATTTAAACGTTTAAAATAGTTTATTTAGAAGGTCGGAATAAAACCTGCATGTACCCCGTCAGTATCCCTGCCCCAGGTGGGGTTGCATTTGTTGTGCGTGAGGCAGTACGACATGGGGCCAACCATGATAATTGAAGCAAAACAGTTCCAACGGCTACTGGGTGCCTCCCTGGTGCTTCTTTCCTTAATTGCCTGCAAAAACCTTGGCGGCGGCGGCTCTACCATGCCCCCGGGCATCCAGCCCAACCCGCCAACGGTTTTATCTTGCACGCCGCCCAGCGGCAGCACTGGCATTCCCCTCAACGAAGTGGCCAGCGTGACCTTCAGTGAGGCCATGGACATCGCCACCCTCAATACCAGCACCTTCCTCCTGACATTCGGGCCGGCGGCGAGCCCGGTCCAGGGTGAAATCGTCTGCACCAACGCCAGGGCCGTGTTCTGGCCCTCGGCCCGCTTTGCCAGCAACAGCCTGTTCACCGCCACGATCACCACGGGCGCGACGAGCGCCTCCGGCGTCCACCTGGTCACCAACCACACCTGGACTTTCACCACGGGCAATGCTTCCTCGGGGCAACTCTCCAGCATCGCCGAGCCTTGGAGGATGGGCCTGGAACACAGCAGGAAGATGCCGGCGAGGCCTCTCGCCGTCCTCGCAGTCAACTCTGACCGGACCGCCGCCAGCACTCCCGGCCGCCCCGCAGGCTCCCTGGCCTCGGAGGTGCCCCAAGCTTTCTCAACCCCAGCCCAGGTCACCGAATGGGTCTACCAGGCCGACACCGCGCCGCCCATTTCCTCCCGTCCCTGGCTGATTCGCGGTGGAGTTCAGCCTTCCTTCGCCCAGGTCGCCTTCCGGCGCGCCAGCCTTCGGCCCGTTCTACGCGCCGAAAGCACCCACGGCCAGCTGGAGCCTTCCATCTCTCCCCAGTAACGGTCCGGCACTTCTAGTCATTGATTGAACCGTCCGTCGCCGCTGAGGTTTCGCCGGATTGAAGTAGGTGGGTGCTGCCTCCATCTTCGGACCGGGAACCCGCCCTGCTTCTCGCACTCAGAGGTCGGCGATGCCCAGAAGCACCCACGAACCCCCCAGCCTCGGTCCCATTGCGGAAGCGGGGCTGCGGGACCGGACCGGGATTTTCACCGGCCGGACCGTCGCCTCGGTCATCGGAGCCGCCCTGGTGGTGCTGCTGATGGTGGTGCCCCCCTTCCTGGCTTTTAGCAGCATCAAGGCCTCTGCCGAGACCCGGAAGCACGCCTTCAACGTGATCAACCGGGGAGAGGTCTTCCTGTCCGCCTTGCGGGATGCTGAGACCGGAGAGCGGGGCTACCTGTTGACGGGTGACGAGGCCTTTCTGGCTCCCTACCTTGCCGTGCGCGATGGCATCGAAGGCCAGCTGGCCGAGTTGCGGCAGCGCACCCTGTTCGTGCCGGCCCAGCAGCACCTGGAGGCTATGGCTCCCCTGGTCGCCGCGGAGCTGACCGAGATGGCCCGCGTGATCGATTTGCGCCGCAACCAACGCACGGCCGAGGCGCTGGCGGTGGTGCGCGCCGGCCAGGGCAAGCGATTGATGGATGCGATCCGGACCGAGATGGGCGCCTTCACCGAGGTTGAACAGGGCATGCTGGCGAAAATCGAAGCTCAGTTCTACCTCCGCATGAGTCGGCTGTTTGCCGTCATCGTGGGCGTCAGTCTGCTGACGCTGCTTATCGCCCTTCCCTTCATGTACTTGATCTACCGGCAGACCCAACTGCGTATGCGGAACCGGGTCCATCTCGAGACCCGGCATCTGCTCGAGGAGCAGGAGGAAACGAACAAGCGGCTGTTGCAAATCAACCTGACGCTCCAAGAGAGCGAGGAGAACCTGGCTGTGACGCTCAACTCCATCGGGGACGCGGTCATCGCCACCGATGCCCAGGCGCGCGTGACGCGCATGAATCCGATCGCCGAGAAGCTCACTGGCTGGCCCCTGGCGGAAGTCAAGGGGCGGGCCGTGAACGAACTGTTCCACATCATCAACCAGGAAACCCGCCAGCCCTCGGTCATTCCTGTCATGGAAACCCTGACCCAGGGCACGGTCCATGGGCTGGCCAACCACACCATCCTGATTGCCCGGGATGGCAGCGAGGCCGACATCGCCGACAGCTGCGCTCCGATCCGGGACCGCAACCAGCAGGTGATCGGCACCGTGCTGGTGTTCCGGGACGTCACCCAGGAATACACCTCGGCCCGGGCCCTGCGGGACAGCTCCGCACGGATCCACACCATCCTCAACACCGCAGCGGACGGGATCATCACCTTCCAGGCCCGGGAAGGCATTGTCGAGAGCGTCAATCCCGCCGCCGAGCGGATGTTCGGCTATGCCGCCGATGCCCTGATCGGCCAGAGAATCAGCAGGCTCATTCCCGAGCTGGAACAGAGCGAGGGAGTCACCTCGCTCGACCAGTTCCAGGCCAGCGACAAGGCCCGGGCCATGGGCCTGGAATGCGAGGTCCTGGGGCGGCGCCAGGATGGGCGGTCCTTCCCGCTGGAGATCGTCGTCAGCGAGATGCAACTGGGCGGCGAGCGCTACTTCACCGGTGTGCTGCGGGACATCACCGCCCGCAAGGAGGCGGAAGAGGCGCTGCTCAAGGCCGGCGCTCTGCAAAGCGCCATTTTCAACAGTGCGAACTTCTCCAGCATTGCCACCGACGCCAAGGGCGTCATCCAGATCTTCAACGTGGGCGCCGAGCGAATGCTGGGCTACGCTGCGGCCGACGTGATGAACCAGGTCACCCCCGCCGACATCTCCGATGCCGGCGAAGTGATCGCCCGGGCCAAGGCCCTGAGCCTGGAGCTGGGCACCCAGATCACGCCTGGTTTCGAGGCCCTGGTGTTCAAGGCGTCCCGGGGCATCGAGGACATCTACGAATTGACCTACATTCGCAAGGACGGCAGCCGCTTCCCGGCGGTGGTGTCGGTAACGGCCCTGCGCGATGCCGAGAACGCAATCATCGGCTACCTGCTGATCGGCACGGACAACACCGCCCGCAAGCAGGTGGAGGCGGACCGAGCCCGGCTGGACGAGGCACTGGAGATCAAGCATGCCGAATTGCTGGATGCCAAGGTCGTGGCCGAGAAGGCCAACCTGGCCAAGTCGGAATTCCTGTCCAGCATGAGCCATGAACTGCGCTCGCCCCTCAACGCCATCCTGGGCTTCGCCCAGTTGATGGATTCCGAGATCCCGGCGCCTACGCTGGCCCAGAAGGCCAGCCTGGACCAGATCCTGCACGCAGGGTGGTACCTTCTGGAGCTGGTCAACGAGATCCTCGACCTGGCGGTGATCGAGTCCGGCAAGCTCTCTCTGTCGCCGGAACCCGTGGTGCTGACCGAAGTCCTCTTCGAATGCCACGCCATGATCGAACCGCAGGCCCAGAAGCGTGGGATCAAGCTGGTCTTCCCGAGGGCGGACCTGCCTGTTTTCGTTCATGCCGACCGGATACGGTTGAAGCAGGTGCTCATCAACCTCCTGTCCAATGCCATCAAGTACAACCTTCTGGGGGGCACCGTCGCGGTCACCTGCACCACGGCCACTCCCGGGCGTACCCGCATCAGCATCCGGGACACGGGCCACGGCTTGGCCCCGGACTTGCTGCGGCAGCTCTTCCAGCCCTTCAATCGCCTGGGCCAGGAAAACAGCGCCGAGGATGGCACGGGCATCGGGCTGGTGATGAGCAAGCTCCTGGTGGAGCTCATGGGCGGCAGCATCGGCGTGGAAAGCTCCGTGGGTGTGGGCAGCCTGTTCTGGTTCGAACTCAATACCGCTGCTCCCCTCGTGCTGGGCGATGTTGCCTTCCAGCCCCAACGCCTGGAGCCATGCCCCATGCCAGGCAGCACCCTACGGCGCACCGTGCTCTACGTGGAGGACAATCCCGCCAACCTGAGTCTGGTGGAACAACTCATTGCGCGCCGTACCGACCTGGATCTGCTGAGCGCGGGGAACGCAACCCTCGGCATCGAGCTCGCGCGGGCCCACCAGCCGGACGTGATCCTCATGGACATCAACCTGCCGGGCATGAATGGCTTCAAGGCCCTGGAAATCCTGCGGGAGGACCCCGCCACCCGGACCATCCCGGTGATCGCCCTTAGCGCCAATGCCATGGTGGGCGCCATCACGAAGGGCCTGGCGGCGGGCTTCTTCCGCTACATCACCAAGCCCATCAATGTTGTAGATTTTATGGAAGCACTGGATATCGCGCTAGAATCTCCCACCGTAAACGAATGAAAACCCCACGAGAGCCGAGGACACCTTGATCAGCACTGCGGACATCCTGAACGGCAAGATCCTGATCGTCGATGATCTGGCGCCAAACATCGCCCTGCTGGAACAGATGCTCCGCCTGGCCGGCTATGACAACATCACGTCCACCATGGATTCGAGCGCGGTCTGCGAGCTGCACCTGGTGAACCACTACGACCTGATCCTGCTGGATCTCCTGATGCCCGGCATGGACGGCTTCCAGGTAATGGAAAACCTCAAGGAGATCGAGAAGGGCAGCTACCTCCCCGTGCTCGTGGTCACTGCCCAGCCGGACCAGAAGCTGCGGGCGTTGAAGGCCGGGGCCAAGGATTTCGTCAGCAAGCCCTTTGACCTGGCGGAAGTGCTCATCCGGGTCCACAACATGCTGGAAGTCCGGCTGCTGTATCAGGAAACCAAGCAACTCTACGAGCGGGTGCTGGCGGAGCAGAAGGTCTCGAAGCGGCTGCTGCTCGAGGTTCTGCCCCAGGCCCTGGCGGACATCCTGAGGCAGTACCCAGAGGGAACCGCCGAGGCCCCCGCGGGCCTTGTTGCGGAGGGCTACGCAGAGGTGACGGTGCTGTTCGCCGACATCGTGGAATTCACCAAATTCTCCGAGGGCGCCAGTGCCAAGGTGCTCGCAGGCGCGCTCAATGACATCTCCGCCCGCTTCGACAGCCAGGGGGAGGATTCCAGCCTCAACCGGAAGGACACCACCGGCGAGGCCTATCTGGCCGCCATCGACCTGTCCGACGCGGTGGCGGACCGCTCCATCCGTGCCGTCCACAAGGCCATGGACCTGGTCGAGGCCGTGGACCGCTTCAACGAGCGGAGTCGCTACAAGCTCAGGGTGCGCATCGGCCTGGACTCCAGCAAGGCCAAGCCCGGCAAGCAGAAGACGCTCCACGATCTATAGCGCTCAGGCTTCCTTGGTGACGCCCCGCTCGCCGCGGATCTTCCCGTAGCTCTTGAGCTTGCGGTAGAGGGTCGCCGAGCCGATTTTGAGCTGCTCGGCCGTGCGGGTCTGGTTGCCGCCATTGAGCGCCAGCACCGCCAGGATGTAGTCCTTCTCGATCTCCTCAAGGGGCTGTACGGCCCCGGAATGAGCGATGGGCATGGGGCAGACCTGCCGGACTTCCTCGGGCAGGTCCTCGATTTCCACGCGGCTGCCGGACGTGAGGGCGACCGCCCGTTCCATGGCGTTTTCCAATTCGCGGACGTTGCCGGGCCACAGGTAGCGGAGCAGTTGGTCGGTGGCCCCCGGCGTGAGACCCGTGATCTTGCGTTTCATGGACAGGGCCGAGCCGGCCAGCAGCACCCGCGCCAGTGGCAAGATGTCCTCCTTGCGCGTACGCAGCGCCGGCACGTGCAGCTCGACGACCTTGAGTCGGTAATAGAGATCCTGCCGGAAGTTGCCGTCGGCGACCCCCTGGGCGAGGTTGCGGTTGGTGGCGGCAATGATGCGCACGTCCACCTTGCGGTCCCGGTTCTCGCCCACGCGCCGGATCTCGCGCTCCTGGATGGCCCGCAACAGCTTCACCTGCATGCCGGCCGAAACCTCACCCACTTCATCCAGCAGCAGCGTGCCCCGATTGGCGGCCTCGAAGAGGCCGGGACGGTCATGGGTCGCGCCAGTGAAGGCACCCCGCGCGTGGCCGAAGAGTTCGCTCTCCAGCAGCGTCTCGGTGATGGCGCCGCAGTTCACGGCGATGAAGGGGCCGGTAGCGCGGGTGGACTGGTCGTGAACCAGGCGCGCGATGCGCTCCTTGCCCGAACCGCTCTCGCCGGTGATGAGCACCGTGGAGTCCACCTTGGCCACCCGGCGGGCCAGCTCCACCAGCTGGCGCATGGCGGGGCTCTTGGCCACGACCCCCAGCAGCGGCTCATCTCCATCATGCGCCACGCGCACGATGGCCCGCCGGTGCTCATGGAGCTTACGTTCCGCCGCCTGCAGGGTCTTCGTGACCCGGTGCATGGAGATATCCAGGCAGTCCGCGAGGCGGTTCGGATCGAAGAAACGCAGTTCTTCCGCCCGCTCCGGGGCCCACTCTTCACGCGTGCGACCGAAGAGGTGGCAACCCGCGTCGCCCTTGCCCTGGCAGCGGTCTTCGAGGACGAAGATTTCCTTGCCGGCGGTCTTGCTGAGGTAGCCGCTGATGAGGCCGCTGATGGTCCAGCACATGGGCGCATCGGCCCGGCCGAAATGCAGGAGGTGCTGCTCCGCCTCGTACGATGCCACGAGTCCCATGCCCTCCCGGGAGAGGGGGTCGCGATCCTCGGCCTCGATGCCGAACAGGCCTGCCAAGGTGTGGATGCGGCTGCCGGCGCGGCGCCATTCATCGTCACTGTCCCACTTGAATTCGAGCTTCATGGCCTCGGCCATGCGCCAGCCATGGGCGAAACCGAACTGGGTGAGCACCGTGCGGGCTGCGGTGAGGCCGAAATTCTCGACCAGATATTTCCGCAGGAGCCCCATGGCCACTGCGTCCATGAGGATGGCACGCTGGCCCGCGAAGTGGATGACGCCACCCTCGGGATCCAGCTGCAACAGTTCCGTGGGGTCCAGACTGTCGGCGCGCATGGCAGCCACCACCCTTCGAATTGAAGGAAAGGTTACTTCATCTTGATTGGATGCGCCACTGTCCTGATTAATGTGCCTCGATGTAACTAGTTATAAACAAGCAATCTATAAAACGGCACACAATTCGCCCTGAAGCCAGAGTTGATTGGACAAACCATGCGCCCCTCCACCTCCACCTCCACCTCCACCGCCCGCCAGCTCCTCTATGCGGCCGCCATGACCACCGGTATCGCCCTCATGGGCCTATTGGCTGGCTGCACTCGGCCTGAGACATCCCTTTCCGCCTCCGGTTTCCCCCATGCCAGCCGGCGCTATGTCGCCAGAACCGAGCCCACGTTCGAACGGGTCTCCACCAGCTGGTCGGAGCCTCACCCCGTGGAGAAGAAGGTGGCCTCGGAAGTTCTGCTTGAGACGAAGTTGCTCAAGCCAACCTCCGCCCAACCCTAGGAAGGAACGTACGAAATACCCATCCCCGCCAGGTCGCCGGAGGCCACTGGGCCTACCGGCTCGCAATTGCTTCATGTAAACCCCTCACTCGTAACCCTTAGGAGAAATCCATGACTATTCCACAACGCGTCACTCGGCCCTTGCTTTGGTCCGTGGCCATCCTGTCGATCGCCCTGGCAATCGCCTGCGGCAGTACCGGCAAGGATAGTCGCGCCCCGATCTTCGGCGGCGGGGATCCCGGCGCTGGTCCGCTGTCCCGACCCCAGGTGATCCTGACGGTCCCGGCCACTTCGAGTGGGGCGACTGCCGGGGTGGCCACCAACGCCGCTGTCACGGCGACCTTCAGCAAGGACATGGCCCCGGCCTCGATTGGCGGAACCAGCTTCACCTTGGCGGGACCTGGCGTGACGCCCGTCACGGGCACCGTAACCTATGCCGCCGGTTCGCGCACCGCCACCTTCACGCCCTCGGCCCTGCTCACGGCCAATACGACCTACACCGCCACGGTCACGACTGGGGCGACGGACGTGGCCGGTAATCAATTGGCCGGCAATCAGGCCGCCTTCCCCGCGGCCAGCAATTATGTCTGGACCTTCACCACCAGCCTGGTGGTAGACATCACCCGGCCTCGGGCGGTGCTCACGGTCCCGGCGACCACCGTTCCTGGTCCCACGCCCGGCGTGGCGACGAACACGGCCATCAACGCCCTCTTCACCGAAGACATGGCCCCCGGCACCTTGACGGGCAGCAGCTTCACGGTGACCGGCCCCGGCGTGACCCCCGTCACGGGAACCGTGTCCTATGCGCAGCGCACCGCGACCTTCGCGCCCTCGGCCGTGCTCCTGGCCAACACCACCTATACCGCCACCCTCACCACCGCGGTGACCGATCTGGCCGGCAATCAGCTGGCCGGCAACCAGGCCGCCCTGCCGGCGGCCAGCGCCTAC
>JBBQHW010000030.1:0-31059 GCA_038324335.1 Holophagales bacterium
CCTCGCCGAGTTCCAGTGGCGCTTCAACCGCCGCTTCGACCTGGAGGTCATCCTTCTACGACTGCTCCATGCCGCCGTCAGAACCCCACCTCTCCCTCAAAGCCTTCTGCTTTTGGCGGAGACAAGCCGCTAATCAGGAAACTTTTTGTACCAGGGTCTTGCCGAACCCTTGGTTTGCCGACGCGCTTCAGCGCCTCAGCGCTCTCTGCGGTGAAACAACTTATGGTGTGGACTGAATGCCCGTTCCCCGCAGAGCACGGAGCACTTCCTTCTCGTCGGCGATGACTTCGAAGGAGGCACGGAATTCCTCGGGGATGGGCCTGGCACGGCCGGTGGTGGCATCGACGTAGACCCAGAGGGTGTGGGCCTTGGCGAGCACCTTCCGGTCCCGCTCCCGCCAGAAGAGGTAGTGGCGGAGAGACTCCTGGCGCTCGAACCCCTCGATCCAGGTGAGCACGGTCAGTTCCTCGCCGGCGAAGGCGGGCCGCAGGTATTCGATGGCATGGGAGCGCACCACCCAGCTGGAGCCGGCCTCCCCGTAGCGGGCCAGGTCCCAGCCCCGGGCATCCGAGTGGGCCATGGCGATCTCCTGCATCCAGCGCAGGAACTCCAGGTTGTTGACGTGGCCGTTGCCGTCCATGGCCGCAGCCGGGATGGTGAAGGCGTGGGCGAAGACGCCGGGGGGGAGCGTCAATTCCGTCATGGGTTGCCCACCGGATCATGCGGCAGGTTCCCCCGGGGTGACCGGAAATAGGCGTAGGGCGTGGCGTAGAGAAAGTTCGACACGCGGCTGGTGTAGATGTCCGCGTAGCGCTCGATCTGGCGGGTGAGGTGGCTCTTGTCGTTGCCCGCGCGGGTGAGCAGGCCCCAGCGGGCATTGGTCAGCTCGGTGCCTATTTTGGCGAGAGGACCGATCGCGGCGTCGATGGCCAGCAACTGGCCCCGAAGCTCGTGGACGCGCGCCTCCAGCGTGGGCGCGTCCGTGCCCGCGTCCAGGTCATCGGCAGGCCCGTAGCCCGTGTGCAGGCGCTGGAGGGCCAGACGGGCCTGGGATAGCCGGGCTTCCAGGGTGCCCTTCTCGGCCATCAAGGCCATGAGGTGCCGTTCGGTGGGCTGGAAGATGTCCAGGGCCGCCACCTCGGCCTCCAGTTCCCGCAGCACCAGGGCCGTGCGCCAGCTGAGGGTGCGCTTGCTCACGTGTACGTCGCCGAACATGTGGTCGCCCACGTACAGGAGTTCGTCGCCGGAGATGCCCAGATCCTGTTCCACCTGGGCGGCGGAGCCTCCCAGATAGGTTCCGCCGACCTGCAGGGGACCGACCAGGGGGCGCAGCAGTCCGGCCTCGTCCACCACTTCGAAGAAGGGGCCACGCTCGGTGAAGAAGGCGGGCTTGCGCGCGGCCACGATCACCACGTCGAAGAGCTGGCGCCAGGTCATGTCTCCAGGCAGATGCCGGTCATAGGCGTGGGCCATCATCTTCGAGGTGAAGCTCCACTCGGAGTTGGTGATGAGGAGGAGCCGCTTGCCCGCGGCCTTCTGATCCAGGAGGGCCAGGGCGGCTTCGGGATCCTGCACCACGTAGCGGTCCGGCGCGGCGGCGATGGCCGCCTTCAGATGGCCTTCCATGTGCTGGGCGTCCACGCCGGCCCGCACGTGCCGGTAGAGGCCCGGGTATTCGAAGGGCCGGGGCAGGGCGCCGCGATCCAGCAGATCCACCGCCTGGGCGAAGAGGCAGCCCTCGGAAAGGGAGAACATGGTGTTGAGGAAGACCCAGCGGGGATCACCCAGGTCCACCAGGGTCTGGGCATAGGCGTCCCGCTGCTCCTTGAAGCCGAGCATGCGCGTGCCATGCATGGCCCGTTTCACGAAGCCGAAGCGGTTGGCCTTCACCAGGTTGCCCAGTTCGGTATCGATCACCAGGCCGCGGGTCACCATGGAGCCATCGAATTCAAGGCCCTCCATGGGCCAGCCTTCCGCGGCCAGCCGCTCCCGGGCCTGGGCGTAGACCATGCGTTCGAAGGCCTCCACCCGGTACTCCACCAGGGTGTAGTCCATGTCGTAGCCGATGGCCCGCACCGAGCGCAGGTTCAGGGTCCGGTTGCAGAAGATGCCGCGACCGGGAGGTGGGGTGGATCCATCGGGAATCGGCATGAGCCAGGATACCAAGGCGGCGTGGCCCATTCCCACGGTGGTGGTGGTGCCTGCATCCGTGCGATTCTGGAAGTTCGCGTTCGGAGTTGCCCGTGACCCTTTTGCACCGTTTCCTGACCGCCACCCTGATTGTGGCCCTGCCAGCTGCGGCCGCCGACAAGCGGGCTTTCCAGATCGAGGATCTGTATCGGCTCAAGGGTGTGCAGCACCTGGCCCTGAGCCCGGATGGATCGAGGCTCGCCTTCGAGGTGTCCAGCCAGAACCTGAAGGCCGCCACGCGGAATACTCAGCTGTGGATCTTGGAAACGGGTACGGGCGCTTTGAAGCAGCTCACCTTTTCGGGCAAGTCAGATTCGGCGCCCCAGTGGTCCAAGGATGGGAAGACGCTGTTCTTCCTGTCCAGCCGCGAGGGCGGCAGCCAGCTCTGGGCCCTGGATGCCAGTGGCGGTGAGGCGCGCAAGATCACGGCCTTCGAGGCCGGGGTGGGGTCGCCAAAGCTGATGGCGGGGGCCAACAAGGTGGTGTTCGAGGCATCGGTGTTCCCGGAGGCCATGGCGGACGGGGCGAAGCAGAAGGACCTGAGTGACAAACTGCAGAACGGCCCCGTGCAGGCCCATCTGGCCGATGCGCTGCTCTACCGCCACTGGACCGGGTGGCGGGATTTCCAGTACTCGCACCTATTCTCCGCCACCTTCGAAGGCAAGGTGGCAGCCATCACCACCGGGCAGCAGGACTACCCGGGCTTCGGCCAGGGCTGGGACCTGAGCCCCGATGGCAAGGAGGTCTGCGTCACCACGACCGCCGATCCCATCCCGGCCCGCAGCACCAACCACGACCTCTTCCTCATCTCGCTGGAGGGCGACGCCACGCCCCGGAACATCACGGGGGACAATCCCGCCGCCGACCAGGAGCCGAAGTATTCGCCGGATGGCCGCTACATCGCCTACAAGCTGCAGACCAAGCCGGGCCATGAGTCCGACCGCTTCCGCCTGGCCCTCTATGATCGTGCCACGAAATCTCGCCGGGTCCTGACCGAAGCCATCGACAACTGGGTGGACGCCTTCGAGTGGTCCGCGGATGGCAAGGCCATCTGGTTCACGGTGCAAGAGCAGGGCCGCTGGCCGCTGCACCGCGTGGACGTGACCACGGGGAAGCTCACCCGCATGCTGGAAGGCCAGAGCATCAAGGAATTCGTGGTGAGTGCGGATCAGAAGAGCGTCTTCCTCACCAAGACCCGGGTGGGCGAGCCCGTGGAGGTGTGGCGCTACCGCTTCGACACGAAGGCCATGAGCCGCCTCACCGCCTTCAACCAGGGGGTTGCCGACGAAGTCGACCTCCGGCCGGCCGAGGAACAATGGGTGAAGGGCGCCGACGGCAAGAATATCCACGTCTTCCTGGTGAAGCCCCACGGCTTCGATCCCGCGAAGAAGTATCCGTTGATCCTCAACGTCCACGGCGGGCCGCAGATGATGTGGTCCGACACGCTGCGGGGCGACTGGCAGGTCTATCCCGGCGCGGGCTACATCGTGGCCTTCCCGAACCCGCATGGCTCCACGGGCTACGGCCAGGCCTTCACGGACGCCATCAGCGGGGACTGGGACGGCAAGGTGATGACCGATATCGACAAAGTGGCCGAGCACCTGGCCGCGCTGCCCTACGTGGACAAGGACCGCCTGGGCGCCATGGGCTGGAGCTGGGGAGGCTACGCCATGATGTGGCTGGAGGGACGCGCCACCCGCTTCAAGGCCCTGGCCGCCATGATGGGGGTCTACGACCTGCGCTCCATGCACGGCGCCACCGAGGAGTTGTGGTTCCCGGAACACGATCTCACCGGCACGCCCTGGGACAAGGCTGCCAACTACGAGCGCATGAACCCCAGCAGCCGCGTGCCGGGCTTCAAGACGCCCTGCCTGGTCATCACCGGGGAGCGGGACTACCGCGTGCCCTACACCCAGAGCCTGCAGTTCTTCACCGGCCTCCAGGAGATGGGCGTGCCCAGCCGGCTCATCGTCTTCAAGAACGACGGTCACTGGCCGGACGCCCTCAAATCCATGCCCGTCTACTACAACGCCCACCTGGAGTGGTTCCAGAAATACCTGGGCGGCAGCCCTGCCCCCTGGAAGACCGAGGACCTGGTGCGCAACCTCGCCTTCGGGGAGAAGAAGTAGGGCCGCGCAATTCGGGAGCCCGCCCGGCTTCCGCTCGTGGCTACTTCTTCTTTTTCGCCGGTGCGACGGGCGCCTTCTTGGTGACTTCGGCCAAGGTGCCGCTCAGTCCCGAGCCCCGGGAAGAGGCGCCATGGACCTTGGGCGGCTGGGCTTTCTTGGGTTTCTTGTCGTTGGCCATAAGTCCCCTTGGTGGGTCCCTGCTGCAACCGCAGCGGGAGACCGTCCAAAGCATGGGCCCAATGGCGGAAAATCCATGAACAATTTATTGTGATTCTTTGCCTCAGAACTTGACCGTGGCCCCCAGCATCAGGCCCGTGGCGGTGAGGGTGCTGTTGATGGGACTCCAGAAGACCCGCGCCTCGACGCCGAGGCGTGGGGTGAACTGGTAACCCAGTCCACCATTGAGGCCGAAGCGGGTGGAAGACAGCGTCGACGGGGTGTCACCGGAGGCACTCACGCGCCACTGCTGGCCGCCGACGGAGCCCACCAGGTAGGCGCCGTGTTCCGGGTCCTCCCCGGGGAACCAGAGTCCATCCACCATCAGGTCCACCGAGGCGATGCCGGTCTTGGTGCCGACGAGGCCGAGGGTGTCCCCTTTCGGGATCATCTGGGCGCCCACCAGGGGGCGCAACACCACGCCAGGGCCCAGGGGGATGCTGATGAAGGCGGCCAGGCCCAAGCCGAACTGGCCGTTCGTGAGGTCGCGCAGGTCCCCCATGGGCACCAGTCCGTGAACTCGTGCGCCGAGGGTGGCGTCCTGGGCAGGCAGGGACATGGCGAGTGCGGCCAGGAGGAGGGTGAGCGGTTTCATGTCAAATCCTCGTACTTGCCCACCATATCGCCCCAGAGGCCCTGGGCCTTGAGGATCCGCTCCGCCACCACCCGCAACACGCCGTGACCGCCGGGGATGGGGGCCACCCAGTGGCAGGCGGTCTTCACTTCGTCCACCGCATCCGAGGGGCAGCAGGCGAGACCCACGCGCCGCAGGAGGGGCAGGTCGGGCAGGTCGTCGCCCAGGTGGGCCACCTGATCGTGGGCCAGGCCGTACTTGGCGCAGAGCTGATCCAGCACCGGCTTCTTGTCCAGGTGCCCGGCGTAACAGTCCTCCACACCCAGGTCCCGGGCGCGATTCAAGGTGGCCGCGGCATCCAGGCCGGAAATGAACGCCACGGGAATGCCGGCCTGCTGCAGCCACTTGATGGCGGCGCCATCGCGCACGTGGAAGGCCTTGGTATGGCCCGGTTCGATCCCGTAGTGCAGGGCGCCCGTGGTGAGCACGCCGTCGATGTCGGTGCAGAGCAGGCGGATCTTGGCGGCGCGCAGGTCCAGGTCGTTCACGGGTGTACCCCCGAACAGCCTACCAAGCCCCGGCCGGCGGCAGGAAGGTGGGCACGAACCAACTCGCCAGCCAGGGCCGGTCGGTCACTGGAGTTGCTGATTGCTTCAATGGGTATAGAGTTTCAAGTGGAGTCCATTCGATGAACCACCAGCTCAGCAACCCGATGATCGATGAAGCCAGCGGCCTCTTCAGCGCCCTGGGCGACGCTTCCAGGTTGAAGATCCTCCGCTCGCTCCTGGATTCGAAGCAGCCCCTCAGCCAGGGAGCCGTGGCCGAGGCCGCGGGCCTCTCCCAGGCCAATGCCTCCAAACACCTGGCCTGCCTGGTGCGCGTGGGGCTGGTGAGTCGGGAGCCCGAAGGCAATGCCGTCTATTTCGCGCCCGTGCTGCCCTTGGTGGGTGAGCTCTGCGACCTGGTCTGCGGCCACGTCAGCGACCGGGCCCGGGTGATCTACAAGGCTTTGAAATAAGCAGGGTCATCCCCTGCCCATGGTGATCTGATGCTGAAATACCTGATCTACCTGCTCCCGCTGGCGGCCTTGGGCTACCTGCTGTGGAGCCGCCGGTCCGCGCCTTCCATGGGCCTGAAGGCCATGCTGGAGCAGGGCGCCCAGGTGGTGGACGTGCGCACCCGGGCCGAGTTCCAATCCCACGCGCATCCCCGCTGCCTCAACATCCCCCTCGATCAGCTGGCGGCGCGGGCCGGGGAACTGGATCGGAACCGTCCCGTCATCGTCTGCTGCGAAACCGGTGGCAGAAGCGGGATCGGCGTGTCCGTCCTGAAGCGAGTCGGATTCAGCGACGTTGCGAACCTGGGTTCCTGGCGCCGCCTCCAGAGTCTGCTGGCCTAAGGCGTTTGCAGCGACTTGTGGGATACTCGAACCGCACCGTCATCAATGGACGCGGCGACAAGAGGGACCATGGGCGATCCACTGTTCTGGCACCGGCTGCAATTCGGTTTCACGGCCACCTACCACTACCTGTTCCCCCAGCTGACCATGGGCTTGGCCCTGGTCATCGTGGTAATGAAGGCCATGGGGCTCAAGACCGGCGAGGCGCGGTACAACGATGCCGCGCGCTTCTGGATCCGCATCTTCGGCATCAACTTCGCCGTGGGCGTGGTGACCGGCATCCCCCTCGAATTCCAGTTCGGCACCAACTGGGCGCGGTTCTCTCAGCATTCAGGCGGCGTCATCGGTCAGACCCTGGCCATGGAAGGGATGTTCGCTTTCTTCCTGGAGAGCAGCTTCCTGGGCCTGCTCATCTGGGGCGAGAAGAAGCTCTCCCCCCGGGGCCACTTCGGCGCGGCGCTGGCCCTGTGGCTCGGGAGCTGGCTATCGGGCTACTTCATCGTGGCCACCAATGCCTTCATGCAGCATCCCGTGGGCTACACCGTGGCAACGGACGGCACCCTGCAGCTGGCCAGCTTCTGGGCCTTCCTCCTCAACCCCTGGGCCCTGGCCCAGTACGCCCACACCATGATCGCCGCGGTGGTCACTGGTTCTTTTGTCGTGGCGGCCATCGGCGCCTTCTGGACCCTCAAGGGCCTCCATCCCGAGCAGGCGCGGTTGAACCTCAAGACTGGCGCCATCCTGGGTTTCATCTTTAGCGTCCTGGTGGCCTTCCCCACCGGGGACCAGCAGGGCAAGCTCGTGGCAAGACATCAGCCCATCGCCCTGGCCGCCATGGAGGGCCGTTTCGAAAGCGGGCCCCGGGCCGAGCTCACCCTCATCGGGCAGCCCAACATCGCCAAGCGAAAGATCGAAAACCCCATTCAGGTTCCGGCGGTGTTGAGCTTCATCGCCTATGGAACCTTCTCCAGCAACGTGCAGGGCCTCCTGGCCTTCCCCGAGGACCAGTGGCCGCAGAATATTGAACTGCTCTACTACAGCTTCCACATCATGGCGGGCCTCGGCACGCTGATGATCGCGGTGATGGGCCTGGCCACGCTGCTGCTTTGGCGCGGCCGGCTGGAGGGCTCCCGGCCCATGCTCTGGGTGCTGATGCTGGCCTTCCCCTTCCCGTACATTGCCACCACAGCCGGCTGGGCCGTGGCGGAGTTCGGCCGTCAGCCCTGGCTGATCTATGGGTTGTTCCGCACGACGCAGGGTGGCTCGCCCACCGTCCACGCGGGCCAGACCGCCTTCACCACCCTGGGCTTCGCGGGGATCTTCGTGGTCCTGAGCATCCTGTTCCTCTACCTGATCGGCCGCGAGATCGCCCACGGCCCAGCCGGTGTGCAGGGGACGGGAGGTCACCATGAATGAGCTCTGGTTCTGGCTCGTATCCGTAATGTTTGCGATCTACGTGGTGATGGACGGCTTCGACTTCGGCGCCGGCATCCTGCACCTGGTGGTGGCCGAAACGAACGAGGAGCGCCGCGAGGTGCTGGGCGCCATCGGGCCCTTCTGGGATGGCAACGAAGTGTGGCTGCTCGCGGGTGGCGGCTCGCTCTTCCTGGCCTTTCCGAAGGTCTTGGCTTCGGGGTTCTCGGGCTTCTACCTGGCCCTGTGGCTGGTGGTGTGGTGCCTGATGCTGCGCGGCATCTCCATCGAGTTCCGCTCCCACGTCCAGGACGGGCTCTGGCGCCACTTCTGGGATGTCACCTTCGCCGGCTCCAGCGTTCTCCTGGCCGTGCTCTTCGGCGCGGCGCTGGGCAACGTGCTGCGCGGCGTGCCCCTGGATGCCACGGGCTATTTCGGCATGCCCCTCTGGACGGATTTCCGGGTGGGCCCCCAGCCCGGCATCCTCGACTGGTACACGGTGCTCATTGGCGTCTTCGCCCTGGCGACCCTGACGGCCCACGGCGCGCTCTTCCTGGCCTGCAAGACCGAAGGCCCCGTGCAGGACCGATCCAAGGCCCTCGCGCCGAGGCTTTGGCTCCTGGTGCTGGTGCTGTGGATCGCGGCCAGTTACGCCACCTCGGTGGTGAACCCGTGGATCTTCCACCAGCTGGCCCGGGCGCCCCTGGCCTGGGTGGCGACCCTGTTGTTCCTGACGGGGCTGGCTCTCGTGTTCGCCGGCATCAAGCGCGAGCGGTTCCTGCTGGCCTTCCTGGGTTCCGGCGCCTTCATCGTCGGCCTGCTCGCGGCCAGCGCTGCCTGCGTCTACCCCGTGATGCTCAAGTCCACGTTGGATCCCGCCTTCGACCTGACGGCGCTCAACGCCGCCGCCAGCGATCACGGCCTGCGCGCGGGCCTCGCGTGGTGGCTCATCGGCTTCCCCATCGCCATCGGCTACGCCACCTTCCTCTTCCGCTTCCACCGGGCGAAGGTCAAGGCGGCGGTGGATGGGGAAGGGTACTGACGGAGATTTCGTCACGGCTCAGAAAATGGGCGCAAGGGCGGCGCCCATTTTCTGAGCTAGGGAAAAGACTTTGTTGGGTTGGGCCCTACTTCAATGTCTTGTCGAAGAAGTCCGCTATTTCTGGCCCCAGGGTTTTCAGGAAGGCGGCCCGGTCGAACCCGGGAGGATCGGCGGCCATGTCGCCGTCCGGGGTCGGAATGGGGATGCTGGGTGTATCCGTGAAGGCAAAGTGCCAGGCGTTGGGCACCATGTGCAGTTCCGCACCGGGCAGGTTTTTCGCGACCCACATGGCGTGGAAGCGTGGCACCAGCCAGCGGTCCTTCTCCCCGGCGTAGATCGCCACCGGGACCTGGACCTTGGCCAGGGATTCGGCAGTGAATAAGACTCCCACGGGAGCCATGGCCACCACAGCGCGAACCCGGTCGTCCCTCAGGGGCGGGCCAGCCGGGGGTGGGACGGCAGGCCGCTCGGAGCTACCCATGCGGCAGAACAACGGATCATCCTTACCTTCCTCCCGGCAGTGCCGTTTCGACTGGGCAAGCTCCGGGACACCTCCAGCCAGGGCCAGTACTGTATAGCCCCCGGCTGAATGACCCAGGACGCCGATCCGCGGGCCCTTGGCGTCGCGGGCGATGCGGTCCTTCCAGGCCGGGTCGGCCAGCAAGGCATCGATGACCCGGCTGACGGGGCGTGGCCGCTCGAAGAAATAGCGTTCCGGGGTGTTCTTCAACAGGGAACCATCCATCCAGTTGTCGCCGGGATGGCGGAGGGCGGCCACCAGGTAGCCACGGGCGGCCAAGGCCTGGGCCAATCGGCTGTGGGCGAGCTCCGAGCCGCCCAGCCCGTGGCTCAGCACGATCAGTCCCTTGACCGTGGGTTCCGACCCGCCCCTGATGGCGGCGTGGATCATGAAGGGGCCCATGGGGACGTCCCGGCCTGGCGACGAGCTGGGATAGTAGAGCGCCACGGTGATGGCCGGAGCGCCTTCGCCCTTGCCGGGAATCTCGTACTGGGACCAGCCCACCTGGGCGGCCAAGGGCAGGGTCGCGAAGAGCAGGAAGGAAAGGCAGATCAGGCAGCGCCGAGCAATGGCTTTCATGGCAATCCTCCCGGGGTACATTGCGCTGGTACTGGCCGATATCATCATTAGGCGTCGGCTGTGGGCCTCCGAGACATCTTTCAAGGACATGGTGTGCCTCCGGTATTGCTGCGTACGGGTTGCGGTGGTGACGCGAGGGCCAGGTGAATAGCCTTGAATTGAACGAAGGAATTGCTGAGGGGTGAACGCTATCAATGCAGAATTACGGCCCGCCGCGGCCAGGACTGTACGCTGCATTCACGCCGTTAAGGCTCCCTTCTTTACGAAGCGCAGACCGAGCATGATGACGATATCGTTGCGCGTGGAAGCTTTGGTGCCTCCCGCGGGCGGCTTGAAGCTGGACACGTTGTCTCGGACCTCGAGGCGCAGATGCACGCGGTGGATGGCGAACTCCCCTCCGACGCTGCCGTAGGCGGCGAGGTTGTAGGTGGGATCGACGGGGAGCTTGGGGATGTTATAGCTCCGGGCACCACCGCCGATGCCGACAAATGGCGCAACCTTCCAGACGCCGCCCAAGGACAGTTGGTTGCCCCGCGCTTCAGCTCCGATATCACAGATGAAGATGTCGAGCTTGGGTTCGCCTGTGACGGCGAGATCGTGGCTCCGGGCCCATTCAAAGGTGCCCGTGACGGCGAACGATGGGCGTGGGACATAAGACACAACCACTGCGGTGAGGTCTGCCCTCTTGATGCTGGCCCGCTGAGCGCCAGTGGGCCGGAGCCAGCCACCGGAGACGTAGCATTCCCAGGCTGCCGGTGGCTGGGGCGGTGATTGGGCTTTGGCGGGACCCGCCGAGGCAAGGACCATGGCGACTACCCCGATGGCCATGAACAGGGTGCGTGTGAACCCCTGCGGACCAATACGGGCAGTGCCTGATGGGGTGATGGAAGTAAAGATTTTGTTGGACATTGCGATCTCCATATGGGGATGAGACCAGATCTCATAAATAATAGTGTATGATGTACGCAATTTGATGCAAGTAAATTCTTACCTGGAGGGGAGTGACATGGTGGGAAAGACTGGCCAGGGGCATCCGCCAGGCACTGGGGCCAAACCTGCGCGACGCCGCGAGGGCCTCCCACAGATATCCACCAACCCTGAAAGCGCCGGTACGGAGCTTCAAAGGCGAAGCCAACTGCTTTGGGAGGCTCAGCCACGGCCGAGTCGCGGTTCGAAACCCAAGCTGAGCCGCGAGGACATCGTCCAGGCAGCGATCACCGTGGCAGACGGGGATGGTCTCGCTGCTCTGACGATGCATACGGTCGCGGAAAGACTTGGGTTCAGCACGATGGCCCTCTACCGCTACTTCCCTAACAAAGAGGCGCTGATCGACGCTTCCGTCGACGCGGCCATGGGGACGCCACCGCAGAGGAGCGGCACGCGCGCAGGCTGGCGTCGCGAAGTGAGGCACTGGGCCTATGCGAAGCGGGCAATGCTGTGTTCGCGGCCCTGGTTGGCGGAGTTGCCATTCGTCGCGGCTCCTCATGGACCCAACTGGCTGAGCTGGCACGAAGCGTTCCTTCAAACCATTGCAGACACGGCTCTGAGCCCCGAGGACAAGATGGACATGCTCAGCGTGGTCCATGCGTACGTGAGCGGAGCCTCTGATACGGCCATATCACTGGCGAGAGCCCTGTCCCGCGGCATCTCACCCGATGAGTGGGCGAAGGCCGTAGGTGCAGACCTCTGCCGCGCCATCAATGACCCACGCTATCCGAATCTGTCCGCCATTCTCACCTCGCAATCGGGAGGCATTTCGGATTCGTCGCCGTTACCCGTGCGTGCTGGCAAGCCGCGTACGATGGAGGAAGGCTTCGATTTCGGCCTTGAACGTGTCCTGGACGGAATCGAGCGCTACATGGTTTCATTGGAACCGCCCTGACCTGTCCATTTTGGATCAAGACATCCATTCCCAAACGGTGCCAATGGCTCCAAAGGCCCTGCGGTGAGGCAGGCCACCAGGGGGAATAACCACAGCCCTTCTCACGCAGAAAATGGGCGCCGCTTTTGGCGCCCGTTTTCTGCGCACGGAACGACACTCGGGCGCAGCCCCATCTTGAGGGCTCAGCCCCGTCGCGCAACGTGCCACCGCCAGGCCAGCCAGGCCCAGCAGGCCACCATGCCCAGCCAGCCGATGCCGCGCAGGAGCTGGCCGAGGGCGGTGTCCTGGGGCAGCAGACCCCAGCGGCCCAGGAGGTCGGCCCAGTCGTGTTCGCCGCCGCCCACCAGCGGCAGCAGCTGGGCCCGGGCATCGGCCACGTAGCGGGCGATGTTCAGCAGGTTCTCGAAGGCCCAGACGCCCGCACAGGCGCTGCCCAGGGCATCCCGCCGCAGCCAGAAGGAACCCAGGACCAGCAGGGGCACCAGCAGCTGCATGAGGGTGCCGCCCAGCACCGTGAGTGGTTCCCAGCCGAGGATCCCGAAGAGGGGGTGGCCCGCCTCGTGGAAGACGAGATTCACGCCATCCAGCAGCGGGATCCAGCCCTGCTGCGCGGTAAGGGCCACCAGGAAGAGCAGTCCGAAGCCCAGGGAGGCACCCACCAGGGCGCCCGTTCCGACGGGTTGCCAGCCGGTGTCCAGGACCTCCTGGAGGCGCTCCAGGAGGATCACGGGTGGGCCTGATGCCGGGCCACGATCTGGTCGACCACCTGGTCGAGAGTCAGGTCGCTGGAGTCGAGTTCCACGGCGTCATCGGCTTGGCGCAGGGGGGAGGCCGCCCGGCTGCTGTCGGCATTGTCGCGGCGCTGCAGATCGGCGAGCACGGCTTCGAAGCTAGGCGATTGGCCCTTGGCCTGGAGTTCCCGCAGGCGGCGCTGGGCGCGGGCCTCGGGGCTGGCAGTGAGGAAGACCTTGCAACAGGCCTGCGTGAAAACGACAGTGCCGATGTCGCGCCCATCCACCACCCATCGGCCGCTCGCGCCGATGCGACGCTGCTGCTCCACCAGCACCTCGCGCACCCGGGCGTCCGCGCTCACGGGGGTGACGTGGCGCGTGACTTCCGGACTGCGGATGGCCTCGCTCACGTCCTCGCCATCCAGGAAGATGCGAGTGCCTTCCTGCGCGAGCTGCAGGCCCGCCAGCAGCCGCTCCAGGCCTGGCCGATCCTCCAGGGAGAGGCCGGCCCGCAGCAGGGCCAGGGCCGCGGCGCGGTACATGGCGCCGGTATCGAGGTACTGCCAGCCCAGGCGCTCGGCGACCCGCCGGGCCGTGGTGGATTTTCCCACGCCCGAGGGGCCGTCAATGGCGATCAGGGTAATGGCAGAGGTGGTCATGGCTCCAGTTTGAATCCCCGCGTTCCGCCATGCCATCACTTCATGCCGAAGTCCTTCAGGATCTTGGGATCCTTCTCGTCCTGGGCCAGCAGCACGTGGCAGGTGTCGCAGTCGGCCTTGATGGTGCGGCCGTCGGCGGCGGTGTGGCCCCCGTCGTGGCAGCGGAAGCAGCCCACCGATTCTTCGTGGCCAATGTTGTTGGGGTGGGTGCCCCAGGTGATCTTCATCTCGGGGAAGACATTGCGGAGGTAGATGGCCTTGACCACTTCGCCAGCGGTGTCCACCTGGCCGCGCTTCTGCTTGTAGATCTCCGGGTAGGTGCTGCGGTAGTACTCCGCCAGGTTCACGGGGATCTTGGCGGCGGCATCCTTCTGATCGGCATAGTCGCCCTTCAGCAGTTCCACGGCCTTCTTCTTGAGGAAGGGCAGCTCGCTGCTCATGCGCTTGGTGGCCAGGGCCGTGTCCACGGCCCGGTCGGGCAGCTGGAAGGCGTGGGTGGGCCGGTTGTGGCAGTCGATGCAATCCATCCCGCGGGTGGTGGCCTGAGCCAGCTTCTCCTTGGACAGGTTCTTGTAGTCATCGCTCACGTATTCGGTCAGGCTGCCGTTCTCTTCCCGGTAGATGACCTTGGGGATCTCCTGCCGGCGGCGGTCCGTGGTCACGTAGCTGATGCGCTCCATGGCATCGAGGTGGCGGCCGTGGATGCCGGTGGTGCCGTTGGGCGTATGGCCGCCGATCTTCAGCAGGAGGATGCTGGTGGAGGCGGTGTTCGTCTCGTCTTCAGCGAACTTCGTACGCACGATCAGCTTGTCGTTGGTGAACTTCTGGGGCCAGTGGCACTGTTCGCAGGTCTCCCGGGCCGGTCGCAGGTGCTCGACGGGGCTGGGGATGGGCCGGGAGTAAGTGCCGAAGGCCACCGCGAAGAGCTGGCGCGTGCCCGATATCTTGGCTCGCACCAGGGCCGGGGCGCCATGGCCGATGTGACACTGGGCGCAGCCCACGCGGGAATGGGGCGAATCGAGGAAGGCGGTGTACTCGGGGCTCATCACCGTGTGGCAGGTGAGCCCGCAGAACTGGTTGGAGTCCATGTACTCCACGCCCTTCAGACCGGCCGTGCCCAGGATGCTCACGTTGACGAAGGTGAGCACGCCCACCAGCGTCACCAGGCGGCGGACGCCTGGATGCTTGAAGTCCACGGCCTGGAGTGGCTGGGGGGCCTCGCCGGCCAGGCGGCGCTGGCGGCGCACGCGGAGGATTCCCAGGGGGATCAGGACCAGACCAATTAGGAAAATGGCAGGCAGGATGAGGAAAAGGATGATGCCCATGTAGGGAGGCGTCAACCGGGGGCTGGTGAGCTCCATGAACCAGAACCAGATGAGCACGAAGGCGGAACTGGTCGTCAGGGCCGTACCCGCCAGGGTCAACCAATTGTTGCCCAACTGGAAAGCCAGCCGGGTCAGGTCTCTGACTCGCACACCCAGACTCATACACGAACCTCCAAAACCTTCAGGGGTAAAAACAAGCGACAACTCGAGTGGGAAAGCCCTTTGATTACCCTAGTTTCCCACCACCCCCACCGCAAGACCGAACGGGGCGGATCCCGCTGCAACTTCATTGATTCCAATTCACGCGTTCCAGGTTGTGACAGATGTCGCGGCATCCCCGGGGAGTCAGAAACCTGCCTGGCTCAGCAGGCTCATGAAGGCTTCGCCATACTGCTGGAGCTTCTTCGGTCCCACGCCGCTGAGGGCGAGGAATTCGGCTTCGGTGGCGGGCCGGAAACGGGCCATCTGCTGAAGGGTGGCGTCGCTGAAGATCACGTAGGCGGGCACGCCCTTGGCATCGGCCAGGCGCTTACGGAGGGTCTTCAACTCGCGGTAGAGGGCCTCTTCGCCTTCCATCGGGCCCTCCACCACGGGCGGGCGGGAGCCCCGGGGTGAGCCACGCTTGGCCTTCCCGGGCCTGGGCGCCGCGGCGAGCGGATCGGTGCCGGAGCAGACATCGCAGGAGGTGCCACAGCCGTCCATGCGTTCGCCGAAGTGCGCCAGCAGGGCCTGGTGGCGGCAGCGCGGGGCTTCAGCCAAGCGGAAGAGGTCGCGGGTCTGGCGCTGCTGGGCCTGGGCCAGGCCTGCGTCCAGCCCGTCCGTGAAGCGGTCGTAGCTGAGCACGTCGCCCCAGCCGTAGAACATCACGCAGTCGGCGTCCGCGCCGTCGCGGCCCGCCCGTCCGATCTCCTGGTACCAGCCCTCCACGCTCTTGGGCATGTCGCGGTGGATGACGTAGCGGATATTGCTCTTGTCGATGCCCATGCCGAAGGCCACGGTGGCCACGATGACGTCCACGTCGTCGCGCTGGAAGGCCTCCTGGGCGGCGGAGCGGGCGGCGGCGTCCATGCCCGCGTGGTAGGCCGCGGCACGGAGGCCTTCGCCGCTGAGGAAGGCCGCCGTGGCTTCCACGGCCTTCCGCGAGAGGCAGTAGATGATGCCGCTCTCGCCCCGCCGGGCGAGTACCAGCCGCAGCAGGGCCTCGCGCACCGGCGGGAGGCCCTCGGCGCCCTTGCGGTAGGCGCTGATGCGCAGGTTGGAACGGTAGAAGGACCCCTGCACTTCGAGGGGCTGATCCATCTCCAGCTGGGTGGCGATGTCGCGGCGGACTTCCGGTGTGGCCGTGGCCGTGAGGGCCAGCACCGGCACTTGCGGGAAGCGCCGCTTCAGCCCTGCCAGGGTCCGGTAGGCGGGCCGGAAGTC
Organism: Holophagales bacterium; assembly: GCA_038324335.1. Taxonomy (GTDB): domain Bacteria; phylum Acidobacteriota; class Holophagae; order Holophagales; family Holophagaceae; genus Geothrix. The sequence continues at coordinate 16,082 of JBBQHW010000030.1, forward strand.
ATGGCCCCAGTGGCTGATGCAGTGCGCCTCGTCCACGGCGATGAGGCGCAGGTCCACCTCGCGCAGGAGATCCGCCAGGTAGAGTTCGAGGCCCTCCGGCGCGGCGTAGATGAGTTCCAGCTCGCCGTTCTTCAGGGCCCGGATGCGCTCCCGGCGGGCTTCGGCATCGAGGCTGGAGTTGAGGAAGGCGGCCCGCAGGCCCGCCTCCGTGAGGGCATCCACCTGGTCCTTCATGAGCGCGATGAGCGGCGAGACCACCAGCGTCACGCCGCCCAGCAGGCGCGCGGGCAACTGGTAGGTGAGCGATTTCCCGGCCCCGGTGGGCATGATGCCCACCACGTCCCGGCCCGCCAGCACAGCCTCGATGATGGCCCGCTGGCCAGGGCGGAAGGTGTCGTAGCCGAAAGTGGCCTTCAGGGCCCCTTCCAGATCGGGCACGGCCTCCAGCGACAGGGCGAGAACCTTGAGCGCGGCGATGGCATCGGGTCCGAAGGCAGTGGCATCCTGCCGGAACCGCGCCCGCAGACCCTCCAATCCCAGGCGGCACGCCGCCAGCGCACCTTGCGTCAGCAAGGTGCGCAGCCGCTCAATCTCAGCGGGAACCGACCCCAATCAGCAACCACCGTCGAGCAGGGGCCCGGCCGCGCTCCAGAAGGTCTCCATCTCCTGGGGCTTCCCGAAGGTGACGCGGATGTGGTTGGGCAGGCCGTAGCCCTGCATGGGCCGCACGATGACGCCGCGCTGGAGCAGTCCCTTGAACAGGTCCGCGGCGGGGAAGGCGGTTTCCAGCAGCACGAAATTGCCACTGGTGCCCGACAGCTGGCAACGGTGCTTCGCAGCTTCGACGACGAAGGTGGCGCGGGCTTCACAGTTCTTCTGGCGCGAGAAGGCCTCAAAGGCCAGATCCTGCACCGAGACTTCCGCCGCGGCCTGGGCCAGGTGGTTGGTGTTGAAGGGGCTGCGGACCCGTTCGAGATAGCCCATGAGCTCCTTCGAGCCCAGGCCATAGCCGATGCGCAGGGCGGCCAGGGCATGGATCTTGGAGAAGGTGTGGAGCACCAGCAGGTTCGGGCGCTCGTCCAGGTAGGCGGCCGCGTCCGGGTACTCGGCCGGATCTTCGTATTCGGCATAGGCCTGGTCCACCACCAGGACGACGTCCTCGCGCAGGTCGCGCACCAGACGCTCCAGGCCGGCGCGCTCGAGGCGTACGCCCGTGGGGTTGTTGGGATGGCCGAGGTAGACCAGGCGGGTGTCGTCCGCCACGGAGCGCAGGATGTCATCCACGTCCAGTTCCGTCGCGGAGGCCCGGGACTCGATGACCCGCCCGCCCACGGTCTGGGTGGCGATGCCGTAGATGGCGAAACTGTGCTTCGGGATGACTGCGCTGCCGCCCGCCAGGAAGGCCGCCTTGGCCACCATCTCCAGGATCTCGCTGCTGCCGTTGCCCAGGACCACGCGGTCCACGGAAAGGCCCTTCCGCTCGGCGATGCGCTGGCGGAGGTAGTAGCCATCGCTGACCGGATAGAGGCCCAGGCCCTCGAATTCCGAACCGGCGACGACCGCGGCCACCCGCGCCTTCACGGCCTCGGTGGGGCCCCAGGGATTCTCGTTGGAAGCCAGCTTGACGATGCGCGTGAGGCCAAGCTCCCGCTGGACTTCCTGGATGGGCTTGCCGGGCACGTAGAGGGGAATGCCCGACAGATGCTCGAAACCGGGAGTGCTGGAGAGGCTCGCGCTCATCAGGCGGGCCGCTCGGAGAGGACCTTGTCCACGATGCCGTATTCCAGGGCTTCCTCGGAACTCATGAAGAAATCGCGGTCCATGTCCTTCATGACCTTCTTCAGGGTCTGGCCCGTATGCTTGGCGAAGGTGGCGGCGAGGTTTTCCTTCAGGCGCTGGATCTCCTTGTAGGTGATCTCGATCTCCGTGGCCTGGCCCTGGGCGCCGCCGCTGGGCTGGTGGATCATGATGCGGGCGTTGGGCAGGGCGAAGCGCTTGCCCTTGGTGCCCGCGGCAAGCAAGTGGGCGCCCATGGAGGCGCACTGGCCGATGCAGTAGGTGACGATGTCGTTCTTCACGAACTGCATGGTGTCGTAGATGGCGAGGCCGGCGGTGACGCTGCCACCGGGGCTGTTGATGTAGATCTGGATGTCCTTGTCCGGGTCCTCGCTCTCGAGGAAGAGCATCTGCGCCACGATGGCATTGGCCACGCTGTCGTCGATGGCGGTGCCCAGGAAGATGATGTTGTCCTTCAACAGGCGCGAATAGATGTCGTAGCTGCGCTCGCCGCGGGGCGTCTGCTCGATGACGATGGGGGGATAGTAGCTGCTGGGCATGGGCCCTCCGGCTGACTGATCAGGATAACAAGAAGGCGCCTCGCGGCGCCTTCTCCGTGGAATGAAGGCAGACTACTTCTTCGCGGTGGCTGGTTTCTTCACGGAGCCCCTCGTGGGCTCCGCCCCTTCGGAGCCACCCTCCGGGCGGTGGGCCTCCGCCTCCTGCTTCGGCCTGGCCTTGGGCTTATCTTCGGCCTCGGGATGCTTGGTCTTGGCGGCCTTCTTCACGGAGCCCGTCGTGGGCTCCGCCCCTTCAGGGCCACCCTTCGGGCGGTGGGCCTCCGCCTCCTGCTTCGGCCCAGGCTTCTCCTCGGCCTCTGGTTCGGCTTTGGCAACCTCCTTTTTGACCTTCTTCAGCGCGGCGGCCTCGGCTGCCTCGTGGTCGTGGTCACAGTCGGGGCCGTGCACGTGGCCAGCGGGGGCCACGGCGACGGGTTCTCCGCCCTCCTGGCCTTCCAGTTCGCCACCTTCCAGGCCACCGGCATCGAAGCGGTTCACGGCAATGCCCTGCTCGCGCTTGCGCTCCAACTCGACCAGGGCCTCGAAGGCGGTCTGGTCCAGCAGTTCCTCGGTGACCTGAGCGGAGGTGAGCAGGTGTTCGAAGATTCGATCCGTGCGGAGACGGCCCTTGATTTCGGTGGCGTTTCCGCGTTTCTCCAACTCGGCCTTGAAGGCGTCGAAGGGCTGCAGGACTTGGTTCTCCGCCATGAACGTGCGGATTTCGGCATCGATGTCCGCCTCGGGCACCTCGATGGCTTCGGCGTTGCCGATGGCCTGCAGCAGGTAGCCGCTGCGCACGGCCCGCTCGGCGTCGTTCAGGCGGTACTGACGGTAGGCCTGCCAGTTCAGCTTCTTGGGATCCATGCCCTGGCGGGCCACGTGCTGGGCGAACTCCTGGCAATAGTCGTCCAGCTGCAGGCCCACCATGGATTGGGGCACTTCGAAGGGGGCGGCGTCCAGGAGGGTGTCGAGCATGGTGCCGTGCAGCCGGGCCACGGCGTCACGGTCGGAAGCCTCTTCGAGATCCTTGGCGACAGCCACTTTCAGGGCCTCCAGGTTCTCGAAGGGACCCATATCCTTGGCGAACTCGTCACCCAGGACGGGCACTTCCTTGTGGCGCAGGTCCTTGATCTGGACCTCGTAGGACAGGGTCTTCCCCGCGAGGACCGTGTTGGTGTCATCGGCGGGGTGCGTCAAGGTGAAGGTCTTCTTCTCGTCGACCTTGAGGCCCACCAGTTCGGCGTCGAAGGGGCGGGTGCCGTCGATCTCAAGGACCTGGTCCTTGTAGACCTGGGCCTTGAGACCCTGGGGTTTCACGCGGATATCGCAGGTGACGATGAGGCCCGTGGCCACGGCACCGTCGTCCACGGGCAGGAACTTGGTGGCGCGCTTGAGCATGCCTTCGAGGTGCTCCGTGACGGTGGCCGCGTCGATGGCCCGCTTCTTCTTGGTGACGACCATGGCCTTGTAGTCCGGCAAGGTGATCTCGGGGGCCACATCGAACTGGGCGCGGAACATCGCGTCGGCACCCTCCTTCAGGTCCAGCTTCTCCAGGGAAGGGTGGGAGATGGGCAGAGCGCCCGCCTCCTGGGCGGCCTTCCAGAAATGCTTCTCCACCAGCTGCTGGGCGACATCGGACTGGATCTCGCGGGCGTACTTCTGCATCAGCACAGGGCGGGGCGCCTTGCCGGGACGGAAGCCCGGGATGCGCACCTTCGGAGCGATCTTCGCCAGCACCTCGTTGAAGGTGGCGGCCACCTCGGCGGCGGGCACCGTCACTTCGACAGCCTTGCGGGTGGGGGACTGGTGGTGGAGGGTGGCGGACATGGGAACTCCGTAAGGCAGGAAGGCTACTTGGAATCATTCAGTTTTTTTTCCACTCAGAATCGCCACAAGGCGATTCTGAGAAAATGGTGCGAACGGTCGGACTCGAACCGACACGGTGTGAACCGCTGGAACCTAAATCCAGTGCGTCTACCAGTTCCGCCACGCTCGCAAAAAAACCGAATTGTCAAATGGCTGGTGGTGCGCCCAGAGCGACTCGAACGCCCGACCCTCAGGTTCGAAGCCTGATGCTCTATCCAGCTGAGCTATGGGCGCGCACCGAATCCCCTAGTCTACCTGGAACAGCCGGCCGCTTCGAGTGCCGGGTTCGACCCCTGGGTTGGCCAGGGAGTGCGCCCCAGGCGAGGAAGCCATTCCACCCAGTGCTGAGGCCTCAATCCTCCAGGCACCAGGCATCTTCGGCCCCATGGCGCCGAAGGGTCGCCAGGGCTGCTGCATCCAGGCCCATGTGCCGGGCGGCGGCGGCTTCGGTGTCCAGGTCGCAGGGGATGAGGCCCGGATCATCGGTGCCCAGGGCGCATCGCACGCCTGCCCGCAGCATCCGGGGCAAGGGGTGGGGGTCCACGTCCGCCGCGAGGGCCCGGTTGGAACTGGGGCAGACATCCACGGGAATCCGGCGCTCTGCCAGCAGCTCGAAGGTGGCTTCGTCGGCGCGGATGCCGTGGACGATGCGGGAAACGCCGCCCTCGAGGACGGCCTCGCAGACATGGAGACCAGGGCCGTTCTCGCCGGCATGGGCGGCGATGCGCAGACCCGCTGCCCGGGCCCGGTCGAAGATCGGGGCCCAGTCGCGGAAGGGGCAGCCCTCCAGGCCGCCGGTGGAAAAGCCCTTCACGAAGGCTGGCAGGCCCGGCAGCACCAGGTCGAGAACGGCACGGCCATGCTGCGGCCCGAAGTGGTTGACGGCGTCCACCACCAGGCAGGCGCGGAGGCCCAGGGCCTCCGCCTTAGAAAAACCTTCTTCTACGCCGAACCAGAAATCATCGAGGGAGATCTGTCCGCGATGGACGACGAGAAAGTGCGGGGATGCCCAGAGGTCGAACCCCGCGCCACCCGCAGCCAGGGTGCGCCGCGCCACGGCGAGCGTGGCCTCGCACACGGCCGCGCGAGAATCCAGCAGGGATGCACCGAACAGGAAGGCCTCGATGAAACCCTCGAATGGGATGGCCCTCCCCGCCCAGAGGGTTTCCAGACTCCCCGGAAGGCTCAACCCACGGTGATCCGCTTGGCGGCGGACCCAAGAAGGATCGAGCCCACCTTCGAGGTGAGTGTGGCGATCGATGAGCGGGAAGACAGACGGGTCATTCATCCCGGTCCTCCCAAATGAATCCATGATCCTTTCCTAACGAGCAAGCGGAGCTTGCTCGCGCTACTCGTCGTAGTCGTCCATGCGCAAATCGCCAGGATCGAAGCCTTCGCCGCGGCCGCGCTCGATGGCCACGCCGGTCTCCGTGAAGGTCGTCTCCTCCAAGACCTCGGCATCTGCCTCCGCCGGGAAGTCATCCTCGATCACGTGGACGGTCTTCTCCTTCTTCACGGCCTTGGGCTTGGCCGGTGCGGCTTTCTGGTTGGCCCCGCATTTTGGGCAGAGGGCTTCTGGCTTCCCGAAGTCGTAGAACTTCGCCGCACATTGGAAGCAGGTGAACTTTTTTCCAAGATCTGCCATTCCTTACCTCGCCCATACCCAAAGGGGAAGGTTGTACCAGAATCTGGCGTGGTTGTCACCCGGCGACGGCTGGATCCTAGGCCCAGGGGGCGGCTCCCAGTTTGGAAACGTCGCCATCACACAGTAGCTGGATGATGGTAGTGGTGAAAATCCGGTATTCATTTTCAACGGCCTCACCGAACCGATCCACGAAGGTGGCGCGGCTGCGTTCGAGCTCGTTCCGGAGCAGGCCATAGAGGTTTCCCTGCTTGTGGGCCTGGGCGACCTTCTCGGGGAAGTAGAGCTCCACATCCCCGACCAGCACCCGGGCCAGGCGTTCGGCCGCCGCCCGGGTCCGGGGATCGAGCTCGGTCGGGAGGGCGGTTTCGATGGCTTCGGGTACCACTTGGGTGGGTGCGCTGGGTGGGAGTTCGACTGCCTGGGGCCTCGGCTCCTCCTCCTTGCCCGCGGCCAGCGAGGCCAGCATGGCCGAAGTGGCCAGAGCCAGGGCCCGGATCTGGACCGGATGATCAATCCTCTGGCGCAGGCCGCTGTCCACCAGCAGCAGGGCGACCGTCTTTTTCTTGTGACGGATGGGGAAGATGGCCACATCCGCGGCTTCGAACCTGCTGATGGGCGAAATCAGGGCGGAATAACCGGGGCCTGGGGTGCGAAGCGACCGGCTCAGGCCATGGATGACCGCCTCCAGTTCCGGAGGTGGAACCACGGCACCGGACCGCAACGGCGCCCCGGCCTCGAAACCGCGATGGGTGTAGAGGGAGGCCAGACCCTGCTTGAGGACGAACAGGGCGCTGCGCTCTACGAGGGGGGAGAGGGCATCCAGCAACCGCTTGAGAAGATCGCTCTGACTGGTGGCGCCTTCCACCAGGTCGAGAGCCGCAGCCAGATGAGTGTCGGCAGCGTCCGGCTGGACTGACGGCGCGGCCGGGCTGGCCGCGCCACTCAGCCCGGCCAGGAACGCCTCGTCGGGCTGGAATTTCGCGAGGGCTCCGTGCCAGGTGGCCATCACCTCTTCGAGAAGGGCCTGATTCTGCCGATTGAGCCATGCCTCCAACTGGAGCCGGAGGGCATCGTTCGGGGACTTTTCCTCTTGGCGCGGGTCGCTCATGGGGGGCTCGGAGAAGGGTTGGCCCTAAGGGTAGCCCAATCCTGCCGGATTGCCCTGCGCTGGCATTCCCTCCGGGGAACCGTTAGGATGGCCCAAGTTCCTTGGAGACCTCGAATGGCGGATCTTTCCATTGCGGTAAGGCAGAACGGCGATGTGGCGGTGCTGCTGCCCGCCGGGTTCATCAATGCCCACACCGTCCGGGAATTCGAAGATGCCCTGGAGGGGCTGGTCCGGGACGGCCGCTATACGATCCTCCTCAATTGCAAGGATCTGAGCTACATCAGTTCGGCCGGCCTGGGCGCCATCATGGGGCTGATCGAGACGGTGCGGGAACACGAAGGGGACATCCTGCTGTCGAACCTGCAGGAGAACGTCTTCGCCATTTTCGACACGCTCGGCTTCACCCAGCTCTACCGGGTCTTCCCGGATGAGCAGGAGGCCCTGGCCGCGGTCGCGCCGGGCCGGAAGGGCTGACGTGCCGGCGAAGTTGGACCACGCCCAGTTCCGGCTCATCATCCCGAGCCAGACCCGGTACCTGAACCTGGTCACGGGCCTCGCCAAGCGGGCCTCCCTGGCCGCCGGGCTGGACGATGCCACCGCGGCGAAGGTCAGCATCGCCGTGGATGAGGCCGTCACCAACGTGATCCTGCATGCCTACCATGGCGAGGGTGACCACAGCGTGGAGTTGGAGTTGCGCTTCACCGAGGAGGCCCTGGAGATCCACATCCTGCACTCCGGTCAGGGCATCCGCGAGGACCAGCTGGTACTGCCCGACCCCAAGGAATACATCAAGCATCCCCGCAAGGGGGGGCTGGGCCTCCTGCTCATGAGCCGCTTCATGGACGAAGTCCAGTTCAAGGCGGACGAGGCTTCCGGCCGCAACGAGTGCTGTCTGATCAAGAAGATCAGCTGAACCGGCGGCCCCCCATGCCGACCAATCCCTTCGACCGTCTCCGCCAACTGGCGATGAAGATTCCCGAGGGCACCCAGGAACTGCTTCCCCTCATCGACTTCCTGGAGACCTTTCCGCAGCAGGGCAGCGAAGAGGATCTCGTCCATTTGGTGGGCATCACCGCCATGGGCATTGCCAAGGCGGGCCAGGGCGGGCTCTGGGACGGCGGGAAATGGCTGTTCCTGCGGGGCACCGCCCCGGCCTTCCCGACCCATCCCGGGGAGGGCTGGCAGGTGCGGCCGTGGAAGTACGGAGATGAGTTGTACGGCCACCTGGTCATCCGGGCCGAGGTGCTCCCGGACGCGGTTCCGCTGCTGCTCTCCATCAGCGCGCCCCTGCTCGCCTGGCGCCGCGCGGAGGCCGTGCGCAGCACCCAGAATCAGTCACTGGCGCTCCAGCTCTCCCGCCTCAACACCGTCTTCGAACTCACCCGGAACCTGGGCGAGGTGGAGACGAAACGGGACCTGGTCCGGCTCATGGCGAACACCCTCATGGGCGAGTTCCGCATCATGCGGCTGCTGGTGGTGGATGCCCAGGGCCAGGTGCTCCACGCCAAGGGCCTGGGCACCGTGCCCGAGTCGCTGGATGGAGAACAGCTGCACGAGCTCGTGCAGGCGAAGGGGCTCGTCCATGCCGTCGAACTGCTGGACCAGAACCATAGCCATGGCTTCGCCTATGCGGCGGAACCGGCCGTGGGGCGCCTGTCCGAGGATGATCTGGTCTTCCTTCGGACCTTGCTGAACCTCACCTCGTCCCAGCTGTCGAGCCTCGAGTTCCGGGAGGCCCGCATCCTGGCCGAGCGCATGGAGAAGGATCTGGATCTGGCGCGTAACATCCAGCGCAGCCTGCTGCCCAACTCCCTGCCCGAGCCGCAAGGCTGGGCATGCGCGGCCGCCAACCTGCCCTACCAGGCCGTGGGTGGGGACCTCTACGACCTCTGGATGACCGAGGACGAGGGCGTCGGCCAGCGCCTGCACCTGGCCGTGGGCGACATTTCCGGCAAGGGGCTCCCCGCGTCGCTGATGATGACCCAGCTCTCGGCCTTCCTGCGGGCCATGGCGGACCATCCCGTTCCGGACTGGGGCCGGTTGGCGGAGCGGGTGAACCGGCGCATGAACGACGTGCGCGACCGGAACCGCTATACGACGCTCATCGCCGGCAGCCTCAATCCAGCCAATGGCGACCTCCGCTACGTGAACGGCGGCCACAACCCTCCGCTGCTCGTACGGGCGGGCGGTGAAGTGCTCCGACTGGCTCCCACTGGCCCCATGGTAGGCCTCCTGCCGGGCGTCACCTTCAGCGAGGGCCGGGCCCACCTGGACCGGGGGGACGTCCTGGTGATTTTCACGGATGGCATTGTCGAGGCCGAGAACGCCGCCGGTGAGGAACTGGGCGATGGCCCCCTGGCTGAGGTGGTTCTGCGCCGACCGGAGGCGAGCGCGGACGAGCTGCTCGAAGCCCTGCTGGTGGCGTCCTTCCAGCACCTCGAGGACGGCAAGTTCCGGGACGACGTGACGCTCGTCGTCATCAAACGAATGGGCACTTGATAGCCTTCTTGTATAAGCCGGAGACAAGATCATGAACCAGGCGAAGACCCTCCTTCTCATCGTGGCCATGACCGGCCTGCTGGTCTGGATCGGCGACCTGGCCGGCGGCCAGTCCGGCATGCTGCTGGCGCTGGCCCTGGGGCTGGTCCTGAACGGGGTGAGCTACTTCTTCTCCGACAAGATCGTGCTGGCCAGCTACGGGGCCCGGACGGTCACCCAGGCCGAAGCGCCGGAGCTCTACGCCATCGTGGCGACCCTGGCCCAGCGCGCCGGGCTGCCCATGCCCCGCGTCGCGATCATCCCCGAGGACACGCCCAACGCCTTTGCCACGGGCCGGAATCCCGAGCATGCGGTGGTGGCCGTGACCGAAGGCATTATGCGGGTGCTCAGCCGGCCCGAGTTGGAGGCCGTCCTCGGGCATGAACTGGGCCATGTGAAGCACCGCGACATCCTCATCAGCAGCCTTTCGGCCGTGCTGGCCCAGGCCATCATGTTCCTGTCGCGCTTCGCGGGGTTCTTCGGAGCCCGCGATGAGGAGGGCCGCTCCAACCCCGTCGCCAGCATCGCCATCATGATTCTCGGGCCCCTCGCGGCGATTCTTCTGCAGATGGCCATTAGCCGGTCCCGCGAATACCTGGCCGACGACTACAGCGCCCATCTGACGGGTCGACCTGACCTGCTCGCGTCGGCGTTAGAGCGCCTGGAGAACTACAACCGGGAACTGCCCATGCCCTCGGCCCAGCCGGCCACGGCCCACCTGATGATCGTGAACCCCCTGAGCGGGGGCGGGCTCATGAGCCTCTTCTCGACCCACCCCCCCATGAAGGCGCGGGTGGAGCGCCTGCGGGGCATGCCGATCGAGGCGAGATAAGCAGGAAGTGATTAGCCGGAACTGGATGCCATTCGATTCCTGGCCGATAGGGTCTCCATGCGGGAACGACTCGGAAAATTCGAGGTGGTACGGCTGCTCGGCAAGGGGGCCATGGGTGAGGTGTATCTGGGCCGCGATCCCAGGTTGGGTCGCGAGGTGGCCCTGAAGGTCATCGCCGCCGGCTCTGACTTCGGCGAGGAGGCCCAGGCCAGGTTCGAACGGGAGGCCCGGGCCGCGGCCATGCTCAACCATCCCCACGTGATCACGGTCTTCGAATTCGGCGAGGACGAGGGCCTCCATTACCTGGCCATGGAATTCGTCGAGGGGGAGGAACTGGAGACCCTCATCCAGGCAGGTCAGACCTCCAAGGCCGAACTCCTGGAGGTGCTGATCCAGGTCTGTGAAGGCCTGGCCTATGCCCATGGGCGCGGCGTGATCCACCGGGACATCAAGCCCACCAATGTTCTGGTCACCCGGCACGGCAGGCGGCTCCACGCCAAGCTCATGGATTTCGGCGTGGCCCAGATGGGCCCCTCGGGCCTCACCCAGACCGGGACCAGGCTGGGCACGGTCAGCTACATGGCCCCGGAATACCTGGACACGGGAACCTCCACCGCCAGCGGCGACATCTTCGCGCTGGGCGTGATTCTCTATGAAATTCTCACGGGGGGCCGGAAGCCCTTCCATGGGGACACCACGACCTCCGTCCTCAACCGCATCCTGCTGCATCCCCCCGAACCGCTCCGCCCCGTGGATCTGCATGACGTCTCCGGGCGCCTGCTGGCGGTGGTGGATCGGGCCCTGGCCAAGCGATCCAGCGATCGGTATCCGGATGCAGAGGCCTTGGGCGCGGCCATCCGGGAGGCCATGGTGGAAGTGGCGGAGACGCCGGTGGTGGCACCAGCGACCCCATCGGCTCGGGTCAAACCGGCCAAGGAAGCGACTGGGCAACGAATCCTGGTGGGCAAGGGGGGGCAGGGCCAGTATCTCAGCCTCAAGGTGGCCCTCCGCCGGGCCAAGCCAGGCATGGAGATCCACCTGCTGCCTGGCCTGTACCGGGAATCCGTGGTGGTGGACCAGGATGTGACCATTCAGGGCCTAGGCGCACCGGGAGAAGTGGTGCTGGAAGGGGTGTCCGGCGCGGCCGTGGCGCTCGGATCGCGCAGCGCCTCCCTGCACGGGCTCACCCTTAGGGCGGCGGAAGGCGAAGTCGCCCTCCGCGTGGTCGCCGGCACGTCCCTGCTGGAAGATTGCATCCTCGAAAGCGGTACCACCGGGGCTGAGGTCCACCATGGCGCGGCCCCTCGGTTCGTCGGTTGCACCTTCCGCTGTTCGGGGGGGTCGGGGCTCATGGCGGCGGAGGGTGGCCAGGCTCGGATCGAGGGCGGAGTCGTCGAAGGATTCCATGATGCGGGGATTCTGGTGGCTCCGGGGGCCCAGGCCTTTCTCCTGGGAGTTCAGGTGGGGCCGGGAACCGGCGTCGGTCTGCGGGTCCAGGCACGGGCTCAGGCCACGGTGGAGGACGGCGTGTTCACCGCGCTGGCCGGGGCCGTGGAAGTGGAAGCGGATGGCCGGGTGCAGTTGACCCGCTCCAAGCTGCTGGATAGCCGTTTCGCCGGCCTGCTGGCCCTGGAGCGAAGCCACGCGGTGCTGGAATCCTGCGATCTGGGCAATCACGCCTGCTCTGGGGCCCACGTTCTGGCGGGAGCCAACGTGATCTTCCGCCAGTGCCGCCTGGTGGCGAATGCAGGGTTCGGACTCTCGGTCATGGACCGTGGGCTGGCCACGCTTGATGGCTGCCTGCTCCAGGCCAACGGCGGTGCTGGTCTGCTGGTCCACCACGGGGCCACGGTCCAGGCCCGTGGCTGCACCATCTCCGAGGGGCGGTCCATGGGGGTGGACTGTGACGAGGGCGGTCAAGCCATCCTGGATGCCTGCGAGATCTCCGGCAATGCGGGGCCAGGCGTTCAGGTGGAACCAGGCGGGAGTCTCCTGCTGGTGCACTGCACCCTGAAGGATGGTCGCGACACGGGGCTGCTGCTGCTGGAAGACTCCCAGGCCACTCTGGAGGAATGCGTCGTCCACCGGAACGCCCGGGGGGGGATCCTCCTGGCCAAGGAGGCGGCGGATCCAGTGCTGCGGGGCGCCAATCGCATCGAGGATGGGTTCCACCGGGTGGATGGGGCTGGCCAGCTGGTGAAGGTGGCGCCGCTCTAGGACTCGCGGCTACAAACCGGCCAATTCATCCAGGAGGGGCAACCAGGATGGGGACTCCGGATCGGGCCAGGGCAGGGGCCGGATGAGGGGATCCTCGGTTTCCGGTGGCAGGCCATGGGCCTGGATCAGGGCCACGGGCAGTTCCCTGAGTTCCCCAAGCTCCTGCTGGAAAGTCCGGAGGTCCGTCAAGCGGAGCTGAGCTCCCAGCGGGCACTCCACCAGCAGCATGCGGCTGGTGGTCCCGTCGTCCACACGGAGGCGATCCAGGGCCTGGTCCAGGGTGTCGGTGGGCTCCAGGCGCAGGTAACCGGCCGCGGCCAGGGCATCCTGCAACCAGATCCGCTCCGGCCCCGGGGTCATGGCCAGCACCACCCTCGTACAGCGCCGCGCCAGGAGGGTCAGGGCCTCGGGGGTGAGGCTGCCAGAGGGATGCGCGCGCTGGGCCGGGCTGGCTGCCTGGGGGGCGGCCTTGGTCCGGGCGTCGCCCACCAGGGCGACGGACTGGGAAGGGCTCGCTGGCGTTCGCAATACCTGCTCCCGGGTACTGAGCACTTCCTGGATCATGCGGAGTTCGGCGGGCCCCAGGTCGGCAAATTTCACGCCGACGACGATTTCGCCACCCCGCTCGCGGGCATTGGCCACCATGCCCCTCGCCTCGAACAAAGGCAACTTAGGCAGGTCCCGGATCTTCACCATGGGGAGCACCTTCCCCTTGTCGAAGAAGCCGAGACCCGGCGTGATGCGCATGTGATCGTCCAGGCGCATCACTCGGTCCACCCGGAAAGCGAGGCCTCCCAGCGACAGGTTCACCAGGGGACCCGCCAGCCCGTGGCCCGGGAGGGCGCCATCCTGGGCGAGGACGTAGGCCTTCTCCCTTGGCCGGAAGGGGTAGCGCTTCTGCCGCCGCCGGTCCGACAGGGTCAATTGGACGGGGATCGAAAACCGGTAGAGCAGGTAGGATTCCCGGCCGAGAAAGGTGATCGGGGCTTCGAAGCGCTGCTCGCCCACTGAAAACAGCATCTCGAATGGGGCGCCCACGGCCATCTCGTGGGGCAGGGGGCGGATGAGCTTGAGGTGGAACAGCCCCTTGGCCAGGTCCACATGCCGGATGTGTGAGGTATAAGGCAGGGTCTGGGCGCCTTCCACCTTGACGGGGAATTCGATCTGATCGCGGTGCAGCTGGGCCAGGACCCCGCGGATCTCGGCCGGATCTTCGATCGGCGCAGCGCTCCCATCCCCCCCGCTGGATCTACTCTGATTCATGTTTCCGCCTGCTCCCCATGCCATCGGGTCATGCCTCGCGGGAATTGAATTCAGACGTTGAACAGGAAGTTCATAAGATCGCCGTCCTTCACCACATAGTCCTTGCCTTCCGTCCGCATCTTCCCGGCATCCTTGGCGCCCTGCTCACCCCGGCACTGGATGTAGTCGTCGTAGGCGATGACCTGGGCCCGGATGAAGCCCTTTTCGAAATCGGTATGGATGACGCCCGCGGCCTGGGGGGCCGTGTCGCCCTTGTGGATGGTCCAGGCCCGGACTTCCTTCACGCCAGCCGTGAAGTAGGTCTGGAGGCCCAGCAGGTCGTAGCTGGCGTGGATGAGGACGTTCAGGCCCGGCTCGGCCAGGCCCGCCTCCTCCAGGAACAGAGGACGGTCCTCTTCGGGCAGGTCCTGGATCTCGGCCTCCAGCTTGGAACAGATGGGGATGCAGGGTGCCTGGCGGGTGGCAGCCAGTTCCTGGAGCTTCCGGTAGTGGGGGTTGCCCTCGGGGTTCCGGATGTCCTCCTCCCCGATGTTGCCCACGAAGAGGGTGGGCTTGAGGGTGAGCAGGCCATAGGACTTGATGATGGCCTTGTCATCGGCGGAGAGACCGGCGGTACTGGCCCACTGGCCCTGGTCCAGCCGGGCGAAGACCTGCTCCAGGACCGCCACCAGGGCCTGGGATTCCTTGTTGCCGAGCTTGGCGATCTTGCGATGGCGCTCCAGGCCCTTCTCGACCGCATCCAGGTCCTTGATGACCAATTCCGTCTCGATGATGCCCAGATCCCGCTCGGGATCCACGCTGCCTTCCACGTGGGTGACGTTGGAGTCTTCGAAGCAGCGCACCACCTGGACGATGGCATCGGTCTCCCGGATGTGACCCAGAAAGGCGTTGCCCAGCCCCTCGCCCTTGCTGGCGCCCCGCACCAGACCCGCGATGTCCACGAACTCCTGGGCCGCGGGAAGGATCCGCTGGGGTTTCACGATGTCCGCCAGGGGCAGCAGGCGGGGATCGGGGACGTCCACCACGCCCGTGTTGGGATCGATGGTGCAGAAGGGATAGTTGGCCGACGCCGCGCCCGCGCGCGTGAGGGCATTGAAAAGGGTGGACTTTCCCACGTTGGGTAGACCCACGATGCCACAAGCCACAGCCATTCCATCCTCCAAGCCCTCCAGT
>JBBQHW010000031.1:0-30884 GCA_038324335.1 Holophagales bacterium
GATCAACTGGAACACGCTGTCCGAGCAGGCATTGCTGGGCGTGCTGCTGACCAGATTGCTGGTGAAATTCTTCAAGTCGACATCCTTGATGCCGGTGTCGTAGCCACTTGCACTGTCCTTGCCCCAGGCCCGGCTGTCCTGGCGATCGAAGACCACGGTCACCCGGTGGTGATTGGGGGCTAGGTTGCCGCTGCCGTACTGGAAGTCCAGGGGGTTGTTGCGATCTCCGCTGACCATGGCGATACCCACGGCCGTCGGCGGCACCGAGGCTGTGGTCTTGCCCACCCCCGGGAAGGTCCCGACCCGGAAGGGGGCCGGCAGAGTGGTGTAGCGGCCGCCCAGGCCAGAGGCCACGTTGTTGTCGTCCTGGGAGACCTTGCGAACCTGCCAACTGGTGAGTTCAGAGGTATCGATCCGGAAGTCCTTGTAGGGATCGGCCGCAGCTACGTTCTTGGAGCCCCAGGCCCAGAGGCCGCCCGTGTAGTCCAGGAAGTAGGCTCGCTGGGCCATGCCGGAGTTGAGGAAATATTCGAAGGGAACAAGGCCGGCGCCAACAGGTCCTACGGTGGACCCGCCGATGGCAGCGGCGGTCAGGTCGGTCGCGGCCAGTACCTCGCCCGACCAGACGTCCACGGCCATGACGGAGCGTCCCAACTTGGCACCCCCGAAGTTGGATTCCACTTCAGGGACGCTGAAGCCACCCCCCAGGAAGACGGCATCGCGAATGGAGCCACCAGCCCCGCCGGACGAGCCGAACTGAACCCGGCCGAAGGCAGGCGTCGAAGTGGAGAAGGCAAAGTTCTTCAGGATGCTTTTCACGGTTGCGATGGCTGGGCCGTTGGCGACCGTGCGGGAAGCGGGCAGATAGTCAGCCTCGTCGGGCACCAGGGACCATTGCAAGGTCGGCGAGAAGGGGTTCTTGATGTTGAGGGCGTAATAACTGCGTCCGCCCTTCCTCAGGCCCACGACGGCGATGGCCCGTTCCCGCGGGTCCGAGATGTCCACCACGCCGTTGCCAGAGCCACCGTTCGTGGGAGCCATGTCCAGCAGGTAGATGGCGGGAGTGCCATCCATCATGAACCGGTGGGTGTTGTTGGTGACGCTGATGTAGTTGAGGTTGGTCAGGAAGTCCGTGGGCATGAAGCTCCAGAGTTCTTCCACGTCACCGGTCACGATCTGGTGTTGGATATTGAGGACGTCCGTGACGGTGGTCATGCGCGTGACTTCGCCAAAAGCGTGGAGCCAGCCTTGATTGGTGCCCACCAGGATGATGCGGAAGCGTTTGCCTCCAGCGGCGGCCACGGCGCTGAGCCGCGGATAGGCGCCCAGCAGTCCTTTGACGTCATTCCAGTTGTATTCCAGCGGGGCCGGAGCCGAATCGATGATGTCGCCCATGATGTTGAGCCGATTCGTGGTGGGCCGGTTGCTGGCGTCCAAGGTGCCCTGTGTGTTGCCACCGGCGGCGTACTGGAGGAGCGCCTGCTGAGCGGCCCCGCCCACGGTCAGGGTCGGGACGGCCAGGTAGTTCTTGAGTCCCGCCGAATTGTCCAAGGCATCCGGATTCAAATAGGCCGCGCCCACGTCCGTGAAGGCGTGGAGGCCGCGTTCGGCGTTGGTGGCGTTGCCGGGCAGGCGGGTGTAGAGCGTCCGCGAGGTCCAGAGCTTGGCGGCCAGCGCATCGGAGGCCGACCACTGGGCGTTGGCCTTGGTGACGTTGGTGGGCCAGTTGCCGGTCTTGTCGATGATGTGGATGACGCCTTTGGACTCCAGGGTGCCGAACATCAGGAGATCGCCCGGCCACATAACGCCACCGTTCTTAGGCGGATTGAAATTGCCCAGGTAGACCTGCTTGCCCAGGCTCGACCCGGTGAAGGGCAAGTTCGGACTGGAGGTGGCGTTGTTGCCGCCCTGGCCGAGCGCAATGCGGAAGGCGTAGTCCATGCTGGTCTTGAGCTTGTCGGGATCGGTCGCATCGAAGAAGAAGACAGAGCCGGGCTTCCGGACGCCGCCCACGGGATAGCTGGTGGGGTCCTGGGGATCGGGGATCCAGTCGTTGTTCGGATCGATGGCCTGGCCCTGGGGCTGATCCCAGCCAAAGAAAGAATGGAACGAACTCAACGCGCCGAGCTTGGTGGCCGGGTCGCCCACGACCGCACCGACGAAAAGGCTGCGCTTGGGACTGGCCGGATCCGTGTACTGCCCGCCGAGGCTCACGCCCACGGTCATGACCGTCACCCGGTGATCCTTGTTGTAGGTCACGCCGTTGCGCTGCTTGACGGCAAAGGGCAGGTAGGAGTGGGGCGCCGCGGAGGTCGGGGGGGTCCCCGTCGGCATGGCCATGTAGTCCGTGCCATTGATGCCGAAGGAGGGATCCGAAAGATGGGCCCCGATGCCCATCATGGTGAAGAAGTTCCAGTTGCTGCCTGAACGGTCAATGCTCGTCGGGCTGGCGATGATGGCCTTGTTGCCTCCGGCCGCATCGAGGGCCGCCGCCGCCCCGGTGCCAGTGATGTAGGGCGTGGTGATGTTGGCGTTGTTGATGCCCTCCTGGCCGTTGTTGTCCACGCCGTCGGTGAAGAGCAACAGATACTGGTTCACGCACTGGGACACGTCGGTGCCCACCACGGCATTGAGTACGCTGTTCGGGTCATTGAACTGGGCCAAGGCGCCGGCCATGGCATAGGTGATGGGAGTCTGGCTGTTGGCGAACAGGCTGGCAATGCGGTTCATGCCCGCCACTGAATTGCCAGAGTTGGCGGTGATGCCCTGGGCCGTGGTGTTGTTGAGCACCTTCCAGCCCGAGTCATTGCCGTTCACATGGGTCGTGGTCGCATCCGCGCCGTTCAAGGTGAGGGTGCTGTCGTTTCGGATGAAGGTGCCGTTGCCGTTGCCCGCCTCGTTGATGGGATCCAGGCAGCGGAAGGCCCAGAACACGTCGGCCTGATGGGCGATCCAGGTCTGGATGGCCGCACTCTTCGTGGCTTGCAGGCGGGTCAAGGCCGGTATCCGATACTTCGCGGCCAGCTCAGCACTACTGGAGTTCTTGAGGGACCCGTCCAGGTTATACAGGGGTACCAGGGCCGTATCCAGGGCACCCATGTTGCCGAAGCTGCGCCCCCAGCCGACGTTGGTCTGGCCGCTGGCGGGGAAGCCTCCTCCCGAAATGATGCTGGCATCATAGGCGATGTACTTGCCGACCAGGGCTCCAGCCGTGTAGTTCGGCTTGGTGGAGACATTCTGGTACTTCCCGAGGAAGAGCCAGTTGATGTAGGCGGGCCGGAACAGCGTGTTGAAGAGGTAGACGGTGGACTGGGCGTTGTTCGGGACCAGGGTGCCATTGGTGTCCAAGGTAAACACAGAGCCGTTGGCATTCTCGATCTGATAGCTCTTGTCCGGCTCGATCTGGGTACTGCTGCCGTAGGTGGTGAAGATCGGGGTGCCGTCCGTGGCATAGGTCTTCTTGATCTGCTTGTCGAGGTAGGTCACGGAGGACAGTGGGGTGCCCCCGGTGGCGGTGCTGGTGCCATCCATGATCTTCCAGGCGAGGGGGATGTCGATGGTCCGGTTGGGGCTGACCCCCGTGTACCGGAAGCGCACGTGGCTGGCGGCGCGAATCCAGTTCCGCACGTCCGCCGCACCCAGGGTGGAAGCGTAGAGTCCGCCTGCGGTGATGGCATCGGCGGCGGTCACCCGGGCTCCATCGGGTTTTCTCAGGACTTCGATTCCATCGTAATCGCCGAGCCCTTTGTCGTTCGTGTTGCCTGACAGGGCCCCGACGTAGTTGACCAGCGGCGTGGAATCGTAAGCCCCGGGGCCTGAGGGCTTGGTGGCGTCCAGGGTGACTGTGACGTAGGCGGGGGTGGAGCCCACGTTAGGCAGGTTGCAGCGGGCTGGAAGTTTCCAACCGATGCCGGTGGCCGACAGGAGGGTGGTGCCCGCCGTGGTCTGGGTCTGACTGGCGTTGAAGGCCGGCGGGGTCCCGGCGCAGTTGTTGCCATTGGTGTCCACGTTGGACACGGTCCAGTTGATCTTGTCGTTGCTGGCCCCGGTGCCCACGGTGAGGAAGTAGGATTTGAAGGTCAGGGTGGCCCCAGCCGAGAAGGGAGAGGCAGGACTGACGGTGATGGGTGCCAGCTGGGTTTTGTCACCCGAGTGACTGCCCGCGGTGTTGTTGACGTGGACGAAGTCCGGGATCTTGAGGGTGATGGTGGACTGGTAGACTCCCGAACTGACCTGGACCCAGACGGCGGAACTGCTGAAGCCGTAACCGCCAACGTCATTGCCCCAATTGATGTTCTTGTGGGTGATGTCCTCGCCCTCGGAGAAGGGGTGGGTTAGGGTCGCGACGAGGGTGACGGTGCTGCCTGCGGCATAGGGCCCCGAGGAGGGACTCACGGCCATGACCGACATGGTGTAGGGGGGATTGCCAAAGGTGCCCTGGCTGATGTTGGTGCCAAGGTGGTAGCTGGTATGGTCATTGGCGCCGATGGTGCCGGAGTTGTTGTCGGGGATGAAGTAGATCCTGGTATAGGCACTGCCATTGCCGGCGGATTGGGCGTAGTAGGAGACGGTGGGCGGCGTATTGTTGCCGGCGGAGCCGGTGTTGATGGTGCACTTGTTATTGCCGACGATATCGCGGCAGGTGGCTGGATTGTCGTAGTAGGTCAGGGTGGCGGTGCCATCGGCGTTGATCGTCACGTAGGAGCGGGTGTAGGCGTTGGAGTCGTTGCCGGCGCGGCCGATGATCCAGTAGCGGTTGTTGGGCGCGGTCCCGCCCCCCGCGGCGGTCAGTACGAACTTCATGTACCGGTAGTCGTCCGCATCGGCCAGGTCGTTGTTCTGGTAGAGCGGATGGAACATCAGGGAGGCCATGGACCTCGACATGTCAAAGACCGTCACGATCTCAGGCTTGGCCTTCAAGCTGCTGGATTGCTGGTAAAGATCCATGAAATCCGTCTTGGAGGACTGAAGGCGGGGATCCAACTGGGCGCGGAGGGGCAGGAAGGCGAGGAAGGCCAAGGCCAGGCCCAGGCAGGTGCGGAGGAACGATCGGTTCTGGTTGGACATGGCTGATACCTACGGGTTGGACTGGAAAGGCCTGAAAATCGTGGCTTCCTTGGCATGGAGGAAGGTCTCAACCGGTGTGGATAACTTACTCATCGGATCGGACTATCCAGAAGTCAAACGCGTTCTTGTCATCCGTTTCCTAGGCAAGGGTGGGTTCGTTGATTCCTCGGCCCTGGTTCATGGAGGACCCTTCCTTGCCATAGGATCGGCCAGTTATGGCATTCCTACAGTTTGTTTTATGTCTAATTTTTTCTTATATTTGTATCTAGGAAAAAAAATCATTCTCGACGGTGTAAAGTATATGTAATCTTTTTATACACTGCCCCATTGGGAGTCCACAATCCCGGGTGAGTAGGCTCGCGGCCACCACTGGCTGCCGGGTGAGCCATCGCCCAGGCCCCGGGGCTCGGAGGCAGAAAAGGGGGCCCTCGCGGGCCCCCCATCGTTCCATCAAAGCTTTCAGACAGCGGTTAATGCACGGTGCGCCACACGCGGACCTTGGGGAACTTCCCTGCCTGCGGGGTCGAGGTGGTGTGAACTTCCAGGCTGGTCGAAGGGTTCGGAGGCGCAGCCCCCGTAGCAACGGTCCCACCCTGAAGGACCGCCTTCGTGCCAAGGGCAATGTAGTCGGAAGCCACACCCACCCACGAGTCCTTCTTGCCGCTCTTCGCGGAAGTCGTGGCGCGGGTATCGCTCACGATGGGGTTCATTACGTCGGTGGTGAACCAGCTGTAGGTATTCCCGGTTCCACCCGTGCAGGGATCGGCCGTGGCTGGCGTGAAATAGGAGTAGAACAGGCTGCCGGCCACCACGATGGGCGGGTTGATGCCCTTGGGGATGAAGTTGTTGGTGATGCTCGGGAAGTTGATGTAATAACCGAAATCCGGGGTACCCGGGACTCCGGCGGTGTAGGGCGACAGGTAGTAGTGGGGGCAGCCCGGCGTGATCCACTGGAAAATGCTGTCCCCGCAGGAAGTCGTGTTGGTTCCGCTCACCAGGTTGGCAGTGAAGTTCTTCAGGTCGGCATCCGTGATGCCTGTGTCGAAACCGCCGGCACTGTCCTTGCCCCAGGCCCGGCTGTCCTGGCGATCGAAGACCACGGTCACCCGGTGGTGATTGGGGGCCGGGTTGCCAACTCCGTACTGGAAGTCCAGGGGGTTGTTGCGATCCCCGCTGACCATGGCGATACCCACCGCTGTTGGTGGAACCGACGCTGCGGTCTTGCCCACCCCCGGGAAAGTCCCGACCCGGAACGGGGCCGGCAGGGTGGTGTAGCGACCGCCCAGGCCGGAGGCCACGTTGTTGTCGTCCTGGGATACCTTGCGAACCTGCCAGCTGGTGAGTTCAGAGGTGTCGATACGGAAGTCCTTGTAGGGATCCGCCACGGCAACATCCTTGGATCCCCAGGCCCAGAGACCGCCCTTGTAATCCAGGAAGTAGGCTCGTTGGGCCATGCCCGAGTTGAGGAAATATTCGAAGGGAATGAGGCCGGCACCCACGGGACCGACGGTGGCACCCCCGATGGCGGCGGCGGTCAGATCCGTCGCGGCCAGCACCTCGCCGGACCAGACATCCACAGCCATGACCGAGCGTCCCAGCTTGTTGCCCGAGAAATTGGTTTCCACTTCAGGGACGCTGAAGCCACCCCCAAGGAAGACGGCATCGCGGATGGAGCCGCCCACCCCGGCTGTCGAGCCGAATTGGACACGGCCGAAAGCGGGGGTTGAGGTGGAGAATCCGAAATTCTTCAAAGTGTTCTGCACGTCGCCGAGCGCCGGACCACTGGCGATGGTGCGGGAGGCCGGTAGGAAATCAGCCTCGTCGGGCACCAGGGACCATTGCAAGGTCGGATTGAAGGGATCCTTGATGTTGAGGGCGTAGTAGCTGCGCCCGCCTTTCCGCATGCCAATGACGGCGATGGCCCGCTCCCGCACGTCGGAGATGTCCACCACGCCGTTGCCGGAGCCGCCGGTCGTCGGGGCCATGTCCAGGAAGTAGATGGCAGGGGTGCCATCCACCATGAACCGGTGGCTGTTGTTGGCGACCTTGAGATAGCTGAGGTTGGCAAGGAAGTCCGTGGGCATGAAGGCCCAGAGCTCTTCCACGTCCCCTTTCACGATGATCGGCGTGCCCGGATTACCCAGGACGGCGTGTTCCAACCGAGTGACTTCCCCGAAGGCGTGCAGCCAACCCTGATTGGTGCCCACCAGGATGATGCGGAAGCGGTTGCCTCCGGCTGCCTTTGCGGCGGAGAGCCGTGGATAGGGGCCCAGCAGCCCTTTGACATCATTCCAGTTGTACTCCAGAGGGGCTGGAGCCGAATCGATGATGTCGCCCATCATGGTGAGCGCTCGGTTCGTGGTGGGCCGGTTGAAGGCGTCCTTGGCGCCTTCCGTGTTTCCCCCGGCGGCGAACTGGATGAGGGTCTTCTGGTCGGCCCCCCCCGGCGCCAGAGGCGACAGGCTTACGTAGTTTGGGGTCGTCACGTTCAAGTAGTTCTGGAGCCCCGCCGTATTGTCCGCGGCATCCGGGTTCGTATAGGCCGCGCCCACGTCCGTGAAGGCGTGGAGGCCGCGTTCAGCGTTGGTGGCGTTGCCGGGGAGGCGGGTGTAGAGCGTCCGCGAGGTCCAGAGCTTGGAGGCCAGCGCATCGGCAGCGGACCACTGGGCGTTGTCCTTGATGACGGTGGTGGGGTAGTTGCCGTTCTTGTCGATGACGTGGATGACGCCCGACGTTTCCTTGGTGCCGAACATCATGAGATCGCCCGGCCAGATCACGCCGCCATTCAGGGGTGGATTGAAGGTGCCGAGGTAGACCTGCTTGCCCAGGCTCGACCCGGTGAAGGGCAGGTTCGGGCTAGAGGTGGCGTTGCTGCCGCCCTGGGAGAGGAGCAGGCGGAAAGCAAAATCCATGCTGCTCGTCAGCTTGTCCGGATCGGTCGCATCGAAGAAATAGACAGCATTGTCTCTCCGCTTGCCAACCTTGGGATAGTTGCACGGGTCCTTGGGATCTCGAACCCAGTCGTTGCTGGGATCCGGGGCCGTGGTGCAATCCCCTACCCCAAAGGTCTGTTCCCAACCTTGGAATCCGTGGAAGCCGCTGATGAGTCCCGATTTGGAACTTGGGTCACCCGCGACCGCAGCCAGGAAGAGGCTCCGCTTGGGGCTGTCCGAATCGGTGTATTTGCCGCCCAGGCTGACGCCCACGGTCATGATCGTCACCGGGTGATCCTTGTCGTAGGTAACCCCGTTCCGCTGCTTGATGGCAAAGGGCAGGTAGGAGTGGGGCGCCCCGGAGGTCGGGAGGACCGAGGTCGGCATGGCCATGTAATCCGTGCCATTGACACCGTAGGAGGGATCCGAAAGATGGGCCCCGATGCCCGCCATGGTGAAGAAGTTCCAGTAGTCGCCCGAACGGTCGATCTTGGTCGGGTCGAGAATGATCGCCCGGTTTCCCGCCGCCGTATCCAGGGTCTGCGCGGCCCCAACCCCGGTGATGTAGGGCGTGGTGTTTTTGAGGTTGTTGAGACCTTCCTGGCCGTTGTTGTCGACGCCGTCGGTGAAGAGCAGCAGGAACTGCGGCACGCACTGGGACACGTCTGCGCCCACCACGGAATTGAGCACGCTGTTCGGGTCATTGAACTGGGCCAGGGCGCCTGCCATGGCGTAGGTCAGGGGTGTCTGGCTGTTGGCGAAGAGGCTGGCGATGCGGGCCATTCCCTTGACCGAATTGCCGGTACTGGAGTTGATGCCCTGGGCCGTGGTGTTGTTGAGCACCTTCCAGCCCGAGTCATTGCCGTTCACATGGTTCGTGGTCGCATCCGCGCCATTCAAGGTGAGGGTGCTGTCGTTCCTGATGAAAGTGCCGGTGCCGTTGCCCGCCTCGTTGACGGGATCCAGGCAGCGGAAGGCCCAGAACAAATCGGCCTGATGGGCGATCCAGGTCTGAATGGCCGCGGACTTCGTGGCCTGCAGACGGGTGAGCGCCGGGGTCCGGTATTTGGTGGCGAGTTCCGCACTGCTCGAGGTCTTGAGGGACCCATCCAGGTTGTAGAGGGGCACCAGCGCCGTATCCAGGGCGCCCATGTTGCCGAAGCCGCGTCCCCAGCCGACGTTGGTCTGGCCGCTGGCCGGGAAGCCTCCTCCCGAAATGGTGCTGGCATCATAGGCGATGTATTTGCCATCCAGAGGGCCGGTCGTGTAGTTCGGCTTGGTCGAATCAGCACTCTGATACTTCCCGGTGAACAGCCAGCTGATGTAGGCGGGCCGGTACAGGGTGTTGTAGAGGTAGACGGTGCCCTGGGCGCCGTTCGGAGCGTAGGCGCCATTGGTGTCCAGGGTGAACACGGAACCATCGGCATTCTCGATCTGGTAGCCTCGGTCCACCTCGATTTGCGTGTTGCTGCCGTAGGTGGTCACGACGGGTGTGAGGTCCGGGAGATAAGTCGTCTTGACCTGCTTGTCCAGGTAGGTCACGGAGGACAGCGGCTGGCCCCCGGTGGAGGTGCTGTTGACATCCATGATCTTCCAAGCCAAGGGGATATCGATGGTCCGGCTGCCGGACCTGAAGCGCACGTGACTGGCGGCCCGAAGCCAATTCCGCACATCTCCTGCACCGGCCCAGGACCCATTGAGCCCCCCCGCGGTGATGGCATCGCTGGCTTTCACCCGCGATCCATCGGGCTTCCTCAGCACTTCGGTGCCATCGAACTCACCCAGGCCTTGGTTGTAGGTGTTTCCAGACAGACCCCCCACATAGCTGATGTTGGGCACAGGGCTGGCCCCCGCACTCGCATCCAGCCAGGCGGTGACGTAGGAATCAAAGGCCCCGAACGTCTGACTACACCAGGCTGCGTTGTCCCATTTGATGTCGGTAGCCGATCCGAGCGTGGTGCCCGCCGTGGTCTGGGTTGCATTCCCTCTGAACGGTATCGGCCAACCCCCTGCGCAGATGTTCCAGGAATCTACAGGCCATAGGCTCCAGTAGATTCTGTCGTTGTTGGCGCCGGTGCCCTGAACCTCGAAATAGGTCTTGAAGGTCCAGGTGGCGTTGGTTCCTCCCGTGCTGGTGGCAGTGATGGGCGCCAGCCTGCGGAGGTCACCCGGGTGACTGGCGCGGGTGTCGGGGATGGGGGGGTTGTCGGGGGCGTGGACAAAGTCGGGGATCTTGATGGTGACGGTGGACTGGTACACGCCCGAGCTGACCTGGGTCCAGACGGCGGAACTGTTGAAGCCAAGCCAGCCTTGGTCATAGCCCCAGTTGATGACCTTGTGGGAGATGTCCTCACCCTCGGAGAAGGGGTGGGTCAGGGTGGCGGTCAGGGTAACGATGCTGTTGGGAGCGAAGGACCCCGAGGGATTCACCCCGAGCACCGACATGGTGTAGGAGGGGTTGCCGTAGGTGCCGTTGCTGCTGTTGCCGGCCACATGGTAGCTGGTGTGATCGTTGGCCCCTTGGGTCGAGGAGGTGCTGTCGGGCGCGAACCAGATCCTGGTGTAGGCGTTGCCGTTCCCCGCCGACTGGGCGTAGAAGGAGAAGGAGGGCGCCACGTTGTTCCCGGGGCTGCCCGGGCTGCCGGCGTTGCCGGTGTTGATGGTGCAGCCACCGTTGCCGGAGCCACCCAGGTCCGCGCAGTACGGCTCCTGCGCCCCGAAGGTATAGAAGGAGGTGCCGTCCGGTCTGATCGTTACGTAGCCGTAAGAGCGGGTACCGCCATTACCATAGACGTCGCCGGTGTAGGCGATGATCAACCAGCGGTTGTTGGCCCCACTGCCGCCGGAGCCATTCGTGAGCTGGAACTTCATGTACCGATAGTCGTCGGCGTCGGCCTTGTCGTTGTTCTGGTAGAGCGGGTGGAACATCAGGGAGGCCATGGACCTCGACATGTCGAAGACCGTCACGATCTCCGGCTTGGCCTTCAGGCTGGTGGACTGCTGGTACATGTCCATGAAATCCGTCCTGGACGACTGGAGACGGGGGTCCAGCTGGGCGCGGATGGGCAGGATGGCAAGCAGGGCTACTGCCAGCCCCAGGCCGGCGCGGAGGATCGAGCGAAACGGGCTGGACATGACTGATCTCCTATTTGCTGCTGCGGACGGGCGTGGAAATCCAGGCTTCCCTGGCATGAACAAAGGTCATTCCGCCCTGGGTGATCTGGGCATCGGATCGGATGGCCCAGAGGTCAGGCGCGTTCTTGTTTTCAGTTCCCGCGGCAGGGGTGAAGGCGTTGGTGCCTGAGCCCTGGCTCATCATCGTGATCGGGAGCTTGCCCATGTTGGTCATGCCCATCGTGAAGCCTGCTGTCACCCCGGCGGGGGTGGGCAACATGAGGTCCGCCGGCGGGGTACTGCCCGGGGAATAGACGTCATTAGGATTGGAAGTGCCTGGAACAAAAGAGTCTACGTCCCTGGCCTTGCCCGAGAGGGTGGTATCGCTGAGCAGGCCAGCGGCGAGATTGGCCATCTTCAGCGCGGTGACCCCGGCAGTCGCTGAGTTCTCCAGATCGATCCAGTAGATGCCCCACTCGATGCCGGAGTCGGCGGCGTTGCGGGCCATGGCCCCCTGGCGGGTGAACCCCGAGGTGACGATATCCCGCAGTGAGTTGCGGGACATGGCTACCGCGGCGACGGTGAGGAGGACGAGCAGCATGAGGGCCACCACGATGGTGATGCCGCCGGCTTCGGAAGGCCTCAGATCGCGGTGTCGTTGAGAGTTCATGGCGCGCCTTTCAATTCAGAGCCAGGCCGGAATGCCGCGGCACGAAAACGAGAGTCTGGGTGAGGTTCCGGTAGGCGAGCGCATTGCCGGCGGCGGAATACTCCGCGCGCTGAGTGGCCGTGCGCGTGGAGACATCCACCCGTACGAGGGTAGGGATGGACCGGAACCAGTGCTCATCGGCCCGGGTGCTCGTGAAGTCCCGACGACCCGAGCTGGTGAGCTGGGTATCCAGGTCGGCTCGGATACCGGCATCCCAGCCACCATTGAAACCGGTGTAGCCCGCTCCCAGTCCGGCCCAGGTAGTGCCGGAGTTGGTGCTCAGGTAGACCTTGAAGCCGGACACATTTTCCGAGATCACCTGCTGGGGGATCGCCGGATTGACCGTGAAGCCGGCCAGGGCGTAGGTCCCCTGGTCCCGCACCAGACATGGAATGCCGTTGGCATTGGCAGGATCCAGATGCAGGATCTCGATGCGGTACCGGATCATCTGGCTCGGCGTCATGAACACGATGCCGGTGCCAGGCAGGTGCTTCTTGTTGAGCGGCAGGCCGGAGGGGCCGATGCCCGTGATCGCGGTATTGGGAGCGGCCCCGACCACCACGGTGACGTTTCGATCCGTGGGGACAGCGGGATCGGCCATGACATAACCGGCCTCCCAGGAGTCCTTGAAAATGAAGATCTGGCCTTGGTGGACCAGCTTGGCGTAGGTCAAACTGGTGCAATCAATGGTGTAGGTATTGTCGGCTGCCGTGGGTGCCGCGCTGGCCGTGCCGGCCGCCAGCACCATTTCCGCCGCGGTTCGCTCGTTGGGGGGACCATTCAGCGTTCCCTCGAAGGCAAGGGGCTGGTCCACGTAGAAATAGAGTTCATCCGCCGTGGTGGGATCGTTGGGCCCAGGAGCGGCGATGGGCATGTTCGGCAGGATGTAGAAGGGCGGCGACGCGGCGTTGACCGTCGGCGCAATCGTCAAGTCCATCAGGTACATGCAGGCAGCGTTGATGTCGTCAGCCAGCAGATCCACCGACATGCGGTTCCGTCGGAGGTTTGAAAGGGCTTCTCCGGACGTGTAGAAGGTGGAGAGACTCGCTTTGTACACATTGGCCATGCCCGCCATGAGCACCATGGTGAAGACCAGGGCCACCATCAACTCGACCAGGGAAAAGCCACGCTCGTTTGGACGTACCCTAGCCATGGAGGATCCTCCGAGTCAGGACGACGGTGCGCACGATGGGGGCACTTGCCTGATCCAACTGATCGGTGAACTGAACCGTTACGGTGAAGTTGGACAAGGCACCGTTGGTGTTGGCGGAGGTCGGGACGGTGACGACGTGGCCCGTCGCGACGCGGAAGTAGACCGTATTGTCGGCCGGATCCGGGTTCCCAACGGGCGGGCCCCCCTTGCTGTTGAAGTTTTCCAGGCGAGTGCCACCGTCTGGGATGGAGACGTATCTCAGGTTTGGCAGGTCTACCGCGTTATTGGTACCGGTGTACTGGCCGGTGGCATTGAGCCAGCTGAGGCGGCCTTCCATTTCGATCTGATCCATGACGTGCTCGCCCACCAGGACCGCCGTGGAAAGGCTGCGCCCCCCCCGGGAGGCCTTCAGGGACATGACCTGGAGCATGGTGAGGCCGAGGATGCCGATGGCCATGATGAAGGCGGTCATCAGCATCTCGATCATGCTGAACCCAGCCTGGCTCTGCCGTGGCTTGCTGCTTGCGGGATGCGTGCGCATCAGAGCCTCCTCCACTGTCCATCCGAATCCCGGGCGCCGGGATTGTAGAACTTGTAGATCGTGGCCCCGTTGGCCATCACCACGATCATTCCCATGGGCCCGCCGGGCAGGGCCCCGCCAGAGGAAGTAGTACCCACCACGGGGATCATGAAGGTGGTGGTGAAGCGCTTGTTGGCCCCGCTGATCACGTTCCGCTGGGGGGTCGCGGACAGCTCAAGCTGGAAAAGGTTCCGGGTGGGTCCATCGACCAGCACGCCGGCCATGACCGTGGTGAAAGGCACCACTCCGTTGATGTCCTGGTTCGTGGTCCCGGCCGGTGTGGCCTGCATGACGTTGACCCACTGGGGCGAGCCCAAGGTCACCACGCGGGCCTGCGCATGGCCGGTGTCCCTGGGCAGGAAGCGAAAGGGAACGGCCACAGTCGCGCCGAGCAGATCCAGGTGGGGCAGGCTGGCCAGTAGATCATTGGCCGCCGTCTGGATCTCGACGTCGGTTTGCACGGCATTGCCGTGGGCCATCCTGAGGGTGCCGGCATCCCAGGTACCCCAGGTGACGATGGCCACGTCCCGCCCGGTGGCCACTGCGGCCTGGTGGGCGTTGGTCAGGGCGCCTTCCAACTCATCCAGGAGTCCGCGCACTGCCCCGGTCTGGCGGTTGCCGACCATGGTCACTCCGGCGATGGCGAGGATGCCGACAATGGCAAGCACCACCAGCAACTCGACCAGCGAGTAGCCAGATGCCATGTGTTGCCTGGGGGTGGACATGAAGAAACCTTTCGATGTGCTATAGATTCGTCCTGCCATGGGCACCTCTGTATGAAATATTAGGTTCATGTTTTTATTATACTTAGGTAGATCCAAGGACCTAACTCCAGACAATGGATGACACATGTGTATATTTTTTATGCACTATCCGAAGTGAATGGGATCCCGATCCAGGGTGATGAGGCCCGAAGGTTCCAGTGGGTGCCGGGCGAGGACCTGGCCCAGGGCACCGCGGCCTCCCTTCAGCAACAGGTGCATGCGCCAGCGATCCCGCACCCTCGGCACCGCGGCCTCCAGGGGCCCGAGCACGCGCAACCCGGGAACGGACAATTGCTGTCGAAAGGCCTCCAGCGCCTCGCGGGCCATCCGCAGGGTGTCTGCCTCGGCGCGGTAGAGGGAGAGGGCCGTGAAGGGTGGGTAACCCAACCCCTCACGGAAGGGCAGCTCCGAGGCGGCGAAGCCCTCGAAATCCTGGGCCAGGGCGAAGGTGATGGCCGGGTGCTCGGGCGAGTAGGTCTGGAGGATCACGCGGCCCCGCAGGTCCGCACGGCCCGCCCGGCCCGCCACCTGGGTCAACAGCTGGAAAGTGCGCTCCGAGGCCCGGAAATCCGCCACCTTCAGGCCCTGATCGGCGTTGATGACGCCCACCAGCGTGAGGCCAGGGAAATTGTGGCCCTTGGCCAGCATCTGGGTGCCCACCAGGATGTCCACCTCCCCGGATTCGGCCGCCAGCAGCCCGGCCTCGAAGGAGCCGCGGCGGCGCGTCGTATCCCGGTCCAGGCGCAGGATGCGGGCAGTCGGAAACAAGTGGCGCAGATGCTCCTCCACCTGCTCGGTGCCCTCGCCCACGCCCCGCAAATGCTCGGCACCACAATCCGGACAGGCTTCGGGGGGCACGGTTTCATGACCGCAGAGGTGGCAGCGCAACCGGAAGTCGCCGCGATGGTAGGTGAGCGAGATGGCGCAGTGGGGGCAACCCAGGGTCTTCCCGCAGGCCCGGCACATCCAGAAGTTCTCGTAGCCCCGGCGGTTCAGCAGGAGCAGGGCCTGCTCGCCGCGGGTCAGAGTCTCCGTGAGGGCCTGCAGCAGGGGCGGGGCCAGGATCACCTTGCGCCGCAGCTGCCGGAAAGCATCCCGCAGGTCCACGATTTCCACGGTCGGGAGCGTGATCCCCTCGGGCCGTTGCCGCAGCCTGAGCAACTGGTAGCGGCCGCCCTGCGCCGCATGCCAGCTTTCCAGGCTCGGCGTGGCGCTGCCCAGCACGATGGGACAACCCTCCAGCTGGGCCCGCTTGATGGCCAGGTCCCGGGCGTGGATGCGGGGGTGTTCTTCGGATTTGTACGAACCCTCGTGTTCTTCGTCCACGACGATGAGGCCGATATCCCTCAGGGGCGCCAGCACGGCGTTCCGTACGCCCACGAAGAGGTCGGCGCCATTGAAGAGCAGGCGCACCACGTCGCCATGTTTTTCGCCGGCGTTCAGCCCCGCGTGGCCCACGGCGATGCGGCCCGGAAAGCGGGCCTCCAGGCGGTCCAGAAGCCGCGCGGTGAGGCCGATCTCCGGCACCAGCCAGAGCACACGCCGGCCCGCCGCCAGTACCCGCTCCGCGATTTCCAGATAGACCTCGGTCTTGCCTGACCCCGTAACGCCATGGAGCAGATGGACGCCGAAGGCACCCAGCCCCACCGCGTCCACGGCCATCTGTTGTTCCTCGTTGAGGACCACGGTGCGGTCCACGCCGGCCTCGCGCCGCTGGCCCAGCAGATCCATCCGCTTCAGGCGTTCGATGAGGCCCCGTTTCTCCAGGGTGCTCAGCACTGAGGCACCCACGGCCGCCGCCTCCAGCAGGTCCGGTTCCATGAGGGCGCCCCCCGCCTCCTCCAGGGCCAGCAATACCTTGGCCTGGGAGGGTGTCACCCGGGGCGGATGAGGCGCACCCGTAAGGCGCACTTCCGTGAAGCCCGCCCCGCGCATGGCGGAGCGGTGCAGGAGGGTGGGCAGGAGGCTGGGGTCCTGGTGCCAGGCCTCGCCCAGGTCCGCGAGCAGGTCCCAGGCTCCCCGCTCGCGCTGGATGGACAGGCGCTGTCCATCCTCGTCCGCCTCCCAGTTGGGCAGCATGGCCGGGGGCAGACTCAGGGGCAGCAGATGGGCTTCGAGACACCCGTAGTAGCGGGCGGCGAAGGTCTGCAACTCCCGCAGCTTCGCGGGCAGGAGGGGGAAGGGATCCAGCACGGCCTCGATGGGCCGCAGCTTTGCCGTGGGCGGAGCCACGTCGGGCCCCATGGCCAGGCCCACTGCCAGGCTGTTCCGCACCTTCACCCGCACCCGCACCCCAGCAGGCAGACCCTCCGGCGCCAGGTAGGTGAGGGGTGGGAGCGGGCGGTTCAGCTGAATGTGGGTGGGGACGGGCGGCATCAGGGCCTGCGATCAGAGGGGGAAAGGCCAGGATACACTTGGCAGATGCTGGTCCTGGGCCTCGAATCCTCCTGCGACGACTGCTCCGCCGCCGTGGTGGAGGAAACCGCCGCGGGTCCCGTGCTGCGATCCCTGGTCCGCGAGAGCCAGGATGGCATCCATGGCCCCTTTGGTGGCGTGGTACCCGAACTCGCCGCGCGGGAGCACCTGCTGCAGGTAAGGGCGGTCATGGCCAGTGCCCTGCAAGAGGCCGGGGTGAAGCTGGCCGACCTCGACCGTATCGCCGTCACCCGGGGCCCGGGGCTGGTGGGCAGCCTGCTGGCCACCTTCAGCGCCAGCAAGGCCGTAGCCTGGCGGGCAGGCCTGCCCTGGGTGGGCGTGCACCACCTGCTGGGCCACCTCAACGCCGCCCGCTTCGCCCATCCGGACCTGCCCTTCCCTGCGCTTGTACTGCTGGTCTCCGGTGGCCACACGCATCTCTACCTCGCGCAGGACTGGGTCTCGCTGCAGCTGCTCCAGAAGACCCGCGACGATGCCGCCGGGGAAGCCTTCGACAAGACCGCCCGCATGCTGAACCTGGGCTATCCAGGCGGACCGCTGGTGGATGCCTGCGCCCGGGCGGCGGCGCGCGCGGCCGAGCCCTTCACCCCCCCGAAGTTCCGCGACGGCAAGGCCTCCTGGAGTTTTTCAGGCCTGAAGACGGGCGTAAAGCTGCGCATCGAGAAGCAGCCCCGCCTGGCGGAAGCCGGCGCTGGGGATCCCGCAGTCCAGGGCCTTTGCCGCAGCCTCCAGGAAGCCATCGCCACCTGGCTGCTGAAGCCCCTTCCGGAGCAGGCCCGCGAGCACGGCGCCCGGAGCCTGGTGATCAGCGGCGGCGTGGCCTGCAATTCCAGATTGCGGGCCGAGGCCGCCTCCATGGCCGAACGCGAGGGCCTGGTCCTGGCCCTCCCCGAGCCCCGCCTCTGCACGGACAATGGGGCCATGATCGCCGCCGCCGGCGCGCTGCTGCCCGCCGACCCGGACCCCTGGCGCCAGAACGCCGACTCGGACCTGAAGTTGGGAGCCTGATATGGAAGTCACCCGCGAGGATGTTCTGCGTTGCGCCGCCCTGGCCCATCTGAGCTTACGTGACGACGAGATCGAACCCATGCGCGACGCCATGGCCCGCATGCTCACCCATGCGGCCAGCCTCGACGAGCTGGCCCTGGAGCAGGTCGAGCCCATGCTGGCGGGCCTGGGCCGGGCCCTGCCCCGCCGGGAGGACGTGCCGCACGATGCCTTCACGCAGGCGCAGGCCCTGGCCAACGCGCCGGAGCAGGACCGGGGCTACTTCGTGGTGCCGAAGATCCTGTAGCCGTTCACCAGTCCCCGCCGCCGGAATCACCGCCGCCGGAATCACCGCCGCCGGAGTCGCCACCACCGGAGTCGCCCCAGTCGCTGGAGCCGGAGCTGGATTCGCCCCAGTCGCTAGAGGACTTCCCGGAAGATCCATCATTCCACCCATCGCCACCACCCTGGCGGTCGTGGTCATGGTGGCTGCCGCCCAGCATGTTGCCGATCATCATGCCGGTGAGCAGCCCGCCCATGCCGCCGCCGGGCTGGCCGTAGCCCCCCTGTTGCATGGGCATGGAGCCCTGCATGGGTGCATCCAGGCCCATGCGGCGCCGGGCGGAGGGCGGCAGTTCCTCATCCTTGAGCGACTGGACACCCGCCACGGCGCTGCAATAGCCGCAAGACCACTTCACCGAGCGCAAGCCATCCCACTCCTGCTTCATTTTGTCGCCGGAGGCGCCGCAGGTGGGGCACTTGGGATAGGGGCAGGCAAACGTGTGGGGTTCCAGGGGTCCCGTGGGCAGGCCCCGGTGCGCGGCCCCCAGCGTTTCGGGCTGATCCTGCTTGCCGCGCAGCACGAGATAGATCACGACGCCGATGATGAGAAGGACGATGAGCATGGTCATGGGAACCCCCAAGGTTTTAAGGCTACTCCGGAACACGCGGTGAGGAGTAGTTGGTGACCGCTGGATTTCAACCGACACGCTGCTGTTCCGGTTGGGCTGCGAGTGCGGGTCCCCCGCGCGAGCAGCGGGGGCCCGGGGGGACATCGCGAGCGAAGCGAGCAGGCCTCCGCCTGACGCACCCTGCCCCGCAGGGTGCTCCCGCTCCTCGCTGTGCTCGGTCGCGGAGTCGGAGCCTCCCCCCCGGACAGCCTGACTTGCTGGCATCATCAGCGTCATGCTGCCTCGCATCCCGCTCCCGGATGACCGGCCCTGGCGAGTGCTGGGCCTGATGTCGGGCACCAGCGCGGATGGCGTCGATGGCGTCCTCATCGAAGTGGACTCCCGCGCCTTCGGGGCTGGGCGTCCCTTCCGGTCACTCCTGGGACACCTGGCCGTGCCCTATCCGGGCGACCTGCGAGAACAGGTACTGGCGGCGGCCTCCAACCGTCTTGACCCGGCGGGGCTCTGTATCCTGCAACGCCGCCTGGGCGACCACCACGCCGCTGCGGCCCGCGCACTCTGTGACAGCCTCGGCCTTCGGCCCGACCTGGCCTCCCTGCACGGCCAGACGGTGCAGCATCATCCCGCGCAGGGGGCGAGTCTCCAGCTGGCGGATCCCTATGTGCTGGCCGAGGCCCTGGCGTGTCCCGTGGTCTGGGATCTCCGGCGCCGGGATCTCGCGCTGGGCGGCCAAGGGGCGCCCCTGGTGCCTCTGCCCGAAAGCTGGCTGCATGGGAGCGAGCCCTGGCTGGCGCTGAATCTCGGCGGCATCGCCAACCTCACGGTCTGGGACGGCCTTCAGACTTCCGCCTGGGATACGGGGCCGGGCATGGCATTGCTGGATCTCGCCGCGGAGCACTGGTTGGGTCTGCCCTTCGATCCCGATGGTGCCACGGCCCATGGCCAGGTGCAGGAAGC
Organism: Holophagales bacterium; assembly: GCA_038324335.1. Classification (GTDB taxonomy): domain Bacteria; phylum Acidobacteriota; class Holophagae; order Holophagales; family Holophagaceae; genus Geothrix. The sequence goes on from JBBQHW010000031.1 coordinate 19,612, forward strand.
CTTGCTGGTTCGTTGGCTCACCCACCCGTACTTTCAGGCGCCCCGGCCCAAATCCACCGGCAGGGAAGTTTTCGGGCTTTCGTGGTTCCTCTCCGAAAGGCCAAGGCTCGAGGCCTTGGCCTTGCCAGATCGCCTGGCCACCCTGGCCGCCTTCACGGCCGCCTCGGTCGCGCTCGAAGCCGCCCGGCTCGCACCTCTGCCCACGGGCACACAGGCCCTCGTCAGCGGAGGGGGCGCAAGACATCAACGAGTCCGCACCGAACTGGAGGCACGCCTAGGCTTGCCCCTCGAAGATGACCTGTCGTTCCCGAATGGGGCCCGCGAGGCCGTGAGCTGGGCCCTGCTGGGCGCCGCCAGCGCGTTGGGCCTGCCGGGCAACCTGCCGGAAGTGACCGGCGCCAGGCGGCCTGTGGCCCTGGGGAGCTGGGTGTGGCCGTGAGGTGGAGCCGCTGGATCGATCACCTGCCCCTCTGGGTGGTCCTTGGTGCGGTCCTATCCACGGAAATCTACGAACCGTACGAGTGGGTGCTGATGGCCCTGCCCCTGCTCGTGGCCACCTGGGTGGAGTTGTCGCGCCGGGATCTGGGCCGGTTCCACCGCTGGCTGGAGGCGGGGGCCCTGCTCTTTTTTCTGGGCGATCTGGCCCGGGGCCAGGGCATCTTCCCCGTGGCCATTCACACCCTGTTCGTACTTGCCGGCGTGCGTCTGGCCCTGCCCCGGGCAACGCCACAACGGCGTCAGCTCATGCTCGTGGGCTTCATCCTGCTACTGACGACGACCGTCAGCACCACCGATGCGCTGTTCCTGGTCTGGGCCGTGGCCTGGCTCGGCGCGGCGGCGCTGGCGCTGCTCCAACTCAGCTGGGAATCCTCCGCCCAGCTCAGGCGGGGCGCCCTCACCCGGCCACCCTATGCCCGCGTGCCGCTCTGGGTGACGGTGGCCTTGGTGATCGGATCGGGATGCTTCCTGGTCCTGCCCCGCCTCCAGGCGGGACTTCGGCCATCTTTCCTGGGGGCGCGGGGGGTCCTGGGGCGAGCCGGGTTGGGAGATCAGGTGGACCTGGGACAAGGCGGCCCCATCGAAGCCAGTCCCGAGGTGGTGCTGCGCATCGCGCCACCGCCTGGGGTCGCTCCAGATGCCATGAAGGGCCTCGACCTCTTGCCGGGCCTGACGCTGGAAGGGGTCGAGGGCCAGCGCTGGGTTCCCGCGGAGCTCACTCCCCCCCTGCGGCGCTCCCGCCGCCAGGAAGCCAGCCTGCAGGCGGAATTCCTGTTCGCGCCCAGCCCCCACGGCATTCTGACTTTGCCCTACGGCCTGTTCGCGCTGAACCCGCCGGGGCTGCCCATCCGTCCTGGCGGGGGGGCCAGTCTCCGCTGGCTGTATTCCCGGGTGCGGACCGTGCCCATGCAGGTTGGCTGGAATCCGGAGGAACCCCAATTCGAACGCCGGTTGTCGCCCCGGCGTCTGGACCTGCTCACGACCCTGAGCCCGGACCACGAGGCCGCCCGGCGCTGGAGCCTGCGCCTGGCCCCGGGGATCCTGCCTGTGCCCGTACTGGCCCGTAGCCTGGAATCGGCCCTTCGCGGGTTTCGTTACACCCTCGACAATCCTTCGGGCCGGGCCAAGAACCCCCTGGAGGATTTCCTTGATCGCACCCAGGCGGGTCACTGTGAGTACTTCGCTTCGGCCATGGCGCTCATGCTGCGGGCGCGGGGCGTGCCCGCCCGGGTGGTGAACGGCTACCGGCTGGGGCCGTGGATCCCCGAAGGCGGCTACTTCCGGGTAAGCCAGGACCAGGCCCACAGCTGGGTTGAATTCTGGGATGAAGGCCGCTGGCGGCGTGCCGACCCGACCCCCGCCGCACCCGCCGGGTCGGGTCCCGCTTACGCTGGCCTGGGGACCCTGTCCCGCTGGCTCGATGCTCTCAGCTATCGCTGGGAACGCTACGTGGTGCGCTTCTCGGACCAGGATCAGCTGGCGGGCATGACCTGGATCCAGGAACGCTGGCAGGGCTGGCAATGGCGCTGGACAAAGCCCCCCGCCAGCTTCTCCTGGGCGGTGGGGCTCCTCGTGCTCTCCTGGGCAGCCTGGCGGACCCAGGGCTACTGGCGATCCACGCCTGCAGGTCCGGGGCGCATCCGTGCCCTCCGGCCCCTGTTGATCGCGGTCCGCAGGCATTCACTCCCGAAAGCTGGAGATACCGCCCGGACCTGGCTGCTACGCCTGGCCGACCAGCGGCCGGAACGGCTGGCAGCGCTGCAGCAGCTGGCAGACGCTGTCGACACTGATGCCTATGGCCAAGGCCAACCAGCAGCCTCCATCCTGGCGAAGGCGGAGGCCGCGTCTTGGCGGGGCTGGAAGCCTGGTCCGATCAGCTCTTCGTGAACTTCTCGAAGGCCTTCATGAGCTCCATGGGCAGGGGGAAGACGATGGTGCTGTTCTTCTCCACTGCAATCTCCGTGAGGGTCTGCAGGTAGCGCATCTGGATGGCCGTGGGGTTCTGGCTGATCTTGTTGGCCGCTTCCAGCAGCTGTTCCGAGGCCAGGAGTTCGCCCTCTGCGGCGATGACCTTGGCCCGCTTTTCCCGCTCGGCCTCGGCCTGCTTGCCCATGGCCCGCTGGATCTGCTCGGGCAGGTCGACGCTCTTGAGCTCCACGCTATTCACTTCCACGCCCCAGGGCTCGGTGGAGCGGTCGATGATCTCCCGCAGTCGCAGGCTGAGTTTTTCCCGATCCGCCAGCAGTTCATCCAGGCTCACCTCGCCGAGGATGGACCGCAGGGTCGTCTGGGCGATCTGGCTGGTGGCGTAGTAGTAGTTCTCCACGCCGACAATGGCCTGCTTGGGATCCAGCACCTTGGAATAGACTACGGCGCTGACTTTCAGGCTCACGTTGTCGCGGGTGATGACGTCCTGGCTGGGCACTTCCAGGACGGTGGTGCGCAGGGAGACGATGACGGCCCGCTGGAAGGGGCGCCAGATGAAAACCAGGCCGGGCCCCTTGGGCTTGTCGCTCACTTTGCCGAGCGTGAAGACCACGGCCCGCTCGTACTCGTTGATGACCTTGAGGCAGCTGAGGGCCCAGATCACGAGGAAGAATGCGGGGGGACCGAAACACCCGAAGGTTCTGATGATGGCATCCATGGTGGCTCCTGAAGACGCCCTATCATGGCACCAGAAACCGAAGGAAAGGGCACCTGAATCTCAGCTATGATCGAGTCTGCTTTTTGATAGGAGCCACCATGCGCCGCCTGATGCTCCCCCTCTGCTTGCTCGCCGGGACCTCACTCATGGCCCAGTCAGTCCGGTTGAATGGTGGACTCCAGGTGGGTTTCAGCCAGCCCACGGGCGACTTTGCCGACAAGAGGGATTTCAATGGTGATTACCTCGGCGCCAATGAGGGGCTCGGCCTCCACTTCGGCGGCCACCTCGACTTCAACTTCACGCAGCACCACCAGCTGCGCCTCATCGCCAACGTCAACGGCTTCGCCAGCAAGAAGCAGGACATCTACAGCGGCGGCTACTATGACGGTACCCTGCAGAACAGTTTCGGCATCGCCCAGCTCGGGGCCGATTACGTCTACAACGCCGGTTCCCCTTCCCGCGGCGGGTACTTCCTGGCGGGCCTGAACCTCAACCAGGTAAAGGTGAAACACGAATTGTCCAACTACCTTGATGAGGAGGTCACGAAGTCGGGACGGGTCGGCTTCCGCGTGGGTGGCGGTTACAACTTCACCCGCACCTTCAGCCTGGAAGGGCATTTCAACAGCGTGTCCGTGGACAAGTCCGGGATGGGCTACGACGCCATCACCTGGGTGGCGGTGAGCGCCGTGTTCCGGTTCGCGCGCCCCTGAGTCAGCGCCGCACGAAGGGGTTGGTGGCCGCCTCCTCACCGAGGGTGGTGGCGGGACCATGCCCCGGGATGACCAGGGTGGCGTCATCCAGCACATAGAGTTCCCGCTGGATGCTCTGCTCCAGCAAGTCCCAGTTCCCGCCCCAGAGGTCCGTGCGGCCCACGCCACCCCGGAACAGAGTGTCTCCCGCCAGCAGTACCTTGCCCTTGGCGAACTCGCCGTGGAAACAGCTGGAGCCCGGCGTGTGGCCCGGCGTGTGGAGGGTGGTGAGATCCAGATGCCGGTGACCGACATGCAGGCCGGTCATTTCCGGTTGGGGAATGGCGGGCATGCCGAACATGCCGGTCTGCTGGGGCAGGGCATCGATGAGAAAAGTGTCATCACCATGCAGAAAGGCCGGACATTGCCAGAGATCCTGCAGTTCCCGGGTGGCGCCCACATGGTCGAAATGGGCATGGGTGTGCAGCAACGCTGTGACCTTGAAGCCGAGGGCCTCGACGCGCTTGCGGATTTTGGCACCATCGCCGCCGGGATCCACCACCACCCCCAGGCCCGTGGCGGGCTCCCACAGCAGGGAGCAGTTGCAGCCCAGGGGGCCCACGGGGAAGGATTCGAGGTTCAGCATAAAAGAGTTCCTAACGGGGCCCCACGTCGCCGCGCGGGGGGTGCCGGGCGAACGAGGCGAGGAAGGCGAGTCAAGCGTAGCAGGCACTACGCGCGACGAGGCTCCGGCTCTGCGAGCCAGAGGCGAGCAGGAGCGGCGCACTGCGCCGCGATAGCTGGAGGTGACGAAGCATCGCCCTCCGCCTGACGGGCCCTGCCCCGCAGGGCCCTCCCGCTCACACTCGTTCGCGGAGGCGGAGCCTCCCCGCCACCCCTCGCCCGGAGGGATGGTGCCAGGCGGGCGCCCCGCGGCGTCAGGTCCCTTGAACAACGAACCACGTTGCCCTGCGGGCCCTTCCTTCTCGGTATCGCCGCCGGCGATACGCGAGACAAACTGATATCTGCGGTGCATCCCGCCTGGCACCATCGCGGCGCTATCGGATATTGAAATGGCTTCTGGGGTTCCATGGTCGTCCGCAGGCAATCTCTCATCAAACCACACTTGACAGAACCCACCCCCATCGGGTTTCATCGCTTCCATGCCGATGTCCATTCCAACCCCCTGCCAGGGCCTCCATCACGGGGCCTATTGGTGGCGTCTGGGCTCGGATGGCTCCCTGCGCGAGGCCTAGCGGCCCACGCCACCCAGGACCTTCCGAGCCCGACCCCGTGGTCGGGCTTTTTCGTTGTGGATTGAAACCATGCTGCAACCCCCCAGGCACCTGATCCGCCATCCGCTCCCTGCGGACCTGCTGACCCCCCTCGCGGCCTACCTGGCCCTGCGGCCGGCGGGCGCCAGCCTGCTGCTGGAGTCCTGCGACCAGGGGGAGCGGGTCGGCCGCCACAGCTTCGTGCTGCTGGAAAGTGCCATCGAATGCCGACTCGAAGCTCCCGCCACCGGCTGGGTGGAGGCCCTCCGCGACCTCGCCGGCTCCCGTCACGCGGACACCCTACATGATCCCGGCTCGAGCCTGCCGGCCCTGCGCGAAGGGCTGCCGGTTGGCGTCGGCTGCGCGGGCTACCTGGGCTTCGAGGCCATGGGGGCCATGGAACCGAGCCTGCCGCTGCCGGCCCGGAACAGCCTCGGCCTGCCCTGCCTCTGGGTGCGGCGCTTCGACACGGCCCTGGTCTTCGATCACCTGCACCAGGTGGCGGAGCTGCAGACCCTCGACCCGGATCCGGAGGCTGGCTTTCTTCGGCTGGCGGCCCTGAAGCGACTGCTGCTGGCGGGCGCCAAGGATCCCGGCCCAGGTCAGGCGGCGCCTTCGGTCCAGCCCCTCATGACCCGCCAGGCCTACGAGGCCGCCGTGGCCGCGGCCCAGGAGCTGATCCTCGACGGAGACATCTATCAGCTGGTGCCCAGCCAGCGCTTCCGCATCGAGGATCCGCCCCTTCCCCTGGAGGCCTACCGCCGCTTGCGCCGGCTCAATCCGAGCCCCTACGGGTTCCTCCTCGAGTGGGGGGACTTCGCCCTGGTGGGGGCCTCGCCGGAAATGCTGGTGCGGGTGCAGGACGGCGAGGCGGAAACGCTGCCCATCGCCGGCACCGTGCCCCGGGGCGCGAACCCCGAGGAGGACGCCCGCCGCTTCGAGGCCCTGAAGCGGGACCCCAAGGAACTGGCCGAGCATCAGATGCTGGTGGACCTGGCCCGCAACGACCTGGGCCGGGTGGCCATTCCGGGGGGTGTGCGGGTGGAACTGCCCCTGGCGCTCCAGCGCACCAGCCACGTGCTGCACCTCACCACCACCGTGAAGGCGAAACTGAAGCCGGGCCTGGACGCGCTGGATGTGCTGGCCGCGGCCTTCCCGGCTGGCACCGTGAGTGGGGCGCCCAAGCTCCGGGCCTGCCAGCGCATCGCGGAACTGGAAGGCGAGGTGCGCGGTCCTTACGGGGGCGTGCTGCTGCGGCTGGGCGTGGATGGCGTCCTCGACACGGCCCTCATCCTCCGCACCGCGGTCTACGCCGGGGGCGTCGCCCACATCCAGGCCGGAGCCGGGGTGGTGCGGGCCTCGAACCCCACCTCCGAATACTTCGAAACCCTCCACAAGCTCGGGGCCATCGCCCAGGCGCTGGGCGTGACGCTGGGCGTGACGCTGGATGGGGGTGCCCGATGATTCTGTTGATCGACGCACTGGACTCCTTCACCTACAACCTGGTGCAGGCCTTCGAGACGCTGGGTGCCCAGGTCCGCGTCATCCGCCACGACGTCATCACCCTCGAAGAAGCGAAGGCCCTTCAGCCCGAGGCGGTGGTGCTCTCGCCCGGCCCTGGTCATCCGACGGAGAGCCCCGCTCACATGGCCCTGGCCGGATCGGACTGGGAAGTCCCACTGCTGGGGGTGTGCCTGGGTCACCAGGCCCTGGCCGCCGCCACGGGCGGGCGGGTCACTCGCGCCGTGGAGCCCCTGCACGGCGAAGCCACGCCCCTGGAGCACGATGGGACGGGGCTGTTCCTGAATCTTCCTGCTGGGCTACCGGTGGGCCGCTACCACAGCCTCATCGCGGAACCGGCCTCGCTGCCCGCCTGCTGGCGGGTCACGGGACGCAGTCCCGGGGGCGAGATCATGGCCATGGAACACCGCCAGCTGCCCCGCTGGGGCGTGCAGTTCCACCCCGAAAGCATCCTCACGCCGGACGGCCCGGCCATGCTCGCCAACTTCCTCCGCCTATCCAAGGAACGATCCCGATGACTCTGCTGACCACCCACAATCCCATCCGTCCCCTGCCCGAGGCGACTGCCTCGGAACTCATGAACATCTTCATCGACCAGGACACGGACGCCCTGCTGGTGGGGGCCTGTCTGGCCCTGCTGGCCCAGCGGGTGCCCGAGGCCCACGAGCTGGCAGCCTTCGCCGATGCGCTGTCCGAGGTGGCCGTCCCCTTTCCGCCGGTGCCGGACGCAGCCCTGGATACCTGCGGTACCGGTGGCGATGGCTCCTCCACGGCGAACCTGAGCACCCTGGCGGCCCTGCTGCTGGCCCAGCTGGGCGTGCCCATCGTCAAGCACGGCAACCGCGCCGCCACCAGCGTCTGCGGCAGCGCAGATCTGCTGGAAGCCCTGGGCTATGACCTGGCCAGGGCCAGCGCCGATCTGTCCGAGGATCTGCAGACCAGGAACTTCGCCTTCCTGTTCGCCCCGGCCTACCACCCGCTGCTGGGCCGCCTACGGGAGATCCGCCGCCGCCTGGGCATTCCCACCATTTTTAACCTGCTGGGGCCGCTGCTGAATCCCGCTCGGCCTCCCCTCCAACTGCTGGGCGTGGCTAGGGAGGACCTGCTTGCGCCCATGGCCGGGGCCCTCGCGCGGCGGCCGACCCTGCGGCGGGCCTTCGTGATCCACGGCAAGGACGCCGAAGGGAAGGGCCTGGACGAGGCCTCCATCGAAGGACCCACCATCGTCCTGATCGTTGAGAAGGGTCGCGTGGCCCCGCCCCAGGTGCTGGTGCCCCGAGAACTGGGACTCACGGCTCCCCCGCTGCATTCCTTGCGCGTCGCCGACCGGGCCGAGGCCCTGGCCGTGGCTCGCGGCCTGTTCGGCGGCTCCACTCATCCGGATTTCCGGCCCGCCGTGGCCGATGCCGTGGCGCTCCAGGCGGCCCTGGGGCTCCAGTTGCACCGAAACGCGGGGCTGGAAGGCCTGGTGGCCTCCCTGCGCGAGGCGAGGCGCCGCCTCGAGGGCGGCTTCACCCTGCCTTTCGCGCTGCCAGCGGAGGTGCGCCCATGACCCGCCTGTCAGATCCAGGTTCACTCGTGCATGGAACGGGCCTGGCCGCCGGCTCCCATCTCCAACGCGTGTTGCTTTCAGAGCTGAAAAGGGTGGCTGCTTTGCCAGCCCCGATCCCACCGCAAGGTCCGGGCCTATCTGGCGCGGGCCCCTTCGAGGCGGCCTTGCGCCGCGACACGGATGCGCGTGGCGGCGCGGTGATCGCGGAGTACAAGCAGGCCTCGCCCTCCCTCGGCCCCTTCGCCATGGGCACGCCTCTGCTGCCCCAGCTCCGGGCCTACCTGGAAGGAGGGGCCTCGGCCTTTTCGATCCTGGCGGAGCCGTCCTACTTTCGGGGTTCAGTGGACCACTTGCGCGCGGCGGCGGAGTTGGGCTTGCCCCGTCTCTACAAGGGCTTCGTGATCTCCGAGACACACCTTGCAGAAGCCGAGGCCTCCGGCGCCGAGGCCGTGCTCCTCATCGTGCGGGTGCTCAAGGGGCACACGGCCGCCTTCGCCGAGGCCGCCCGCGCCCGGGGGCTCGAACCCCTGGTGGAGCTCCACGACCTGACCGAGGTCGGCTTCGCGCAGGCTGCGGGCGCCCGCCTGGTGGGCATCAATGCAAGAGACCTCTCCACCTTTACCCTGGGGGAGCCCACGGCGGCGCCCCTTCGCCGCGCCTTTCCCGAAGCCCTGCTCATCCGGGAGTCGGGGCTGGCCACGCCCGAGGACGCCCGGGCCGCCCTGGGCGCGGGCTTCGATGCAGTCCTCATCGGCGAGGCCCTGATGCGCAGTCCCGATCCCCGTGGATTTCTGACGAGGACTCTGCAAGACCTTCGCACGGAGGCCCGGTGAGCCTCCTCGTCAAGGTCTGCGGCCTCACCACGAGGGACGATGCGGCCTTCGTCGCCGCCCAGGGTGCGGACCTCCTGGGCTTCGTGTCCCATCCGCCAAGCCCGAGGCACTGCGAGGATCTGTCCGTGGCCGCGCCCTTCCTGGATCGCGCCGTGCTCGTTCAGGTGGCTGAGCACGCGAACGTGATTCTCGCTTCGGCCCGGCGCTTCGGGTTCCAAAGGGTCCAACCCTACCTTCCCGTGGCCATGCGGGCAGCAGGCCTCCGTCTGCTGCGCGAGGCGGGACTCTTTGTCCTGCTGCCCTGGGCCGATGAACCAGCTCAACTTCCGGCCGAGGCGGATCTGTACCTCTGGGAGCCCAGTGCCACCGTCACCGGCGTGGCCGGCGGCTCGGGGCAGGGGCATCCCATGGCCTATCCGCCGCCGGGCGATTTCCTGCTGGCCGGGGGGCTGGATGGCTCAAACCTGAGCGAGCGGGTGCAGGCCCTGCCCGATGCCGCCCGGCCCCGGTTCCGGGGCGTGGACGCCGCCAGCCGTCTCGAGGCCGCCCCGGGCCAGAAGGACCTGGCGAAGGTCCTCGCATTCATTCGCACTGCCCACGCACTGGAGTCCGCATGACCAATGCCTTCACCCTTCCTTCGCGCTTCGGCACCCAGTCGCTGGGCGGCTGCTACGCCCCGGAGACGCTCATGCAGCCGCTCCTGGATCTGGAGGCCGCCTTCCTCGCCGCCCTGGCGGATCCAGCTTTCATCTCCGAGCTGAAGGGCGAGCTGCGCCACTTCGTGGGCCGCCCCACGCCGCTATCTTCAGCGCCCAGGCTGGCCGCGAAACTGGGCCTGAAGGCCCTGTTCCTCAAGCGGGAGGACCTCACTCACACGGGCGCTCACAAGATCAATAATGCCTTGGCCCAGGCCATCCTGGCCCGGCGCATGGGCAAATCGGAAATCATCGCGGAGACCGGCGCCGGCCAGCATGGCGTGGCCACTGCTTCCGCCTGTGCGCGACTGGGCCTCGCCTGCACCGTGTACATGGGCGTCACGGACATGGCCCGGCAGGCGCCGAACGTGGCCCGCATGCGGCTCTTCGGGGCGAAGGTCGTACCCGTGGAAGCGGGGCAGGGCACCCTCAAGGAGGCGGTGAACGAGGCGCTGCGGGCCTGGGCGGGTCGCTGCGACCGGGCCCACTACATCCTGGGTTCGGCCTTGGGTCCCCATCCGTTCCCCACGCTCGTGCGTACTTTTCAGACCGTCATTGGAGAAGAAGCGCGACTCCAGGTGCTGGAACAGTCCGGCGCCCTGCCGGAGGTCGTCCTCGCCTGCGCGGGGGGCGGCAGCAACGGCCTGGGCCTGCTGGTGCCCTTCCTGAGTGATGCCCTGCGCCGGGTGGCCGTCGAAGCGGGCGGTCATGGCGCTGCGCTGGGCGAACATGCGGCCCGGCTCGACGGCGGGCGCATGGGCGTACTGCACGGCTGCAAGACGCTGCTGCTGCAGGACGAGCATGGGCACACGGCCGAAACCGCGAGTATCAGCGCCGGCCTGGACTACCCGGCCCTGGGCCCGGAGCTGGCGGCCCTGGTCCTGGACGGCCAGGTCGAAGTGCGTCGAGCCTCCGATGATGAAGCCCTTGTTGGGGCCCGCCTGCTCTGCGAAACCGAAGGCATCCTGCCGGCCCTGGAGAGCAGCCATGCGTTGGCGCTGCTGCCCTCGCTGGTGGCCGAAGGGGTCGGGACCGTGCTGCTGGGGCTCAGCGGTCGCGGCGACAAGGACCTGTCCACCTACCAGTCGCGGCTGGGGATCTAGGATGACCATGAATCCGCTCCTTCCTTTTCTCATGGCCGGCGACCCTTCCCTGGAGGCCCTGCCGGATCTGCTTGCCGAGGCGAAAGCCTTGGGGCTCGAGGCCATCGAGCTGGGTCTGCCCCATTCGGATCCCATCGCGGACGGCCCGGTACTGCAGGCCGCCGCGCACCGCGCCATCGCCCGCGGCGCCACGCCGCTGCGGGTGCTGGAAGCCCTGGCGGGCCTGCAGGACAGTCCGGACATCGTCCTCTTCACCTACCTGAACCCGCTGCTCCAGATCGGTGCAGAGCGGTTGAAGATTTTGCTCAGGTCCACGCCCGTCAAGGCCCTGCTGGTGGTGGACCTGCCCTTCGGCGAGGAACCTGAATTAGAAGCAGACCTTCGTACCGCGGGCTATCCGATGGTGCCGCTGCTGGCACCGACCACCACCCTCGACCGGGCGCGGAGGATCCTGGCCGACCGCC
>JBBQHW010000032.1:0-29293 GCA_038324335.1 Holophagales bacterium
GGCCTCACCGCCGTGACGAACGGTGCGGACATCCAGGCCCGCGGCCTGCTCTTCAACGACGCGGGTTCCTACAAGCTCGTCACCAGTTCCCTGACGGCCCACTGAGGGGGACCAATTCATAGACCAGACCGCCTAGGCCCCAGACGCCTTAACATGATGTCCATGGGCTTTGAGACGGCAGAAGTGGTGATCATCGGCGGCGGTATCGCGGGGCTCAGCCTCGCCTGCCACCTCGCCCGGGCCGGCCAGACGGGCATCGTCCTGCTGGACCGCGAGGATCAGCCCGGCACCTACGCCAGCGGCCACAATGCCGCCGTGGCGCGGGCCCTCACGGGCCGGGACGAGCACACGGTGCTGGCCGTAGAGGGGCGGCGGCGGCTGGCCGAGGCCGGACTGCTGACCGCCAGTGGCGGCCTGCTGGTGAGCACGGACCACGGCCCGCTGGATGCCTTCGAGGCGGAAGCGGCCCGGCATGGCGTGGCGGTCCACCGGGGCGAAGGCATCCCCCTGCCCGGCCTGAAGGCCGCCGAGCACCTGGCCATTCCCGGCGACGGCGTCATCGACATCGCGGGCCTGCTGCGCGTCTGCGCCGAGGGAGCCCGGGCCGCTGGCGCGGAGCTGCGCTTCGGCTGCGGTGTGCTCGGCATGCGGCCCACGGGCGCGGGTTTCGAATTGGAGACGGAGCATGGGCCCCTGCAGGCGCAGGCCCTCGTCATCGCCGCGGGTGCCTGGGCGGGCGAGTTGGGTCGGCTGGCGGGTTCCCAGATCCCCTTCACCCCCCTGCGCCGGACGCTGGTGTGGAGCGGTGCCGCCCATCCCCAAAGCGAGCCCTGGGCTTGGTGGGTGGACCGGCCTTTCTATCTCCGCCCCGAAAGCGGCGGCCTGCTCATGTGCCCCTGCGAAGAGGCTGTGGTGCCCCTGCCCCCCCGCGGCCGCCAGCCGGATACCGATGCGGCCGTCCTCGAAGGTCTCTACGCCAGCCTGCGGGAACTGGCGCCCCACCTGGCGGAGCGCCCAGTTACCCGGTACTGGACGGGCCTGCGAACCTTCGCGCCAGATCGGCGCTTCGTCCTTGGCTGGGATCCCTGGAACCCAAGGCTCTTCTGGTCCGCGGGCCTGGGCGGCCATGGCATGACCAGCGGCCTGGCCGTGGGGGCTATGGCGGCCGCTGCCTTTCTGCGGACTGCCCCGACCGACCTGCTGGATCCCTCGCGTTTTCGCTGATGCAGAAGGGCCCGGGCAGAACCCGGGCCCCTCACTACTGGCTGCGCTTGATCAGATGGTGCCCGCGCTGCCCTTCTTCAGGCCTTCGCGGAACTTGTCCCAGTCCAGTTCCTTTTCCCAGATGGCCAGGACCACAGCCGCGGTGCAGTTGCCGATGTGGTTGGTGATGGCGCGCGCCTCGGACATGAACTTGTCGATGCCCAGGATCAGCGCCATGCCGGCCACGGGAATGCCCGGCACCACCGCCAGGGTGGCGGCCAGGGTGATGAAGCCCGAGCCCGTGACACCCGCGGCGCCCTTGCTCGTGATCATCGCCACCACCAGGATCCCCATCTGCTGGCCGAAGGTGAGCTCGATGCCCAGGGCCTGCGCGATGAAGAGCGAGGCCAGGGTCATGTAGATGTTCGTGCCGTCCAGGTTGAACGAGTAGCCGGTGGGGATGACCAGCCCGACGATGGATTTCGAGAGGCCCAGGTTTTCCATCTTCTCCATGAGCGGAATCAGCGCCGACTCCGAGGAGCTAGTCGCCAGCACCAGCAGGAGCTCGCTCTTGATGTACATGAGTACCCGGAAGATGTTGAACCCGGCGACCCGAGCGATGCCCCCCAGGATGACGAACACGAAGACCGCGCAGGTGGCGTAGAAGAGCACGATGAGCTGCGCCATGGGCACCAGCGAGCGCAGGCCGAACTTGCCGATGGTGAACGCGATGGCCGCGCCGGCGCCCAGGGGCGCCAGGTAGAGGATCTGGTGCATGACGCCGAAGAACATCTTGCTGACGTTCTCCAGCACGCCGATGAGGGGCTGCTTGTACTTGTCGTCCAGGGCGGCCACGGAGAAGCCCAGCAGCACCGAGATCAGCAGCACCTGGAGGATGTCGCCATCCGTGAAGGCGCTGAACATGGTCTTGGGGATCATCTTCAGCAGGTGCTCGGACAGGGTTAGGTGCTGCGCCTGAGCCACGTAGCTGGCCACGAGCTTGGGGTCCAGCTTGGCCGGATCGGCGTGGAAGCTGCGGCCGGGGCCGAACAGGTTGGCCATGGCCAGGCCGATGACCAGCGCGAAGGTGCTGACGATCTCGAAGTAGAGGAGGGCCTTGCCGCCCACCCGGCCCGCCTTCTTGATGCTGCCGGAACCCGCGATGCCCAGCACCACGCTGCAGAGGATCACCGGTGGGATGAGCATCTTGATGAGGTTGATGAAGCCGTCGGCGAGGGGCTGCATCTTCACAGCGACGATGGGGTAGAAATGCCCCAGCACGGCGCCGAGGATGATCATCAGGGCGACCCAGTTGTACAGTTTTGAAGCAGCACGCTTGATCATGTGGGATTTCCTTTAGAGAGAGGGCGAGGGACAGCCGAAGGCCGGTGCCTTGGACTGGGCCTGTAAATGGTTTCGGGTGGTGGTAAAACCCGGAAATGGTAGCCAAAGATCCTAAGGAATTGACCTCATGGTGATCTAAGGTTCCGGCCCCAGTCCGCTTTCGTAAGTTGATTCAGACTTTCGGAACTAAAGGAAGCAGCGCAGGTCATCCAGCCGAAACTTCTGGAGACAGAACCGGTGCACGGGCCGGCCCATGCCGCCATAGCTCGGTTCCATCCTCAACACCTTGCGGCCGCTGAGGAATTCCAGGTACTTGCGGACAGAGACCCGGCTGATCCCCACCTGGCTGGCCAGTTCTTCGGAGCTGAACCAGGGGGCCTCTGCGGGAAGTTCCAAGATGACCTGGCAGATCCGGCTGAGGGTGGCCCGGTCAAGGCCCTTGGGCAGGCCGGCCTCGCCGGGTGTCTCGCGGGATCGGCGGCTCAGGGCGGCATCCAGCTCCGTCTGGCTCAGGGACTGGTCGGCGTGGACCATGCGATGAGTCGCGCGGTAGCCCTCCAGGGCCTGTTGGAGGCGCTCGAACTCGAAGGGCTTGATGAGGTAGTCCACGGCGCCGAGCTTGAGGGCTTTGCCGATGGTCTTGGCGTCCCGGGCGGCGGTGACGAAGATGACGTCCACGTCGAGGCTCAGGCGCCGGATTTCGGCCATCAGGTCCATGCCCGTCTGGCCCGACATGAAGATATCCAGCAGCAGCAGGTCCACCGGCTGGGCCTGCAGGGCCAGCAGCCCTTCCTCGGCACTGCGGGCGGAGGCCACCACCTTGAAATCCGGAACGCGCTCCACATAGATGCGGTTGAGCTCCGCCACCATGGGTTCGTCATCCACCAGCACCACGCGGATCATGGGAGCACCTCACTCGGGAACAAGTGGATCGAAGCTTCGAAGACCGCACCACCCCCTTCCTTGTTCCAAGCCCGGAGCTGCCCCCCCCGGGCCTCCACGGTCCGGGCCGCCTGCCAGAGGCCGAAGCCCCGGTTTTCCCCCTTGGTGGAGTAGCCACGCTCGAACAGGCGCTCGATGTTGCCCTCGGGCAGGCCCGGTCCACTGTCTTCCACGGACAGCTGGAGCCATTCCCCTTCCTGCCAGAGGCCCAGGAGAATCTCCCTCGTGGGGGAATCCTGCAGGGCTTCCACGGCGTTCTCCAGCAGGTTGCCCAGGATGGTGACGATGTCGTGCGCCTCGGCATCCCCCGCATACCTCGGCACCGCTGTGTCCGCCTCCAGTTTGAGCAGGATGGCCCGCTCCCGGGCCTCGGAAAACCGCGCCAGGAGGAAGCCGGCCACCACCGGGTCCTTGACCCGCTGCAGCACGTAGCCCAGTTCATCATCCAGGCGGCCGGCAATGGCCGCCACATAGTCCTTGAGCCGTTCGTGCTCGCCCAGCTTCACCAGGCCGAGGATCACGTGCAGCTTGTTCATGAACTCGTGCGTCTGGGCCCGCAGGGCATCCGCGTAGTGGCGCACGCCGGTGAGCTGCTCGGCCAGGCGACTCACCTCGGTCTTGTCCCGGAAAGTGGCCACGGCACCCGCGATGCGCCCTTCCACCAGCACAGGCACGCGGCTGCTCAGGATCTTCAGTCCGTTGATTTCCCCTTCCTGGTCGTATTGGGATTCGCCGGTTTCCACCACGGCCCGCATCCCGATGAGGGGAATCACCTCATCATGCCGACGGCCGACCAGCGGCCCGTGGATGCCAGCCAGGGCGAACAGGCGAGAGGCCTCCTCGTTGACGAGGGTGATGGTCAGGTCGCGGTCCACGGCGATGATGCCCTCACGCACGGACTGCAGCAGGGCGCTGCGCTGCTGGAGCAGGGTGGCGATCTCGGAGGGCTCCATGCCCAACAGGTTTCGCTTGATGCGCCCGGCCACGTAGATGGCCCCCAGGATGCCTGCGCAGAAGCCGATGAACACACCCAGGCCCATCCGTTTCTGGACGCTGACCACCGTGTGGTCCAATCCGGTCACCAGGATGCCCACGGCCACGGCGCCGATCTGGCGGCCATCCTCCGGATTCCGGACCGGCGTGAAGGCGCGCAAGGAAAGGCCGAGGGTGCCATGGGCCGCGGACACGTAGGAGTGCCCCTTGAACACTTCCGCCTCGTCCCCGCCCGCAAACCGGGCCCCGATCTGGGCCGGGTTCGGATGCGAGAGGCGGATCTCCTGCATGTCCATGACCGTGACGTAGTCCACCTCTGTGCCCCTGCGAAGGCGTTCCGCATAGACCTGCACCGATGCCGCCGAGCGCTCTCCCAGCAACCCCTTGATCACCGGCTCCGACTCCGCCGCGGCCATGGAGAGCAGCACCAGCTTCTCGGTGAGGGCCTCTCGGGTCTGCTGCTCGATCTTCCAGTTCACCATGAGGCCGGTCACCACCAGCACCAGGGCCAGCACCGTGGTCACCAGGAGGGTGATCCTTGCCCGAAGTTGGAGTATTGGGTGCAGCCATGACATGCCTGAGCATCGCAACGGAGGGCTGTCTGCGCAAGGCTGGCCTCCAGAGCCCCAGCGCCTCGGCGCCCTGGCGCTCCATCGCCCCGCCCTCGGGTAGGATCGTGGCATGGCCTCTACGACGCTCCGGATTGCCCTCGTCCAGCAGGACACCCTTTGGCAGGATCCCGCCGCCAACCTGGCCCGGGCCCGTGATTTTGTGGCCCAGGCTGCCCAGGCCAAAGCCAGAGTCGTCGTCTTCCCGGAACTGTTCACCCTGGGTTTCACCATGGCCCCGGAGCCCTTCGCGGAGGCCCTTCCCGGCCCCACCAGCGAGGCACTCTCGGCACTGTCGCGGGAATTCGGCCTCTACCTCGTGGGCTCAACCGTCGAAGCCCACAGCCCCCATCCACGCAACGCGGCCTTCGTCACCGCGCCCGATGGCTCGCTCCTCGCGGCCTACCGCAAACTGCATCCCTTCTCCTATGGCGACGAGAACCTGCATTACAGCGGTGGCGAAGATTGCCCCGTCTTCGCGGTCGACGGCATCGCCTGCGGCCTGCAGATCTGCTACGACCTGCGCTTCCCCGAGCCCTTCCGCGCCCTCGCGGCCAGGGGCGCCGAGGTGGTCTTCGTGCCCGCCAACTGGCCCACCCGGCGCATCTCCGCCTGGTCCACCCTGCTGGCCGCCCGCGCCATCGAGAACCAACTGGCCGTCTGCGGCGTCAACCGCGTGGGCCGGGACAGCACCGGCCTGGACTACCCCGGCGGTTCGGCTCTGCACGATTGTTTCGGTGAAGTCATCGCCAAGGGGGACGCCACCGAAGGTCTGGTGGTCGGCGACATCGACCTGGTTCAGCTGCGAGCGTGGCGAAAACGCTTTCCCGCGTTGCAGGATCGGCGACCGGAGATTTATCCGACACTGTAGGGAACAATGAAAAAGCAAAAAGATGGAACACCGATGAACACCGATAAAAGCTGATGAACACCGATAATGCCTGACGAATGATGCGAACTGTCCCAGCCGGCACCAAGGCGATGAACGCCGCCGAGGAAGCGATATGAAGAGAAGGAACGGAAGACCATGCAGGCGTGGTCTAGGTTGCGGGCAAGGTTGACGCTATGAGCCGACTATCATGATGGAAAGCCCGTTATGTAGCGGTGTATGGAAAGACACCCCACCACCATATTGGTAGTCATTTGCAGCATTTTTGAGATCAGCTGAATCTGATTCAAAGAGGGTAAACCTGAAGGTTTTTCTTACGCTTGCGTAAACTGGCTCTACTTGTATATTTAGTGCCATTTCGTATTCGCCAGGTTCCCACCGAAATTTCTTGGTGAAGAATTCAAGGATCGGCTTCACCTTGTCTGAACCTGCTGGAATGTTCTCTTCCTTATTATCTGCATGTGATCGCTTCCCTCGTTCACTTCGGGTTCCTGGCGAAGGCAGTTTGGCAGAGAATATGGGGTTGTTCGCCCTTCAACTTGATCAGTTTTCATCAGCTTTTATCGGTGTTC
The DNA here is from genome assembly GCA_038324335.1 of Holophagales bacterium. Lineage (GTDB taxonomy): Bacteria > Acidobacteriota > Holophagae > Holophagales > Holophagaceae > Geothrix. The sequence continues at coordinate 6,552 of JBBQHW010000032.1, forward strand.
ATCGGTGTTCATCGGTGGCTAATCGTTCTTCTTTTCACTTCGGTGGATTCGCCGGGGCGTCGCGTTTGTACCAGGAGGCCTGGCCGTAGACGGGTTTCACTTTCTGTTCCAGCGCTTCCAGTTGAGCCAGGTTCAGTGGCAGAAACGCCCTCGCGATGCGGACGTTCTCTTCGAGCTGGCCGATGGTGTCCACGCCGATGATGACGGTGCTCACGGGGTGGCTGAGGGTGTAGCGCATGGCCTCCTTCATGGTGAGGGTGCCGGGGCGATCGTGCCGAGCGGTGCCCCGCTGCTTCTCGGGCGGCGGCGGCGGCACGCCAGCCAGGATGCGGCCCCGGGCGGGAATCTTCATGCCGATGATGCCCATCTCCTTCTCCACGGCCAGGGGCAGCAGGGTCTGCTTGAAGGGCAGATGCCAGGTGTCGGCGGCGTTGAAGGCCATGAGGACGGTGTCGAAGGGGAAGCGACGGATGGCCTCGGCCAGCACGGCGGGATCCGTGTGACCGCTGAGGCCGAAGAAGCGCACCAGCTTCTGGTCCCGGGCCTTCTGGAAGGCTTCGAGCGCGCCGCCCTTGGCACACACAGCGTCCACATCCTGCATGGTGCTCATGGCGTGCAGCTGCCAGAGGTCCACGTGATCCGTCTGCAGCAGTTTCAGCGACGTCTCCAGCAGGCGCAGGGAGCCGTCCGCCGTGCGGTCGTGGGTCTTGGTGGCGAGGAAGGCCTCCTGGCGGCGGTGCTTCATGACCTTGCCAAGGTATTGCTCGCTCCAGCGGGTGTCGCCGCCGTAGCGGGCCGACGTATCCAGGTAGTTCACGCCCAGGTCCAGGGCCCGCTCGATGATGGGGACGGCCACCTGCTCGTTGTTGGGTTGCTCGATGGCAGCCTGGCCCCCGAGGCTGAACAGACCCACCAGGTGGCCGGTACGGCCCAGGTTGCGGGTGGGCATGGCCGTGGCCGTAACCGGATTGAACGGACCTGCTGGCAACACTTTCGGCGCCGTGGCTTCATGGGCCGTCACCGCACCCAGCCGCGTGGCGAGAAGACCCGCAGCGGCGGCAGCTCCCAGTTTGAAGAGGTCACGACGGGTGGTGCCTGGGCCGCTCATGGCGTCCTCCTGCGAATTGTTGACCTCAGTATCGCGCCAGGAAGGCCTCCAGGTGCGCCAAAGCTGCCGCTTGGGTACCGTAGGTTCGGAATTCGAATCCAGACTGTCGGATGCCCGTGAGCATCTTGCTGACGCGCACACCCTCCTGGGCCAGGCAAAGCACGGGCTTGCCCCGCTCCAGCGCGTAGGCGATCTCGAAGCCCACGCCGTGGGAGGGCGTGCTCACCTCGGCGATGACGGCATCGCAGGCTCGCAGCCAGGCCGTGTCCCGCGCGAAGACCTCCTCGGCCGGCACGCCGCCATCCTCGGCGGTGACGGTTTGGGCGGCCAGGTGCGCCGTCAACACGCGATGGCCCAGCGCCTGAAGATGCGCCACCAGCGCCGCGTAGACCGGCTGGTCCCGGCGGCCGCCAGTCAATGAACAGGAAAAATAGAGATCCATGGAACTCCTGGAAAAGAACTTCTATCCACAGATTTCACAGATTCACACAGATTCCCTTTTGGTTTTTTAATCTGTGTCCTCTGTGGAATCTGTGGACTCTTTATTTCCCGGTCAGCTCGGCCACCAGGTGATCCGCGTCCATGATCTTGCGGAGGGTCTCGAGGATGGCGCGGGCGTCCGTGGCCACGGCGCGCTTGGTGTCGGCGTCGTAGACGTAGTAGCCGCCCTGCCCTTCGTACACGCTGTCGAAGTTGATGCCCACGAACTCGCCCTGCACATTCACCACGGGGCTGCCGCTGTTGCCGCCCACGGTGTCGCAGGCGTAGATGAAGTTGAAGGGCGTGGTCAGGTCCAACTTCGACTGGCGGTCCAGCCAGCGCTGCGGCAGGGCCCAGGCACCCCCTTCGGCGTTGGCGGCATTGCCACCCCAGCCCAGGTGCCGGTCGTACATGCCCATGAACGTCGTGAAGGGCTGGGCCTTGGCACCCGCGCCATTGACATAGGTGGCCACCGGCCCGAAGCCCAGGCGCAGGGTGAAGGTGGCATCGGGATAGAGCGACTTGCCGAAGGCCTTGAAGCGGGCCTCGGCAATGCGGCCACCATGCTCTTCGAAGACGCTGGTGACCTGGTCTTCCATCTGCTTTCGAATGGCGCGCTGGATGGGATCCAGCTTCTTGGCCAGCAGCACCATGGGATCCCTGCAGGTGTCCAGGGCCGCCTTGCCTCCCTCCAGCAGCTGCTTCCGGTAGCCCTGGTCGTCGAGCCTTGTGCCTTCCACCGCGGCTTTGGCCACGGCCTCGGGGCTCTGCCCCGCCAGCATGGCTTTCACGAAGGGGTGGCCGGCACCCAGGCTTTCGGCCGCCTGCTTCAGACCCAGCGTCAGCTGAGTCGAGTCCAGGATCTTGTGGACCGGGCGCGGCGTTTCCAGCCGGCCGCGGGTGGCCTTGAGGTTGCCCTCGCTGAATTCCGTGAGCCGCTTCTCGGAGGGCTTCGCCACCTCTTCGGGCAGGCGCACCAGGGTGAGGGCATACCCCAAGGTGGTCACGTACCCCAGGGTGGTCAATCGTCCAGCGCTGATCAGCGAGGATTCCAGCAGCAGTGCCTGGTGGCGGGTAACCGCCTGGGCCACGCGCTGCCAGCTGTCCCCAACCCGGGCCTTCAAGGCGGGATCCTTGGCCACCAGGGCCTTCAGGGAGGCCTCGGCTTCTTCCACCTTGCGGAGGTTCTCAGCCTTGGAGAGGCCCAGCAGTTGGCCGCGGATCCGCTTGGCGCCGTTATCGATGCTGTGGATGGGATCGGCGGCGATGCGCCTGGCTTCAGGCGAAGTGGCCGACAGCGCCTCGAGGGCCGCCTTCTGGCGGGCGTAGTTCTGCAACTGGGAGGGGATGCCGATATCCCGGGCAAACACCATCTGGGCATGAGTCTGCTGGCGGTAGGTGGCGCCGGGATGGCCGGCGATGAAGGTCAGGTCATCCATGGCAATGCCCTTCTTGGCGAAAGGCAGCACGGCTTCGGGGGAATAGGGCTTGCCGTCCTCGTAGACCCGGAACAGCGAGAAATCCAGGCTGTGCCGGGGGTAGGTGTAGTTGTCCGAATCGCCCCCGAAATCCTGCAACTGCAGTTCCGGCGACGCGACCAGCCGCACGTCCTTGAACTTCTTGTACCGATAGATCCAGTACTCCCCGCCCTGATAGAGGGTGACGGGCTCGCAGGTGAGCCCGCTCCTGGCCTCTTCGGATTTGCGGAGGTCGGCCAGGGCATTGCGCCGCAGGGTGAGGGCATCCTTGTCCGCAGTGCCGGGCGCCACCGATCCTTTCACCTTGGCCGATACGTCTTCCATGGACACGAGCAGCATCAGCTCAAGCCCGGGGACCTTGATCTCCTGGTCGCGGGAGGCGGCCACGAAACCGTCCTTCACCAGGTCTGCCTTGGCTGTGGACACCTGGGCGATGGCACTGCGGCCCACATGGTAGTTGGTCACCACCAGACCCGCACCGCTCACGAAGGCGCCGGTGCCACCAGGAAACCGGAGCGTGGCCAGCTGCAGCTTCTTCAGCCAGGCAGCGTTCAGCTCCACGCCGTACTTGGCCTTGATCTGCTGGACGGGGATGTTGTCGAAGGTCCACATGCCCTCATCCCCGCGCAGCGCGGGCAGGGCAAACAGCAGGGCGAGGGCGGTGAGGCGCATCAGCAACTCCCATGAGAAGAAATTCGTCCACAGATCTCACAGATTCACACAGATTTCTCCTGTTTTTGAATCTGTGTCATCTGTGAAATCTGTGGGCCATTTTTTTTGTCACTTTCCGGTCAGCTCGGCCACGAGGGCCTTGGCGTCGTAGACCTTGCCGAGGGCTTCCACGATGGCGCGGGCATCCACGCTGAGGCAGCGGTTCACGCGCGCATCGAAGTAGTAGCGGCCGGCATTGCTTTCGATGTTGCCGTCGAAGGCTAGGCCCACCAGGTCGCCCCGCTTATCCACTACCGGGCTGCCGGAATTTCCCCCGATGATGTCGTTGCTGGTGATGAAGTTGTAGGGCGTGAAGAGGTTCAGCTTGTCTCGGCGCTCGAGCCAGCGGGCCGGCAGCTCCCAGGAGCCCTCTTCGGCCTTGGGCCCCCAGGCGGCCGCGCGATCGTAGAGGCCCGCGAAGGTCGTGAAGGGCTGGGCCAGGGTGCCGGCGCTGGGATAGGTTTCCACCGAGCCGTAGGAGAGCCGCAGCGTGAAGGTGGCATCCGGGTAGGTGGAGGTGCCGTAGACGGCGAAGCGGGCCTTGGCGATGCGCGTGAGGTGTTCGGAGATGACTGACTGGAAGGCCTGCTGCTGCTTCTGCAGCTCCTCCAGCCGGGGTGCCAGCCGTCGAGCCAAGGCCAGGGCCGAATCCGGGCTTTCCAGAATGGCCTTGGGGTCACCCTCCACCAGCGCTTTGCGCACGGCTGGATCCGCGATCCGCGCGCCCGCGAGCACGACCTTCGCCGCTGCCTCGGGGGACTTCCCCCCCGTGAGAATCTGAGTGAAGGCGTGGTCGGCACCCAGCTCCTGTTGCGCGGTGCTCATCACGTTCTGCAGGGCCAGGGCCTCCTGGGCGGCCTCCATGGGCCGGCCCGCCTGCAGGCGACCCTTGAGGGCCAGGAGGACCTTCTCGTCCTGGAATTGCGGTGACCGCTGTTCCGCGGGCTTGCTCATCTCGGTGGCATAGCGGTGCAGCTGCAGGGCTGTGCCCAGCAGGTCGCCCCGCAGGCTGCCTGCCACAAAGGATTCCCTGGCGATGGCCTTCTGCAGGACGAGGGCTTCTTCGATCTTCATCCAGCTGGACCCGGCCAGCGTCTTCAGTTTGGGATCCGCGCCCACCTTGGCCCGCAGTTCCCGCTCGGCGGCCGCCACCTTGGCCATGGCCTCCCGGTCCTTCAGGCCCTCCGTCTCACCCACCACTACTTTGTAGTTGTTCTCGATGCCCATGAGCTGGTCCGAGACGACCCGGGCCTGTTCCTCGCCCTTGGCGGCATAGGCGTGGAGGGCGGCCCGGCCCCGGTCCAGGGCACGGATGGTCATGGGGTTGGTCAGGTCCCGCTTGGCCTCCATCTGGGCCAGGGTCTCCAGCCGCGCCGTGCGGCCGGGGTGGCCCACGGTGAAGGTCAGGTCGCCGTAGCCGATGCCCTTGCTGGTCCAGGCCAGATGGTGGGTGGGCGCATGGGGTTTGCCGTTCTCGTAGACGCGGAAGAGGCTGAAGTCCAGATCGTGCCGGGGCCAGCTGAAGTTGTCCCAGTCCTTGCCGAAGGCGGCCACGCCGTATTCGGGCGACATCACCAGGCGCACGTCCGTGTGCTTCTTGTAGCGGTAGATCCAGACCTGGCCGCCCTGGTACAGGGAGACGGGCTGGCAGTCCAGGCCGGTCTTGGCGCTCTGCTCCTTCACCAGGGCGGCGAGGGCCGCGGCCTTGGCCTTGGCGGCGGCCTGCTCATCCGCACCGGGGGGAACGGCCTGCTCGATGCGGGCCGTGACGTTCTCCAGTTCCAGCAGCGTGAAGAGCGCCAGCCCCGGCACCTTGAGCTCCTGCTCGCGACTGGTCGCGACGAAGCCGTTCTTCACGAAAACGTGCTTGGCGTCCGAGACGGACTGGGTCCAGTGGTGGCCCACGTGGTGGTTCGTCAGCACCAGGCCATCCCTGCTCACGAAGGAGCCGGAGCCGCCCGGGAACCGGACAGCGGACAGGCGCACATGCTCCAACCAGGCCTGATCGGGAGCCCAGCCATACTTCGCCTGGATCTGCTTGGTGGGCAGGTTGTCGAAGGTCCACATGCCCTCATCCGCGCGCAGCGCGGGCAGGGCGAGCAGCAGGGCGAGGGCAGTGAGGCGCACGGGAACTCCCATGAAGAACAGAAGAATCCGCAGATGTCGCAGAGGACGCAGATAAGAACCAATGAGGGGCGTGGTCTCTACATCTGCGCAATCTGCGACATCTGCGGTCAATCAGGTGTTATTTGCGGGTCAGCTCGGCCACGAGGTGGGGGGCGTCGTAGATCTTGGTGAGGGATTCCAGGATGGCCCTGGCATCCACCGAGACGCTGCGGTTCACCTTCTCGTCGTAGAAGTAGGCTCCCGGCAGGCCATCGATGTTGCCATCGAAGAGGAGGCCCACCAGCTCGCCCTTGCGGTTCACCACGGGGCTGCCGGAGTTGCCCCCCGTCGTGTCGGCGGTATGGACGAAGTTGAAGGGCACCTTGAGGTCCACCTTGTCCATGCGGTCCAGCCAGCGCTGCGGCAGGCGCCAATCGGTATTCTCCTTGGCGCCGTTGCCGCCCCAGCCGAAGCTGCGGTCATAGAGACCAGCGAAGGTGGTGAAGGGCTGAATCTGGGTGCCATTGGCGGGATAGGTCGCGACGGCCCCGTAGGTGATGCGCAGCGTACCGGTGGCATCGGGAGGCAGCTGCTTCCCGTAGACCGCGAAGCGGGCCTTGGCGATGCGGGCCGCGTGTTCATCGATGACAGCCTTCACCTCGTCCTGCTTCTTCCGGAGGGCGAGCAGGATCGGCTCCAGCTTGCGGGCCGTCACGATCATGGGATCCGTGCTCCCAATCACCGCTTTCTTGCCGCCCTCCACCAGGTCCTTGCGGACGGCGGCGTCGCCAAGCTTGGTTCCCTCCACCAGTTCCTTGGCCACATCCTCAGGCTGACGGCCGCCCAGCAGGGTGGCCACAAAGGGGTGCTTCGGCCCGAGTTCCTTGGCCGCATCCTCCAACCCGCGAGTGAACAGGAGCGTCTCCTGCTCCTTGTTGGCGGTCAGGCCCATCATGCCCATGGCCGGGCCCGTCAGGCGGCCCTTCAGGGTCTTCAGACCACTCTCGGACTGGTATTCGGTCAGCCGTTTCGCGACGGGCAATTCCAGCTGCTCCGCGAGGCGCACGATGGCCAGGGCCTGCCCCAGGGTCGCGGAGCGGGCCGCGGTGAGGTACTGGCTTTCCTTCCGGAAGGTGGTCTGGACCTTGAGGGCTTCCTCGATGCGGAGCCAGCTCTGCCCAGTGCTGGCGGCCAGCTTTGGGTCCTTGGCCACGGCGGCCTTCAGGGCCTTCTCCGCGTCCTCGATGCGCTTCATGGCTTCGGCGTCCTGCAGGCCCTTGAGGGCCCCTTCCCGGTTCTTGAGGCCGTTGTTCACCCCCAGGATCAGGGTCTGCACCTGGCGGGCGTGCTCAGGGCTGCGCTTGCCGTACTCTTCGAAAATGTTGACCGCCCGGTAGGAGGCCTTCAGGTAGTCGGGGATGCCGATGGCCCGGTCCTGCTTCATCTGCGCGAAGGTCTGCGCCCGGCTGGTCCGGCCGGGATGGCCCACGACGAGGGTGAGGTCTCCGATCTTCAGGCCCTCGGTGCTCCAGGTCAGATGGTGCGGGGGCGCATAGGGCTTGTCGTTCTCGTAGACGCGCACCAGGGAGAAATCCAGGTTGTGGCGCGGGTAGGTGAAGTTGTCCCAGTCCCCGCCGAAGCCGGCCACGCCGTATTCGGGGGCCGCCACCAGGCGCACGTCCTTGAAGGTCTTGAACCCGTACAGCCAGGTCTCGCCGCCCTGGTAGAGGTTCACCGCGTCGTACGTGAGGCCGGTCTTCTTCTCGAGCTCGGCCTTGATACCCTCGACTTGCTTGGCCCGCGCTTCGGCGGCCTGCTTCGCCGTCATCTCCGGTTTCACGTGCTTGGCCACGCGCTCGGTAACGTTCTCCATTGCCATGAGAGTCCGGTAGGTCTGGCCGGGCATCTTGATTTCCTGCTCCCGGGTCATGGCCACGAACCCGTCCTTGATCATGTCGCGCTCCTTGCTGGAGAGGCGCGCGATGGAACCGCGGGTGCAGTGGTGGTTGGTGAGCACCAGTCCTTCGGCACTGACGAAGGAACCCGAGCAGCCGCCCAGGGTCAGGGCCGAGAGGCGCACGTGGTCGATCCACTCCTTGCTGGGTTCGAACGCGTACTTTTCCTTCAGCTGCTTCAACGGCAGGTTGTCGAAGGTCCACATGCCTTCTTCGGCCCGCAGGGCGGCACCAGCCAAGACGAAAGTCAGCAGGGAAAAGACCAGGGAACGCGGCTTCATGGGAGCTCCGGGAGGGGTCGAAAAGACGGACCATCGTATCACTAAGTATCCAGATCACCCGACGGGCCAGCGCCCAGAAGTCATGCTGGTGCGACTTGGCTGCGATAGAGGGGACAACAGGCCCAAGGCCCCCGGCTTTCTGGACGCGGGTGATGGTCGTCACATTTGGACCCTAAGGTCTTGTATGGAGCGTTAATGAGTCTCAAAATCTCATCCATGACCACTCTATCCTCCCTCCTCCCTCGCCTCATTCCAGCTCTCCTGCTGACCGCCATGCTGACGGCCCAGGAGAAACAGGAGAAAAAGGAGGGCCCCATCCAGGACAATTCCTTCCTGGTGGAGGAGGCCTATAACCAGGAGGCCGGGGTGGTGCAGCACATCAGCACCTTCTCCCGCAACCAGGACACCAAGGACTGGATCTACACCTTCACGCAGGAATGGCCCGTGGGGGGACTGGCCCACCAGCTCAGCTTCACCCTGCCCTGGCAGCGGCTGGGCGGGTCCCTGGATGGCAAGCAGGCCTTCGGCGATGTCGCCCTGAACTACCGGTACCAGCTGCTCGGCGATGGCGAAGCGAAAGTGGCCATGTCGCCCCGGTTGTCCCTTCTCTTGCCCACGGGCGACGAGAAGACCGGCAATGGCCGTGGCGCCACTGGGGTGCAGGTCATGCTCCCCGTGAGCTGGGTGCTGAGCGAGTCTCTGGTGGCCCACACCAACCTGGGGGCCACCCACACCGCCCGCGCCAAGAACCTGGCTGGCGATCGGGCCGCCACCAGCGACATGGTCTTCGGGCAGAGTCTCATTTGGCTGGCGAATCCCAGGTTCAACGTCATGTGCGAGTTTGTATTCAACCGCAGCGAGGTGGTTGCCGGACCCAACAGGAGCCTCCTCCAGACCTCCACCTTCCTCAGCCCCGGCATCCGGTGGGCCTACAACTTCCCCAGCGGCCTTCAGATCGTCCCCGGCATCGCGGTGCCCATCGGCGTGGGCGTCAGCCGCGGCGAGAAGGCCATCTTCCTCTACCTCAGCTTCGAACACCCCTTCACCAAGACGAAGTGACCGCCCCAAAGGGCCGTTCCACCTGAGTCGGCCGGTTGCGGGGAGAGAGCGCCTAAGGCGTGATCACGGATTTTTCATTTTCTTGAAGGTGATCACTAAACTACCTGCGCCCATGTGCGAAGCTTATCCAGCCCTGTTGGGAGGCCTTTGACATGAAGCGCAAGCAGATGTGGATCCTTGGTGGGGGCCTGGCGGTCATCCTGATCGTCGGCCTGAGCATCGCCGCCACGCATGATCATGGCCTCGGCGTCCAGGTGGCCACCGTGGGCAGGGACAACCTCCAGTCCAAGGTGAGCGCCAATGGCAAAATCCAGGCCGTGACCAAGGCTGACATTTCAGCCAACGTGATGGGCCAGGTCACCAAGCTCGCCGTCAAGGAGGGCGACCGGGTCAAGAAGGGCCAGTTCCTCATGGAGATCGACCCGCGCAGCGCCAAGGCCAGCACCGAGGCCATGCAGGCCAACCTGCAGGCCACCCAGTCGGACCTGATCTCTGCCTCGGCCAACCTGGCCCAGGCCCGCTCCGACTTCGACCGAGCCAAGGCCAATCGGGCCGCGGGCATCATCTCCACCGCCGACTTCGAGCGGGCCAAGACCGCCTTCGAGACTGCCCAGGCCGCCCAGGAAACCGCCCGCCGCCGCGCGGACCAGGCCAAGGCCAACCTCAGCCAGTCCCATGTGGGCCTCCAGAACTCGACCATCACTGCGCCCATGGATGGGGTCGTCACCGCCCGCCGCATCGAACTGGGCGAGACTGCCGTTCCTGGCATCCAGAACTCGGCTGGCACCGTGCTGGTGACGGTGTCCGACATGAGCAAGGTAGAGGCCGAGATGGAGGTGGACGAGGCGTCCATCCCCACGGTGAAGCTGGCGCAGAAGGCCCAGGTGCGCATCGACGCCTATCCGAACCAGACTTTCGACGGCGAGGTCACGGAAGTCGCCGGGAGCCCCATCCTCAAGGCGAGCGCCAACGAGGCCATCAAGTTCAAGGTGAAGGTGTGGATCAAGAATCCCCCGCTCACCATCAAGCCCGGCCTCTCGGCCCAGGCGGACATCTTCACCGGCAGCCGCGACCAGGTCCTGGCCATCCCCATCCAGTCCCTGGTGACCCGCGAGATCAAGGCCAAGCCTGGCGAAGTCCTCAAGCCGGGCGCGCCCCGGGACGAGGAGGGCGTCTGGCTCTTCGGCGACAAGGGGAAGACCAAGTTCGTGCCGGTCCAGACGGGCCTGCTGGGTGACCTCAACATCGAAATCCTGGGCGGGCTGAAGGGCGGGGAGACGGTCATCACCGGCCCCTTCCGCGTGCTGCGCGACCTGAAGGGCGGCGAGCAGGTGCGCGTGGACAAGAACAAGAAGAAGGATGACAAGAAAGGCTAGCCCTTAGGGCCTGCCTTCAAGGTGGGGTGTGGCCGCGCAAGGGGCGCCGCCCAAGCGAGACAAGGAAAGCGACGATGGCAATAGCGGTACTATCGACGAGGAGCTTGACGCAGTATCGCGCCGGGCGCCGCCCCTTGCCCTCCGGGACGGGGCCAGCCGCGCGCCCAGGTGCGTCACCGCGCTTGAACGATGTCCCGCATCGCCCTGCGCGCGCTTCCTTCCTGGATCACGCGGCTGGACCCGTCGCGGCCCGCATCCATCTTGAAGGCAGGCCCTAAGTGTCCTACGAAGAGCTGCTCCGCGCGGCCCTCCGGGCCATCCGGGCCCACAAGCTCCGCAGCTTCCTCACCCTGCTGGGCATCATCATCGGCGTCACCACCATCGTGGGCGTGGTGGGCATCATCACGGGCCTGAATCGCTACGTCCAGGAGAAGATCATCGTCCTCGCCCCGGACATGTACGTGGTCACCCGTTTCGGCATCATCCGCAGCCGCGAGGAATTCCTCCAGGCCGTGAAGCGGCCCCAGCTCACCTGGGAGGAATACCAGCGGCTCAGCAGTGGGGTGCTCGCCCACGCCGCCCTGACTGCCACCCGCTCGGTCAAGACCCTGCCCGTCAGTTATGGCACGCACCGTCTGGCGGACACTTTCGTCGTGGGCAGCACGGCCAGCTTCGCCCAGGTCCTGAACCTCGACACCGGAGGCAATGGCCGCTTCTTCACGGAAAGTGAGGACGAGGCCGCCCAGAACGTGGCCGTCATCGGTGCCGACATCAAGGAGGAGATCTTCCCCAACCAGGATCCCATCGGTCGCACGATGCTGGTCCGGGGCCTCCCCTTCCAAGTGATCGGGCACATGCCGAAAGAGGGGAAGGGACTGGGCGTGAACCGCGACCAGCTGGTGATCATCCCCTTCCAGGTATTTCGCAAGAACTTCTTCGCGCCCAACGATCCCCTCGACTACTTCATCAAAGCCAGGGGTGGCGTCGAGGGCCTGGACGCCTCCGTGGACGAGACCCGGGCCTACCTCCGCGCCCTGCGCCACACGCCCTGGCGGAACCCTGATCCCGTGGGCTTTCTCACCCAGGACCAGCTGCAGGAACTCTGGCGCCAGATCAGCACCGCCACCTTCGTGCTGCTCACCCTCATCGCCTCGGTTTCCCTGGGCGTGGGCGGCATCGTCATCATGAACATCATGCTGGTGAGCGTGGCCGAGCGCACCCAGGAGATCGGCGTGCGCATGGCCCTGGGAGCCCGCAAGCGGGACATCCAGCGGCAGTTCCTCCTGGAGGCTTCGCTGCTGTCCATGGCGGGTGGCTTCATCGGCGTCGTGCTGGGCGGCACCTCGGCGCTGCTGGTGAAAACCATCACTGGCTTCCCCGCCCAGATCACCCTGGGCATCGTGGGCATGGGCGTGGGCCTCTCTACTGTGGTGGGGCTCCTGGCTGGTTTCCTCCCCGCCAGGCGCGCGGCCAACCTGCCCGTCATCGACGCCCTCCGGGCCGAGTGAGGGAGCTGACATGACTTCCGCCCGCACCCGTTCCGCCCTCCGCAGCATGGGCGTCGAGAACATCCGCTTCGCCTTCCGGTCCATCCTCGTGCAGCGGCTGCGCAGCTTCCTCACCCTGCTCGGCATCGTGTCGGGCGTGGCCACGGTGATCGCCATGGTGAGCTTCGTGGCCGGGTTCAACGATGCCATCACGGGCGCCTTCTCCAGCTTCGGGACCACGCTGGTGCAGTACCAGAAGTACGAACCCCGGTTCGGCGGTGGGCCCACGGGACCGCCCGAGGAACAACGTAAGCGCCGCGACCTCACCCTGGATGACGCCCACGCCTTGAAACGGCTCAACACGCTGGCATCCGCAGTCAGCCCCGAGCGGTACCTGAATCTCCCAGCCCTGGCTGCCTCCACCACCTTCAAGAACCGCAAGGGCAAGGAGGCCAATGGCCCCACCCTGGCCGGCGTAGTGTCGGACTACGCTACGGCGAACAATGCGGGTATCGCCGACGGGCGGTTTTTCGTGGACGCCGACATCTCCCACGCCGCCCGAACGACGGTCATCGGCGCAGACGTCGCCGAGGCCCTCTGGCTGCACCGGGATCCCATCGATCAGGAACTCCTCATCAACGGCATTGCCTTCCGGGTCGTGGGCCTGCTGGAGAAGCGGGGCTCCTTCCTCGGGGGCAGTGCGGACAACATCGTGCTCATCCCCTTCAGCACCTTCGATGAGATGTTCCCCGACGTGAAGAACAGCAACGGGGACACCATCCACATCGCCACGGTGCCAAGAGATCCCAACCAGATCCAGGCCATGACGGACCAGGGCGTGACGATCCTGCGCACCCGCCGGGGCCTGAAGGCCAAGGAGCCCAATGATTTCGCCATCTTCACCAGCGAGGGCCAACTGGAGACCTTCCGCGCCATAACCGGCGGCATCGCCGGGGCCATGATCCTCATCGCGGGCATCGCGCTGTTGGTGGGCGGCGTGGGCGTCATGAACATCATGCTGGTGAGCGTCACCGAACGCACCCGGGAGATCGGCGTGCGCAAGGCCCTGGGCGCCACGCGCAAGGACATCGCCACCCAGTTCCTGGTGGAGGCCATCACCCTCACCGGCGTGGGCGGGGCCATCGGCATCGCCGTGGGCCTGGGCATCGCCATGCTGGTGCGGCTGGTCTTCGACTTCCCGGCCTCCGCGCCGCTCTGGAGCATCGGCCTCGGCTTCGGCGTCAGCACGGCCATCGGGCTGATCTTCGGGCTGTGGCCAGCTCTCAAGGCCGCGAAGCAGGATCCCATCGAGGCCCTGCGCTACGAGTAGCCTGCTCCGAGGTCCTGCGATTCAAGACCGAAGCGCTGCGCACCGATCCAGTGGGTGTCCCGCCCTGGAGCCCCCATGCGCCTGTTTCCCGTCGCCCTGCTCGCAAGCTGCCTCGTCCTGGCGGCGCAGGACCCTCACGATCAGCCAACCAAGGCCAAGGCCTCTGGCCACACACCAACCCACGCACCAGCCCACGCACCCGCTGTCACTGCGCCGGCGGCCCATGGACCCGCGCCCGCGGCGGACGGGCCGGACAGCCCCAGCGCGGCCCTTACGGAGCTGAGCGCGGGCAACTCCCGCTTCGTGGTGGGGAAGCGCGTCCGCACCCTGGACACGGGCCATGACGCGGCCATGCGCGCGGCCCTCGTGGGCGGGCAGGCGCCCTTCGCCGTGGTCATCACCTGCTCCGACAGCCGGGTGCCCGATGCTCTACTCTTCGACCAGGAGGCCGGCCGCCTCTTCACCATCCGCGAGGCGGGCAACGCGCCGGACCTTCAAGGCATCGCCTCCGCCGAGTACGCCGTCGATCATCTGGGATCCAAGCTCGTGGTCGTCATGGGCCACACCAGCTGCGGCGCCGTGAAAGCCGTGCGCGAAGCCAACGGAAAGCCCCTGCCTGGCAATCTCTGGGCCCTCCAGGCCGGCATGGCGGGCCTGCTGGAAAGCACGCCCCAGGATCCCAATGAAGAAGCCAAGGCCCACACGGCCCGCCTGGAGGAAGCCAATGCCCGGCGCCAGGCCCAGACCATGCTGGACCGCTCCGCCCTGCTGCGCGACCTCGCCGCCGCCGAGAAGATCTGGGTTGTACCCGCCCTCTACAACCTGGCCAGCGGCAAGGTGCAGTTCTTTAAACCAGTATCAGTTTCTTCAGCGCCGCAGGCGCATCACTAGCAAAATCGCGTAGCGATTTTGCTAGATTTCAAGAACGGCTGAAAGTGCTACTGCCAACGCCTTCATCTGGCTTGGAGTCGCTTTGCCGAGGCGCTTGGCCAGGCGCGATTTGTCCACGGTGAAAACCTGGGTGGCGTTGGCCCAGGAATCGTCGGGCAGGCCGTTGTCCTTGGCCTTCGGGATGGGTACGTAGAAGACGTAGGAGCGGCCCTGGGTCGTAAGGGGCACCACGATGGTGGTGCGGGCGCCGGCCGCATGATTACCGAGATCCGACTGGATGATGATCCCCGGCCGGAAGCCGCCCTGCTCCGAGCCTCGCCGCGGGTTCCAGTCCAGCAGCCAGATCTCACCCCGGCTGCAACGCGGAAGTTGTTCCCCTGTCATTTGGGTTTCCGTGCCCGGTAGCTGCGCCGCCTAGGCTCGGCGACCGACTCCGCGGCCACTTCGCCCTGGGCCTTGAAGGCGTAGACCACGTCCTGGGCCTCGGCGTCCTGCCCGTAGGCGGCCCAATCCGCCGCCAGTGCCCGCCGCCTCGCGGTGGCCTGTTCCCGCCTCAGCAGTTCCACGAGCCACCCGTTCACGCTCAGGGTATGGGCCTCCGCCGCGGCGCGCAGGAAGGCCGCGAGATCGTCATCGAGGCGGAGCGTGGTGCTGAACATGCGGTGTGGGTCCTCGTCTGGGGGAGTGGGTAATGCTTTGAAATCATTTCATGATTTCAAAGATAGAGAGCAAGAAATTGTTGAGTCCCCTTGGGGATCGCTCATGTCGCATTGTTGATCGTTATATTTTTATTTTTTATCAATAAATTATTATTGACAAACAGCAGTATCTTCCTACATACTTCTTCAAGGAGATCCCCCCATGAATCGCATCCAGCGCCTCGGCCGAATCTTGCGTCGCTGTGCCTCAGTCGGCATCTGGGCCTGTGCTGTCGTCCTGCTGTTCTCTCCCGCCTTTGTCCTGCTCGACAGTTTCACGCTGGACACTGCCAACCACATGCTCCGGCTGCTGGATGTGGATGCCTTTCGATTCGACGCGAGCCATGTGGGGTGGATGCTCCGGACCTTGGTCTGGGCGCTGATCGCCACGTCCTTCACAGCTGGCGTCCTGTCGCTAGGCGCCCTGATCAGACTCCTGCACCAGTTCGAAGAGGGCACTGCCTTCTCCCTCGAGAGCATCCGGCTGGTGCGATTCTTGGGGTGGGTTCAGGTCGCCGCGGCCGCCTTCTGGGTCCCATTGCTCTGGGCTCTGGCCATGGTCACCAGGGCCCTCACTGCACAGGTCATCCACCCATGGGGGCACGCCATCGGTTCGTCGCTCGATGGCCTGTTCTTTGGCGGAATCACACTGCTGGTGGCCCATGTTCTGGACGAAGGCTTCCGACTGAAAGCGGAACAGGAACTGGTCATCTGAGGACAACACCATGCCCATTATCGTGACCCTCGACGTGGTCCTCGCCCAACGCAAGCTGAAGCTGGGCGACCTGGCAGAGCGCGTGGATATCACGCCGCCGAACCTCTCTATCCTCAAGACGGGCAAGGCCAAGGCCATCCGCTTCTCCACCCTGGAAGCCCTTTGCCGGGAGTTGGACTGCCAACCCGGGGACTTGCTGCGATTCGAACCGGATCCGAATCCATCTTGATCCCCTCTGCTTTTCACATATCCAGATCGCGCAGCGATCTGGATCCGGCACACTAGTGGGCATGGACCACAACGACTTCCGCCGCCTCGGTTACCAGCTCGTGGACTGGATCGCGGACTACCGCGAAGGTCTGGAGCGCCTGCCGGTCATGAGCCAGGTGCAGCCCGGCGAGGTCCGGGCGGCCTTCCCGGATCACCCGCCCCAACAAGGCGGGCGCATGGATGCGGCTCTTGCCGCCCTGGAGCGGGATGTGCTCCCGGGCATCACCCACTGGAATCATCCATCCTTTTTCGCCTACTTCCCCAGCAACACCAGTTACAGCTCGATCCTTGGCGACCTTGCCACCGCCGGGCTCGGCGCCCAGGGCATGAGCTGGCAGACCAGCCCCGCCGCCACGGAACTCGAGGAAGTGGTCATGGACTGGCTGCGGCAGATGGTGGGCCTCAGCCCCGCCTTCACCGGCGTCATCCACGATACCGCCAGCACCGCCACCTTCACTGCCCTGCTCTGCGCCCGGGAGAAGGTTTCCGGCTTTGCCCAGGAGGATGGGGGGCTGCAGACGCGAGGCATGGGCTCCGCCCATGCCTCGCGTGGGGGTCAAAGGGGGGACGCAGAGCGAACCGAGGTGAGCGGGCGGTCCCTCCTTTCCAAATCGAGCGGCGAAGCGCCATTGGTAGTCTACGCCTCAGACCAGGGCCACAGCTCCATCGAGAAGGCCGCCCTGCTGGCGGGCTTCGGCCGCAGCTTCTTGCGCCTCATCCCCACCGACGAGCATCACGCCATCCGCCTGGACCTGCTGACCGCGGCCATCGAGAAGGACCTTGAGCTCGGCCTGAGGCCCTGCGCCCTGGTGGCCGCCGTGGGTACCACCGGCACCACGGCGCTGGATCCCGTCGCGGCCATGGCGACTCTCGCCGAACAGCATGGGCTGTGGCTCCATGTGGATGCTGCCCTGGCGGGCACGGCCATGGTGCTGCCGGAATGCCGCTGGATGTGGGTGGGCGTGGAGCGGGCCGACAGCGTGGTCTTCAACCCCCACAAGTGGATGGGCGTGGGGTTTGACCTCAGCGCCTACTACGTGCGCGATCCGCAGCACCTCATCCGCGTCATGAGCACCAACCCCAGCTACCTGCGCACGGCCCAGGACGGCCAGGTGAGCAACTTCCGCGACTGGCACATCCAGCTGGGCCGCCGCTTCCGCGCCCTCAAGCTCTGGTTCTACCTCATGGACGTGGGCGTGGAGGGGCTGCAGGCCCGCCTGCGCCGCGACCTCGAAAACGCCCAGTGGTTGAAAGAACAGGTAGACGCAGATCCAGGCTGGGAGCGCCTGGCCCCCGTACCACTACAAACCGTGTGCCTCCGGCACACCCAACCCGGCCTCAACGAGGCCGAGCAAGCCACTCACAACCTGGCCATTGCCCGCCGCATCAACGACAGCGGCAAGGCCTACCTCACCCCCTCAATGCTCAAGGGGAAGCAGCTGCTCCGCGTGAGCATCGGTGCGGAAACCACCGAGCGGCGGCATGTCGAAGCCCTCTGGGAAGCCTTGCAAGTCGCTGCCCAGGCCTGAGGCAAGGCCTCAATTCCAGTGCTTCAAGGTCGGCCACAGCCCACGAATGGACACCTTCGGTTTCCGGCACAGGTAGATGGGCCGGTTCTCCTCGGCCATACCCCAAGAGTGGTGGTGCACGGCCACAACCTGCACCGATTCGAACACGCGGGAGAGTCCCTCATCGCACCCCAGGCAGATGTAGGTCGAGTAGTCCCGGGCCGGTGGTGGCCAGAGCGAATGGGCCTGGTGGGCGCAGATGGCAGAGGGGAGCCCACGGGCCGGTCCGAGGTGGTTGATGGCCCCGGCCTCGCCGTAGTTCGCGGCGTAGATGGCAGTGTTGGCGCGCTCCTCTGGCGGCAATGATTCATAGATCTGGGCCACTTCATTAACCATTTCAGGCCAACCGAACTGGTCACTCAGGCGCTGATCCAGGGGACTTTCGTGTCCCACCTCCAACTTGGCGGACTTGAACCCGAGAGACTGTTGAAAGGCCAGCATCCGGCCCGGAGACAGGAAGGGCAGCAGGGCGGGAACGAGAATGGCCGTCACGGCAACGATGGCGGAGAGAAGCGCGGCCTTGGGCCACAGGCGGTCGCGGGTCCACGCCCGCCGAGCCAGCCAGCCCTCGACAGTGACCGCGCCCGCCGCGAACAACATGGGATAGATGGCGGCCAGGTAGTAGTCCTTGGCCTGGAGGGCGATCATTAGCCCCAGCATCCCGAGATAGAGGAAGCCCAGCACCCGGAGCCTCGCCTGACGACCGAATAACAGCGAACAGAGCCCCGCGCCCCAGATGGGGAAGAGCAGCGGATTGAGGATCTGGATCTGCTGGCGAACGAAGGCCCAGGGGCCCAGCACCACATTCTTCCCCGTGTGCCGGATGTTCGCCATGTCCTCCAGCAGCGGATAGCCGTTGCGAATCTGCCAGAGCAGGGCCGGCAGGAAGATCAGCAGCGCCACGCAACCCGCCCCCCACAGCCAGGGCTTGCCCAACTCCTGGCGCAGGGACGTCAGCAGGATGGCGATGAGCGCCGCCAACCCGAAGACCAGCATGGCGTATTTGTTCTCGAGGCCCAGTCCGGCCAGCACACCGAACCAAAGCCAGAGCCTGGAGTTGCCGGTGCGCACGACCTCGATGAGCACCGCGACGCAACCCATCCAGAACAACGGTTCGAAGGCACCCACGCAGAGGATGCTGTCCATGCCGAGGTAGACGGGCACACCCAGCACGCAGAGCCCCGCCAGCCCTTGGGCAAAACGACCGCCGCCCATCTGCCGCGCCAGGACCATGCCCAGAGCCACCGTAGCCGCTCCCGCCAAGGCAGGCAGCAGGCGCACCGCGGGCAGGGAACCACCCAGCCACAAGGCGACCTTCGCGTAGACCGCAATCAAAGGCGCGTCATCCACATAGCCCCAGCCCAGGTGCCGGGCGCAATCCAGGAAGTAGAGCTCGTCCCGGAAGAAGCCGTAGGCGTTGGCCGTGAGCAGGTGGAGCAAGAGCTTGATGCCCACCCACAGGCCCAGCAGCTGCCAGTTTAGAGGCTGGAGGGTCCACCGGCTTGTAGCCACGCTGGAAGCCTGAAGGTCGCTCAAATCAATGGCTCCTGGTCGGGTGTGGGTGTTCGGTGGCTTCGTGGAAAGCTGACCAGCAGGTTAGTGCCTTCCCGCAACATATACACGTAGAGGCACCCATGAACCACAGCGGTCATCCAATGGGCCCTTGTGCCGACAGGCTTCCTGCCCTCACACTGTCTCCATCATGTTCCATTCCGTGACTCTCAACCCGCGCCCTAGCCACATCATCCCGGTGGCCGGAGGGGGCGTCTGAGCTAGCACTTCATTCCCGCTCTCCCGCCCCCGACGCTACTGCTCGGGGGTTTTTCTTTAGGCAGGCAGCCATGCAACTCGATCCCGATTCCTCCACTGGAAACGCCCAGCGCAGGGGCCTCGCCAGGGCCCGCCGCATCGTGCTGAAGCTCGGCACCCAGGTCGTGCTGGACGCCGAGGGCCGCCCCGCCCTGAGCCGGCTCTACGGTCTCATGGAGAGCGTCGCCGCCCTTCGGCGCCAGGGCGCCCACCCGGTGCTGGTGTCCTCGGGAGCCGTGGGATTGGGGGCACGCCAGCTCGGCATCCAGCCCGAAAGCCTCTCCCAGAAGCAGGCCTGTGCCGCGGCCGGTCAGGGCCAGCTCATGTCCATCTACCAGGAGGGCTTCGCCCGCATGGGACTGTGCGCGGCGCAGGTGCTGCTCACGGAGGATGATTTCGCCGATCCCATCCGCCACGCCAACCTCCGGCGCACGCTGGAAACCCTGCTGGACCTGGGCGCCATCCCCGTGCTCAACGAGAACGACACGGTCTCCACGCTGGAACTGGAGCGCCCGGACCCGGGCAACACGCCGGTCTTCAGCGACAACGACCACCTGTCGGCCCTGGTGGCCACGCACCTGGAGGCGGACCTGCTGATCCTCCTCTCGGACGTGACCGCCCTGCACACCGCCAACCCCGGCCTCCATCCCGACGCGACGCCCCTGACTGAAATTCCCTTGGAAGCAGAGTTGCTGGCCAACCTCGACGGCCCCTCCGACCGCGGCCGAGGCGGCATGGTGAGCAAGGTGGAGGCGGCGCGGGTGGCGGCGCGTGCCGGGGTGCCCGTGGTGTTGGCCTCGGGCCTCGTGCCGAACGTCCTGAACCGAATCCTCGCAGGCGAAGCCGTGGGCACCCTCTTCCTCGCCGGTCCCAGGGGAGGTCAGCCATGACGCCGGAAGCTCTCAACCCAGGCCAGATTCAGGCCCTGGCAGAGGCTGCCCGCAGCGCCTCGCGGTTGCTGGCGACCACGCCGGCGGGACTTCGCACGGAGGTGCTGACCAGGCTGGCCGAGGCGCTGGAGCGACAGGCGCCTGCGCTGCTCGCGGCCAATGCGGAGGACCTGCACGCGGCCCGCGATGTCCTCGATGCTGCGTCGCTACAGCGACTCACCCTGGATGCCAGCAAGCTCGCGGCCATGGCCCAGGGTGTTCGTGCCGTGGCCGCCCTGCCCGATCCCCTGCACCGCGTGCAGCTGCGCCGCCAGCTGGACGAGGGCCTCGAACTCACTCGCGTGGCCTGCCCCCTGGGCGTGCTCTGCGTCATTTTCGAATCCCGCCCGGATGCCCTCATCCAGATCAGCGCCCTGGCCCTGAAGAGCGGCAACGCGGTGCTGCTTAAGGGCGGCAGCGAGGCCGTGCTCTCCAATGCCGCATTGCTGGCCCTGGTGCAGCAGGCCCTGCGCGAGACGGGGCTGCCGGAAACTGCGGTCCAGGGCCTGCCGGACCGGGCGGCCGTCGCGACCCTCCTGCAGCGCCCGGACCTGGTGGACCTGGTGATTCCACGTGGCTCCAACGCGCTGGTGCGGAGCATCCAGGAGTCCACGCGAATCCCCGTGCTGGGCCATTCCGAAGGCATCTGCCACCTGTACCTCGACGCCGCCGCGGACACCACCATGGCCGTAGGCCTGGTGCGGGACGCGAAACTGCAGTACCCCTCCGCCTGCAACGCGGTGGAAACTGTACTGATCCATCGCCAGGCTGCGGCGCGCCTGCTGCCGGCCCTGGTGGCAGATCTGGTTCCACGGGGCGTCGAGCTGCGCGGGTGCGCTGCGTGTTTGGCCCTGGTGCCGTCGCTGGGAACGGCCACCGACCTGGACTGGGACACCGAGTACGGCGCACCCATCCTGGCCTTGAAGGTGGTCGAGGATCTCGATTCAGCCCTGGCCCACATCCAAGCGCACGGCAGCGGCCATACGGAGGCCATCGTGACGGAGGATGCCGCTGCGGCGGCCCGCTTCCTGGCCGAGGTGGATGCGGCCGGAGTCTTCCACAACGCCTCCACCCGTTTCGCCGACGGCTTCCGCTACGGCTTCGGCGCCGAGGTGGGCATCAGCACCGGGCGCATCCACGCGCGAGGGCCCGTGGGCATCGAGGGCCTGCTCAGCTACCGCTACCTGCTGCGGGGTTCGGGCCAGCGGGTGGAGGACTACGGGGGGCCCTCCGCCCGACCGTTCACGCACCTCGATCTGCCTGTTGAATCATAAGAATTTATTATCAATTCATAACCTTCTATAACTGTGAGCGCTGAGCCTGAACTGGTAGCCTTAACCAATGCTTGTCGCCCCCGGGTTGCCGCAGGGGCGGCATTTTTCGTATCGGGAGGACTCGTGGCTGCCCTTCTCTCTCCGGAAATCCCCGCCTTCGCCGTGCCCGAGGCCAACCTCGTGCCCGTGAGCGATCACCTGGGACAGCTGACGCCCATCCCGCCCTCCCGCATGTTCCTCATCAACAAGTCGCTCAAGGTCTTCCAGGAGAAGCAGCCGGGAGTGCCGGTCTTCGACGCCAGCCAGGGCGATGGCGGCGCCTCGCTGCCCGGCGTGCCCGGCGCCCTGCTGGACCGCGCCTTCGAACTGCAGAAGCAGCACGGCACCGCCTACGACATGCCTTTCGGCACCGATGCCTACCGCAAGGCCGTGGCCGAGAACTACTGGAAGCTGGCGCCGGACACGGGCTGGGGCACCGCCAACATCATCGGCACCCAGGGCGGCCGCGACGGCCTGGTGAAGGCCTACCAGGCCATGCTGGCCCTGGGCCACGGCCGCCAGGGCGACGTGGTGGTGGTGAGCCGCGTGCCCTGGATCAGCTACAACTGGGGCCCGTACGGCATCGGCGCCAACGTCATGTGGGCACCAGGCCGCGCCGAGGAGGGCTGGGCCTATTCGGAAGCTGGCATTCGCGCCTGCGTCACCGAGGCTGCCAAATCCGGCCGCAAGGTGGCGGGCCTGGTCATCACCAGCCCGGACAATCCCACGGGCCAGACACTCCCCCTGGAACGCCAAATCGTGCTGGCGCGGGCGGCCCTGGAAGCGGGCGTGGCCTTCGTTCTCTTCGACTGGATGTACCACGCCGTGGGCGATGGCGAGCCCTACGACGTGAACGTGCTGCTGCGTGCCTTCGAGCCCGAGTTGCGCAAGCGCCTCATGGTGCTGGACGGCATCACCAAGAGCCTGGGCGGCTCCAACATCCGCAACTGCCACCTGCTGGCCGATACCGAGGTCGTGAAGACCATCGTGGCCCAGGCCTCGCACACGGTGATCCCCTCCTTCTTCAGCCTGGCCGTGGCCATGGCCGCCTACGAGCAGGGTTTCCAGGCCGCCTCCGCGCCCATCGCCACCCCCTGCCGCGCCAGCCGCGCCTGGCTGCGCGACTACCTGAAACAGCAGGGCCTCACCCATATCATCGGCCAGGGCTACTACGCCTT
>JBBQHW010000033.1:0-29111 GCA_038324335.1 Holophagales bacterium
GAAGGCCATCGTCCACGCCCATCCGCCCACGGCCATCGCCTGGTCCCTGGCGCGGCCCGAGTTGAAGGAACTGCCTTCTGAGGGCCTGCCCGAGGTAATCCTCGCCGCGGGCCGCATCCCCATCGTGCCCATGGCCATGCCTGGCACGGAAGCCATGGGCACGAACCTCCTGCCCTTCCTGCCCGAGCATCGGCTCATGATCCTCGCCCGCCACGGCGGCCTCTGCTGGGGCGAGCACATGGACGAAGCCGCCGGCGGCATGGAGCGGCTGGAACAGGTGGCGAAGATCCTTTGGCTGGCCGAGGCCCTCGGCGGTGCCAAGCCCTTATCCACAGAGGAACTTCAGGAACTGAGTTCGCTTCGGGCGAAGCTTGGCCCGAGGATCATCTGAAAGGAAGAGGGTCCACAGATTCCACAGATTCACACAGATTTCTGGCGGGAATTTTTTCTGTGTAATCTGTGAAATCTGTGGAAAGAAAATCTTCATGAATCCCTTTGATTCGCTCGGTCTGAAACACGATGGCCGCACCCTCTGGGTGCTGGACCAGACGCAGCTGCCGGATGCGGAGGTGTGGCTGGACGGCAGCGAGCCCGTGGCCATGATCGCGTTGATCAAACGTCTGGCGGTGCGAGGCGCACCCCTCATCGGCGTGGCGGCGGCGGCAAGCCTCGCCACCTGCGCCCAGCGCGGCGCCAGCGCCAGCGAGTACGCCAGCGCCTGCGCAGCCCTGCGCGCGGCGCGGCCCACGGCCGTGAATCTCATGTGGGCCATGGATCGCATGAAGGTCGCCAGCGACCCCGAGGCCGAGGCCCAGGCCATCTTCGAGGAGGACGTGCGCCTCTGCGAGGGGATGGCCCAGCATGGCTCGGCCCTCATCCGGGATGGGGAAGGCCTTCTCACCCACTGCAACACGGGCGGGCTAGCCACCGCGGGCATCGGCACGGCCCTGGGGGTCATCCGCCGCGCCTTCGAGCAGGGCAAGCGCATTCACGTGTATGCCGACGAGACACGGCCCCTGCTGCAAGGCGGCCGCCTCACGGCCTGGGAACTCAAGAAGCTGGGCATCCCCTCGACGCTCATCACGGACAGCATGGCGGCCCTGTTGCTGCGGGACGGCAAGGTGCAGCGGGTGCTGGTGGGCTCGGATCGCGTGGCCGCCAACGGCGACTTCGCCAACAAGGTGGGCACCTACGGTCTGGCCGTCCAAGCCCGCCACCACGGCATCCCCTTCCATCCCGTGGCGCCTTTCAGCACCGTGGACCTGGCCTGCCCCCATGGCGCGGCCATTCCCATCGAGGAACGCGACCAGGCCGAGGTGCGCGGCTTTGGCAGCCTGCGCTGGGCCCCCGAGGGCATGCCCACCTGGAACCCCAGCTTCGATGTCACTCCCGTGGACCTCGTCACCAGCCTGGTGCTGGACCGCGGCGTCTACAGCGCGGACCAGTTGCGTTCCGGCGTGCTGGCCCAGGTCTGCGGGTGATGGCACAGGAGGAGGACATGTCCGCGCGGGAGACCCGGGGCCCTGTCAAGCTGCTGGATCTCCACTTCAAGACCGCAGGCACCGTGGGCGCCTTCCTGGTGGAGACGGCCGCCGGGCCCCTCCTGGTGGAAACGGGGCCCGAGTCGCTCTATGCGAATCTCCGCGCGGCCGTGGAGGCCCAGGGGCACGCCCTGGAGGATATCCGGCACGTCTTCGTCACCCACGTCCACCTGGATCATGCGGGGGCCGCCTGGCGCCTGGCCCAGCACGGCGCCACGATCCACGTCCATCCCAAGGGCCTGGCCCATCTCCAGGATCCAGGCAAGCTCCTGAGCTCTGCGCAGCGCATCTACGGCGCGGCCATGGAGCGCCTCTGGGGACGCCTCGAACCCATCGCTCCCGAGCGCCTCGTGGCCATGGAGGACGGCCAGACCTTCCACTTTGGCGGCGTCGCTCTCGAGG
The DNA here is from genome assembly GCA_038324335.1 of Holophagales bacterium. GTDB lineage: Bacteria > Acidobacteriota > Holophagae > Holophagales > Holophagaceae > Geothrix. Next base: position 1,944 of record JBBQHW010000033.1, read on the forward strand.
CCATCCATACCCCCGGCCATGCGGTCCATCACATCACCTTCCGGCTGGAGGATGGCCTCTTCACCGGGGACGTCGGCGGTGTCCGCATCGCCGAGGGACCCGTGATCCCGCCCTTCCCGCCCCCAGACATCGACCTCGAAGCGTGGCTGGATTCCATCGCGCGGATGCGGTCCCGCCACCCGCGGTTCATCTACCCCACCCACTTCGGCATCAAGACCGATGGCGCGGAGCATCTCGATTCCCTGGAGGAGAACCTCCATCGCATCTCGGCCTGGGTGGGGGCCCAGATCCAGGAAGGCGTGGCCGAGGCGGCGCTGGTGCCCCTCTTCGAGACTTTCATGCATGACCTGCTCGCCGGCAGCGGGCTGACCGAGAGCGTCGTCCAGGACTACGAATGCGCGGACCCCGCCTTCATGAGCGTCTACGGCCTCGCGCGGTATTGGAAGAAATCAGGGAATCAGCAGCAGGGACCCCAGGGTTGAGCGCGATTCCAGGAGGCGCTGGGCCTGGGCGGCTTCCCGGAGCGGGAACCGGGCGTGGATGTGAGCCCGGAGGATCCCCTGGGCATGGGCGTCGAACACTTCCCTGGCCGCGGTCAGGAGATCCATGCGGTGGGCGATGTGGTTGAAGATGCTAGGCCGGTGCAGGCCCAGGGAGCCCCGGCGGCCCAGTTCGGCGGGATCCACCAGGGGCAGGGCCCCGCTGGCGCGGCCGAAGGAGGCCAGCACACCGAAGGGAACCAGGCTCTCCAGCGAGGCTGTGAAAGTGTCCTGGCCGACCCCGTCGTAGGCCACCCGCACGCCCTGGCCGCCGCTGAGGCTTTTCACCTGGGAGGCCAGCTGGTCGTGGGACTCGCCAGGGGGAATGACGATGACGGCAGCGGCTCCCTCCGCCTTCACCAGGGAGGCCTTCTCCTCGCTGCTGACCACACCGATCACCCGGGCACCCTCCGCCGCCAGCCATCGCGTGAGAAGCAGGCCTACGCCGCCCGCGGCCGCATGCACCAGCGCCCAGCCGTGGGGTTCGGTGCGCCAGAAGCGCTTCACCAGCATGTGCGCCGTGAGCCCCTTGAAGATCAAAGCTGCGGCCACCTCGTCGGAAATCGAATCCGGCAGCGGCACCAGGCGGTTCGCAGGATGGTTCCGCGCCTCCGCGTAGGCGCCCGCGGGACCATCCACGTAGGCCACCCGCTGGCCCACCGCAATCCCCTCGACGCCGGAGCCCAGGGCCTCCACCACCCCCGCCGCCTCGAAGCCCAGCCCCGCCGGCAGCGGTACCGGGTAGGCTCCCGCGCGCTGATAGATGTCGATGTAGTTCACGCCGATGGCGGTGTGGCGGATCCGCGCCTCCCCGGGGCCGGGCTCCGGCAATTCGGCCGCCACCCACTCCAAGACCTCAGGTTCACCCGGTGAACGGAAGAGCAGGCGATGGTTCATGGAATCCCCCCAAACCGTTTGCTGGTCGCTGCCTTATTCTCCCCGCCCGCTCAAGGCCTGCAGGCCCACGCCCACCACGATGACGGCCAGCGCCACCCAGCGCATGGGCGTCATGGCCTCGCCGAGGAAGGCACGGGCCATGAGGGCGTTGGCGATGAATCCCAGCGCGAGGAAGGGATAGGCGTAGTTCACCTGCACCATGGACAGGGCGCCCAGCCAGACCACCACGCTTACGGCGTAGCAGGCCAGCCCCGCGAGCACCCAGGGTTCCAGCACCAGCCGGACCAGGGGGCCCGCAGCCAACTGCATGCCGCCAGCGGCCTGGAGGCCCTTCTTCAGGCAGATCTGCGCGGCGGCGTTGAGCAGCACGCCCAGCACGATGAGGGGGATGGCCTTCAGATTCGGGCTCAAGGGGACTCCAGCAAGGAGGACAGTTCCTGCCACAGGACAGTTTCGGACAGATCGTTCATGCAAGGGTGGCCCGGCAGGGGGCAGAGGCCCTCCATGCATTCCAGGCAGGTCAGCGTATCGTCCCGGAGCACCTGCACCCGGGGCCCCCAGGGGCGGGAATGCCGCGGTCGCGTGGGGCCGAACACGGCCAGGGTGGGAATGCCGGTCCCGCCGGCCACATGCGCCAATCCCGAGTCCATGCCCACGAGGCCCCGGGCGCCGCCGATCCAGGCCGCGGAGAGCGACAGATTGCAGCGATCCACGAGGTTCAGGGCCTGAGGCAGCCGCTCCGTGAGCAACCCGGCCAGACGCTGATCCTCGCCACCGGCCCCGAGAATCACCACCTTCAGTCCAGCCTGTTCCAGGCGCTTTCCCAGGGCGGCGAAGAGCGGAATGGACAGCCGCTTCGAGCTGCTGTTGGCACCCGGCGCCAGCACCACGTAGTCGTCGGTGAACGCGGCTTCCCGGGCCTGGGCGTCCCGCAGGGCGAAGGCCTCCGCCCTCGGCTGGAAGGCCGTGAACCCCATGGGACCCAGTTCCGGGAAGGCCCGCGTCACCACGGAGGCATAGCGCTCCACGAAGTGCTCCTGGCGCTTATAGAACTTCACACTGTGCGTCAGCAGCAGACCCACGCCGCCGTCGCCGCAACCCAGGCGCAGCGGCACCCCGGCCAGCAGGCTGGCGGCATGGGGCCGGGCGCTCTTGGGGAAGCCGATGACCGCCGCCGGATGGTGCTTCCGCAGCAGCCGCGCCGCCTCCCAGACACCGTACTTCCGCGCTGGCTCCGCCACCGTGGCCACCACGTTCGCACTGCCCGCGAAGAGATCCACGATGGGAGCCGGTCCCCAGAACACCAGCGGGAGGCCGGCCCGGCGCAGGGGTTCGATGGCCGCGTAGGCCATCATGGCGTCCCCGAAGAAGCGGTTGACCCGGATCCAATAGGCACCGTTCGGAATCATCGGGCCCTCTTCCGAAGCAAAAGGATCTCGTCCGCGCCCGTGGGCACGACCACCAACACCTCGAAGCGTTCCCGCAGGGCCGGGGTCATGCCCCAGGCATTCCGCTCCCATTCATCCTGCATGGCCACCAGGCGGGCCTCGGGGCCCAGCTGTTCCAGGGCCACGGCGTGACGGAGCTCGGGCATGAGGTGGTCCGTATAGACCATCACGCCACTGCGGAGCGTTTGCCAGTAGAACACCTGGCGTCCCTGGATGAGGGGTTGGACAGCCGTTGTCCAGCGGCGGTAGCTCTTCTGGGAATCCAGCAGCCGGAAGCCCCAGGTGCCCCCTACCAGATAGAGCAGCCCCAGGGCCAGGGCCGCCCCGGGGATCACGCGATTCGAGTGGCCCCGGAACGCCTGGAGCAGGACCCAGGCCGTGCCACAGGCCATGCCCAGGGCCATGAGGCGCACGGGCCCCAGAAACGGCGCCAGTTGAGCCTGGGCCCTGGCGCCGCCCGCACCCAGGGCCAAGGCGGTCAGAAGCGCCGCCGGCAGGGCCAGCCCCCCGGCCAGCAGGCTGCCCAGGCGCCGGGTCCGCGCGAGGGGAAGCTGGCGGACCAGGCCTCCGAGCAGCAGGGCGAGAAAGGGATAGCCCATGAGCAGGTACTTGCCCTGCTTGCTCTGCACCGCGCTCAGGAAGACAAAGGGCACCAGGAAGGCCAGCAGCAGGAACCGCTGGGCCGGGTGGTCCAGGCCGCGCTCCCGCCGCAGGTGCAGGGCCAGCGCCGGCAGCAGCAGCACCCAGGGGAAGAAGTCACCCAGGAGGTATTCGCAGTATTTCCACCAGGGCTGCACGTGGTCCCAGGCCTTCGTGGCCCGACCCAGGTTCTGGAGGATGGTGAGCTCATAGACGTAGCGTGGCCCGCCCTGCAGACCAGCCGCCACGTACCAGGGTGCGACGATGAGCAGAATGAGACCCAGGCCCGCGAGAAGGTGGGTTCGGCGCAGCGTCCGGAAATCGCGCTGCCAGCCCAGGAAGGCAATCAGCAGAAGCAGCGATAACACCGCCGCCAGTGGTCCCTTGGCGAGGAAGGCCAGAGCCAGCCAACCATAGGCCTGCAGAAACCAGCGGCGGGGATCATTTCCTAAAAAAGATTCACCACGAGGACACGAAGACGCGAAGGAGAAAAGGAAGAACTGCTTTGTTCGTGCCTTCGTGTCTTCTCGGTATCGGCTCTGCCGGTACCCGAGGCCATCAGAAATATCGTGGTAGATCAGTTGATCATTTCCAAAATATTGTCCCGGTTGTGTGAGAAGCAGGTACCCACCCAGCCAGCAGAGCCAGCTCCAGGCGAGCAGGGCGGAAAAGAGCAGATCGATCTGGATGAACTGGCTCTGCCAGATCCAGAGGGGGGTCGTGGCCAGGATCAGCGCCGCGGGCTCGGCCACGCCCGGTTCCAGGAAACGCAGGGCCCAACGACGGAAAGCCGTCAGGAAGGCCACGGCGGCCAGCACCGAAGGCAGGCGCAGGACCCAGGCCGCCACGCCCTGGGTGAAACCAAGCCCCCCGGTCAGTGCGTCCAGCAGCCTGGAGGAGGCCCTCAGCACCCAGTAGTAGAGGATCGGTTTTTCGCTGTAGGGCGCCCCGTTCAGGTAGGGCAGCAGCCAGTGGCCGCCCAGGCGCATCTCCTTCACGCACTGCGCGAAGTCCGGCTCATCCGGGGCCCAGAGGTCGCGCATGGGCAGGATCGCCAGCAGCAGCAGCGCCAGGATCAGTTCCGGCGCATGGGCACGCAACCAGCCCGCGAGGCGGACAGAGCGGGGCGGCTGGGAGCTTCCTTCCATGCTTCCATCTTCCCCTGGAAGCGGTCCCTTCGCACCGTGCGATAACATAGGACATGACTCCGCTGCTCCTCAGCCTGCTGCTCCTGGCCGCCTCCCCAGATGGCGTGCAGCAGGACATCAAGCAGGCGGCCAAGGAGATCGGCCAGGGCTTCAAGAAGGGCGGCAAGGCCGTGGGCCAGGCGGCGAAAAAAGGCGCGAAGGCCGTGGGTCACGCGGCCAAGGAAGGTGGCAAGGCCATCGGGCGCGATACCAAGGTTGCCGCCAAGGGCGTGGCCAAGGGGACGAAAGAGGCGGTCAAGTAGGCTGTGGGCTGTGGGCTGTGGGCTGTGGGAAGTGATTCCTGGGCGGCCTGGGGGCCGCGCTGAATAGCTGCCTTTGAGGCGTTCATCTTGGAGCGGCCGTTCGTTCTACCGATCGCTGCTTTCCTACAGCCCACCGCCTACCGCCCACAACCCACCACGCTATCGCCGCCGGGCTACCAGGGCTGCCGGGGTGCGCGCCACTTCCTCCCAGCGGGCCCGCTCCTCGGCGCCCAGCCGTTTCCATTCGATGGCCTTGATCATCACCAGGACGGGCCGAGCCGGATCCTCGGCCTTCATGCGGTCGGCCACCGCACCCAGGGACGCAGGATCCTCGTTGAACCACCGGTCAGCATCCTGCAGCCGGTCCCGGCCGAAGGCCAATTCGCCCGTGCCTGCCACCACCACCACCCGAGTGCGGGCGTAGAAGGGGAGCCCCTGGAAGTAGTCACCGCAGCTGATCCACTGGGCGTTCTGGGGAGCCCGCCGCACCAGCTCCACCACGCTCTTGCCTGGCCCGGCCGCCGCCTGCCCGGCGAAGACCAGCAACCAGAGCGCCGCGCCGAAGGCCGCCATGAGGCGCGGGCCACTGAGCCCCCTGGGCCGGTAGGCCCACAGGCCCAGGCCTATATAGCAGGAGCCGAGGGCCAGCAGCCAGGCGAAGCCGACCAGCTCTTTGCGGAACAGGACCGCGGCCAGCAGGAAGATACCCCCGAGCACCAGCAGTTCCCGGCCCATGCGGCGCAAGGCCCTGACTTCCTCGCCCTCGCGCTCGAAGGTGCAGGCCAAAGCGGCCAGGGGCACGATGGCCGGCAGGATGTAGGGCGGCAGCTTGGAGCCGGAGAGGCTGAAGAAGACCAGGGGCCAGAGGAAGGCGAGCACCGTGATGCCCACAACCCAGCGGGTGAGGTGCTCCTGAGACTGGGGTCCCCTGCCCTTCAAGAAGGTCCAGCTGCGTTTCAATCCCACGAGGGTGGCCGACAGCCAGGGCAGAAGGCCGATGGCGAGGAAACCCACGAAGTAGAGCTTGTCCAGCAGCCAGTTGTTGGAGCCCTGGCGCGCGTGCTCGTGGGTGAGGAAGCGCGTGAAGTGCTCGTGGATGAAGAAGAACTGAGCATGGCCGGGGTTCACGCGGTTGACGGCCCAGAACCAGGGCACCACCAGGACCAGGTAGAGCAGCCAACCCAAAGGATCCAGGGCCGTGCGCAGGACGGCCCTGCGCAAGTCTCCGTCCCGCCAGGCGAAGAACAGGGAGAAGACCAGGATGCCGCCCGTGAGGATCACCGCCGCCAACCCCTTGGTGAGCATGGCAACCGCCAGCAGGAGGTAGGTGAGCAGCGTCCAGCCCAGGCTGGACTGCCCTTCGCGGCGGCGGGCCACGGCTTCCACGAAGGCGGCGATGGCGGCCACCAGGAAGGCGCTGAAGAGGGCATCCAGTGTGAGCAGCTGGCCCACCAGGAAGGCCAGCAGCGCTGTCGCCGCCATGAAGGGTGCCCACAGCGGTTCCCGGGCCCCCAGGCGTTTCGCCAGCCGCCAGGCGGCCCAGATCATGAGGCCCGAGGCCAGGGCCAGGGGCAACCGTGCCGCCGCGCCGTTCAGGCCGAACAGCTTCATGCTGAGGGCCGACAGCCAGTACTGCAGCGGGGGCTTCTCGAAATAGAGCACGCCGTTCAGGTGCGGCGTGAGCCAGTCGCCCGTGGCCAGCATCTCCCGGGGGATCTCCGCGTAGCGGCCTTCATCAGGCTCCCAGAGCGGCCGCACCAGCAGCGGCAGCAGGCCCAGGAAGAACCAGAGCGTGAGGAGGGTGCTTCGTTCGCGGCGCGTCATAGGAGGAGGATGATCCAAAAGAACAAGATTCACCACGAAGACACGAGTCAGTGGAAATCTAATTCTCCGTCTCCACGACCTTCTCCAGCGCCTTGTGCTCCTCCACGAAGAAGTCCATGGCCTTCTTCAGGGAGTCCTGCATGGACACCTTGGGTTCGAAGCCAAAGGTGCTCTGCATGCGCTTGATGCTGGGGGTGCGGCGGGCCACATCCTGGTAGCCCTTGCCGTAGAATTCGCCGCTGCCCACCTCGATCATGCGGCCCTCGGGAATGCCGCGCTCGATGCGGAAGGGATGGTTCTTCCAGATGGCGATCATCATCTCGGCGATCTCGCGCACGCTGTAGTCGTTGGCGGGGTTCCCGATGTTGAAGATGGCGCCGTCGGCCTTGCCGCCCTCGTTCTTGAGGATGGCCATGAGCCCTTCCATGGCGTCGGCCACGTCGATGAAGCAGCGGCGGGCCGTGCCGCGGTCCACCAGTTGCAGAGGCTCGCCGTTGAACAGGTTCCAGCTGAACTGGGTCACCAGGCGGCTGCTGCCCTCCTTGGCGGTGTTGAGGCTGTCCAGCTTGGGGCCCATCCAGTTGAAGGGCCGGAACAGCGTGAACTTGAGGCCCTGCTGGAAGCCGTAGGCCCAGATCACGCGATCGAGCAGCTGCTTGCTGGTGCTGTAGATCCAGCGGTTCATGGGGATGGGGCCGGTCACCAGCGGGGATTCGTACTCGTCGAATTCCTCGTCGGGACACATGCCATAGACTTCGGAGGTGCTCGGGAAGACCACGCGCTTCTTGTACTTCACGCACTGGCGGACCACGCGGAGGTTCTCCTCGAAGTCCAGCTCGAAGACGCGCAGGGGATCGGTCACGTAGATCTTCGGGGTGGCGATGGCCACCAGGGGAAGCACCACGTCGCACTTCTTGATGTGGTACTCGATCCACTCCTTGGAGATGGTCACGTCGCCCTCCACGAAGTGGAAGCGCGGGTTGGCCAGGTGGTCGGCCACCTTGTGGGCGCCCAGGTCCAGGCCGTAGACCTCCCAGTCCGTGTCCGCCATGATGCGGTCCACCAGGTGGGAACCGATGAAGCCGTTGACGCCGAGGATGAGGACTTTCACGGGAACTCCGAGGACAAACCGATGATTCTAGCAGGAGCCAGCCATAGAGGCCCGCCCCACGGACGCGGCCGCCACCGGCCCCGCCCCTGGCTCGGAAGGAATCTGGGCATCATTCCGACTTCAGGGACCGCGTCATGAGCCGCCGCACGGCCTCTTCGGGGCGTTCGCCGTTGAGGAGGCGCTGCACTTCCGCGGCGATCGGCAAGTCAAGGCCGTGCTCCTTGGCCAGGGCCAGAGCGGCCTCGGTGGTGAACATGCCCTCGATGACCTGGCCGCCCAGGGCGTCCCGGGCGGCGTCCACACTGTGGCCTTTCCCCACCAGCTCGCCAAAGGTGCGATTGCGGCTCTGGGGCCCCGTGGCCGTGAGCAGCAGGTCGCCCATGCCGGCCAGCCCCATGACTGTTGAAGCCTGGCCGCCCAGCACTTCCACTAGGCGCGCCATTTCCGCCAGGCCCCGGGTGATGAGGGCCGCACGGGCGTTGTAGCCGAGCCCCAATCCATCCACCAACCCCGCCGCGATGGCGAGGACGTTCTTGAGGGCGCCGCAAAGTTCAGTCCCCACCACGTCGCGGCTGAGGTAGAGGCGCAGCCGTTCCGAGGCCAGCTGCGCCTGCAAGGCTTTAGCCCGCTCGTCGGAAATGGCGGCCGGCAGCGCCAGCACGATGGCCGTGGGCACGCCCCGGGAGACTTCGTCGGCAAAGGAAGGGCCGGAGAGCACACCCACGGGCAGGTCCAGCACGCCGGTCAGGGCCTGGGAGAGGGTCTGGCGCGTGCTCTGCAGAATGCCCTTGCTGACATGAATGAGCTGCTCGGGGGCATGAATGGCCTGGGGCCGCAGGCCGCGCCAGGCCTCGGGCGTGACCTGGGTGGGCATGGCCGAGATCCACAGGGGCGCGGCGAGGGCCTTGGTGGGGTCGACCGTGGTCTGGAGGCTCTCGGGAAAGCTCACATCCTTCAGCCGCAGGTGGTGCCGAGTGGCAGCCATCTGGGCCATCTCTTCAGGGAAGGGTCCCCAGAGCACCACGTGGGCCCCGGCTCGGGCCCAGGTGATTGCGAGCGCCGTGCCCCAGGCGCCGGAACCGAAGACGCCGATGTCAGCCCTGGACATGGGTGGCCTCCGGCTTCGCGGCCCAGAGTTTGGACTCGGTGCCCGCCTGCAAGCGCCGGATGTTGTCGCGGTGCTTCCAGATCACGAGGATCGCGAGGATCAGCAGGGGGAGAACAATCCTCCAATCCGGTGGGCCAAAAATCGTGAAAGCGAGGATCAGGAACTGCAGCGGCACCATGGCCGCAGCCAGGATGCTGCCCAGGCTTACATGGCGTGTGAGCCAAAGGGCCAGAATGAAGGTGCTCATGGGCAGGATCAGCAACTGGGGCGCCAAGGCGATGATGGCGCCGAGCGCCGAGGCCACGCCCTTGCCGCCCTGGAACTTCAGCCAAGGCGTGAAGGCATGGCCGAGCACGGCGGCCAGGGCCATCAGGGCAAGGGTGTTGTCGCCAAGGCCCATCTTCCTGGCGACGAACACCGGCAGGAAGCCCTTCAGGATGTCCAGGAGCAAGGTGACCACGCCCAGGGCCTTGCCGCCCACACGGCTCACGTTGGTGGCGCCGATGTTGCCACTGCCGTGCTTGCGCACGTCCCCCTTGCCGGACAGCTTCACCAGCAGCAGCCCGAAGGGGATGCTGCCACACAGAAAGGCGCCGAGGCACCAGAGGACCGGGGAGAAGGCTGCGATGGCATTCATGAACGCAGTGTATCAGCGGCTCGCCGCCACCGTCCTCCGCAGCAGATCCAGCGCTGCGCCCGCACTGCGCAGCTGCACGTCGAGGCGATCGCCCCCGATGGTGAAGGAGCGGACCACCGTGGTCCCGGGCCCGGCGAGGGCCACATGCACCGCACCCACGGGCGCGCCGCCCTCGGCCCCCGGGCCCGCATTGCCACAGAGGCCCAGGGCCCAGGTGGCGTCCAGGCGGGTGCGAGCCGCTTCGGCCAGGGCGATGGCGCAGGGTTCCGACACCGTGCCCACGCTCGCAAGCCAGGCCGGATCCAGGCCCAGCAGGGCGGCCTTGGCGGCCACCGAGTAGGCGATGACGCCGCCGCGGAACGCCTCGCTGGCGCCCGGAATGGCCGTGAGCCGCGCCGCCAGCAGCCCGCCAGTCATGCTCTCGGCCACGGCCAGGGTCTCGCCCCGGGCCCGGAGCTGATCCAGCACGGCGTCCTCCAGGTTGCCGTCGCCCACGGAGACGAGGTCGGCGCCCAGCACCTGCTCGAAATCCGTCCGGGCCGCCACCAACTCGCCGGGATGCGCGCCCCGGCCCAGGAGCTCCACCTGGGTGAGGTTGGCGAGGATGGTCCAGTCCAGCTGGCCATGCCGTTCCCGGGCCTCGCGGGTGCGCTCGTCCAGCGTACTTTCGGGCACGCCTGCGACGACCATCCGCAAGGTATGCAGCGGGGTTCCCGCCAGAGTCCGGAGCCGCGGCTCTACCTGCTCCTCCCACATGCGCTTCATCTCCCGGGGCACGCCCGGCAGCATGACGATGCGCACGCCCGGATGCCCGGCCGGGTCCTGCCACCACACGCCTGGGGCGGTGCCGACGGGATTGCGCAGGGGCTCGGCTCCGACAGGGATGAGCACCTGCTTGAAGTTGGACTGCACGGGCTGCCGCTTGCGGGCGGCGTAGAAGGCCAGCATGTCGGCCCGGCTGTCCGCATCCTCCACCAGCTCCGCGCCGAGCAGCTCGGCGAAGAGTTCCTTGGTGAAGTCGTCGAAGGTGGGCCCGAGGCCGCCGGTGGTGATGATCAGGTGTGAGCGCGTCAACGCCTCGCTGAAGAGGGTGGCCAGGTCGGCCCGATCGTCGCCCACGGCACTCTTGCGGTGGAAGGCCAGGCCCAGGTCGGCCAAGCGTTCGCCCAGCCAGACCGAGTTGGTGTCCAGGCGCCGGGTGGTGAGCAGTTCCGTGCCGATGGCGATGCATTCGATGCGCATGACTGGAATGGAAGCATGCCCAGGTTGAAATCTCAAAGGCTCAGGACTCCAGCCACCGCTTCGCCGCCCAGCGCCCGGCCCAGAGGCCGAAGCCCGTGCCCACCATGCTGAGGATCACGCCAGTCATGAAACCCACCAGCACGCCCAGGTACCAGCCCACCAGACTGCCGACCGTGGCGCCGACAAACCCCATCAACTTTTCCATCCAGCCGCCTCCCGGGAGTACGATGACCACCATGACCAAGATGACCAACATGACCAACATGACCAACATGACCAAGGTGTTCCCATGATCGTGCATGATCTCGAAGATCTGGTGTTGGAATCCGACGAGGAGTCGGGCATCCAGGAACTGGGCCGGCGTTTCCTGGCCCGGGGTCCCTGGACCACGCTGGCCTTCCTGGTGAAGACAAAGACTGACCCGGAGAGTGACTGGGAAGGACCCTTCCTATGGCTGCATCGCTATCAGAAGGTGGCCCAGGGCTGGAAGCTGGTGAGCCGCTTCCGCACCACGGAGACCTCCCAGCTGGAGAGCCTGGTGGACGCCTTCGAGGACTGGAAGGATTATTTCAATCCGGGGAGATAGCGTTCCCGGATGACCTCCAGGTGATGGGCCCCGTGGCCAAGGCTGATGAAGGGCAGGCAGCGGGCGGTGATGCTCCGGCCGTTGGTGGTGCCTTGCTGACCCCAGGCGGAATCCGGCAGGCCCCGGAACAGGTTCAGGCTGGCGGTGCGCGCCGCGCGGAAGTCGGCCAGCAGGTCCGCCACGGAGCGCTCATCGGCCCTGGCCACGGCCGCATAGGCCTCCTCGTCGAAGCCCGGCAGGGGCGTCACGTCACCCCGGCCGATACAGAGGCAGCGGTAGGCGAAGATCAGCTCCGCGTCGCTGAGGTGCTGCAGCAGGTCCTTGAGGCTCCACTTCCCGGGCGCGTAGCGGAAGGCGCCCTGGGTCTCCGAGAAGCGGGAGTAGAGATCGATGACCTCACCCAGCTGGGCCTGGAGCAGCACCAGCGCGTTGCCCTCGGGGGCGACAGCGACATAGGGCGCGTAGGCCTCGGCGTATTCTCCGGGCTGAGGTCGCGTGAGTCCCATGGGAGCTCCCTTCTAGAAGGTCATGACCTTCATGGTGTTGGTGGTTCCAGATTTCCAGAGGGGCAGGCCCATGGTCATGACGACGCGGTCCAGCGGCCCGGCGCCGTGCTTGGCGATGAGCAGGGCGCGCACTGCTTCCACCATGTCATCGGTGCTGTCCACTCGGGGAATCATCAGGGGGGTTACGCCCCGCAGGATGCCCATGAGCCGGGCGATCCGTTCATCCACGGTGGCAGCCAGCACCGGCGTACGCCCTGCCAGCCGGCTCACCATGCGGGCCGTACCGCCGCCCTCGGTGAAGGCCACGATCCACCGGGCGTTGATCTCGTCAGCGGTGCGGCAGGCCGCGAAGGCCACGGAGATGTCCGTGCGGGACAGCACTTTGTCGGCCAGTTCCGTGGGCAGGGTGGTGGCGCGCTGCTTCACGTTGGCATCAGCCTCGGCGGCGATGCGGGCCAGCCACTGCACAGCCTCCACGGGATGGGCGCCCGAAGCACTTTCGGCGCTCAGCATCACGGCGTCGGTGCCATCCCAGATGGCGTTGGCCACGTCGCTCGCCTCGGCCCGTGTGGGCGTGGCGTGCTCGATCATGCTCTCCAGCATCTGGGTGGCGGTGATCACGGGCTTCAAGGCCCGCCGCGCGGTCTTGATGATCTGCTTCTGGAGAGTGGGGACGCGCTCCACGCCCAGTTCCACGCCCAGGTCGCCCCGGGCCACCATGACGCCCCAGGAGACCTCGAGGATCTCCCCCAGGTGGGCGAGGGCTGCCGGGTGTTCGATCTTGGCGATGATGGGCTGGTTGCCCCCGAGGTGCTGGATGATGCCCTGGAGCTGCTGCACGTCCGAGGCCCGGCGGACGAAACTCTGGGCGAAGAGATCCACGTGGTGCTCCACGCCCCAACGGATGTCCGCGTGATCCTTTTCCGTGAGGGGGTCCATGTTGATGTCCATGCCGATGGGATGGACGCCCTTGCGCGCCTTCAGGGTGCCGCCGATCACTACCTGGGCCTTCACGACGCTGGTGCCCTTGGCGAGGATCTTCACGGAGAGCGTGCCGTCGTCCAGGAGCCAGTGCTGGTCTGCTTCGGCGCCCTCGAACAGCTCCGGATGCGGCAGCGGCGCCACCCAGGCGAGGCCCTGCGGAAGGGGCGTTCCCGGCGCGTAGAAGGCCCCTTCGCTGCCCTCCACCAATTCCACGGGCGTGTCCAGCAGGCCGATGCGCCATTTGGGGCCCTGCAGATCCAGGAAGACGGGAATGGACCGGCCCAGTTCCAGGGCGATGGCCCGCACCTGCTGCAGTGCCTCGGCCCGGGTTTCGGGATCGCCGTGGCTGGCATTCAGACGGACGGCATCGGCCTCCCGAAGGGTTTCCCGCAGCCGGTCGCCCTGCATCAGAGCTGGTCCCAAGGTGATCACGAGTTTGGTCTTGCGCACATCGTCCCCCATTTCCTGCACAGGCATTCCACACACTTTTCCGCAGCCCATGCTCCCGACACAAACTTAACATGAGGGCTTTCGTCCGCGCCTTTCCAGTGCTACCTTCGTTCACCTGATACGGTTTTTGGAGAAGATGAAATGCGCGAAAAGCTCCGGATTCTCGTGGCTGAAATGGTGCGCGGCGGCATCCCCCTGGAGTTGGCGCGCCGTGAGTTCGAGCGGGTGTACCTCGAGGAGGTCCTCACCGCCCACGAGGGAAACCACAGCGCCGCCGCCCGGGAACTGGGCATCCATCGAAACACCCTCGCCAAGAAACTCGAGTCGCCTCCCAGCCGGCTTCGCCGCGTGAGCCTGGCCAGCTGAGGCCCTTTTGTCCATTCGTCAAAGCCTGGCCCGCGCCGGGCTTTTTCTTTCGACAGGGGGCGCGCAGCTCGCTACAACAAGGGTTCGGAGCGCTGCATGCGGAAGGTCGCCATCAATGGGCTGGGACGGATCGGACGGCTGGCGCTGCGCCAGTTGATGCAGGCTCCCCAGGTGCAGGTGGTGGCCGTGAACGACCGGGTCGATGCCGCCACCCTGGCCCACCTGCTGAAGTACGACTCCGTGCAGGGCCAGTCGGATTTTTCCGTGGCTGCCGAGGATGACCACTTGGTTCTGGGTGGACAGCGCATCCGGGTCTTTGGTGAGGCCGAGCCACGGAGCCTCCCCTTCGGCGCCCTGGGCGCCCGCGTGGTGCTCGAATGTACTGGCCGGTTCACGGGCCGGGCCGAGGCGGCTGGCCACCTTCGGGAGGGTGTCAGCCACGTGCTCATCAGCGCCCCTTCAGGGGATGCGGACTGCACCGTGGTGATGGGCGTCAACGAGGACATCCTGGACCTGTCGCGGGACCGGGTGATCTCCAACGCCAGCGACACCACTCACTGTCTCGCCCTCATGGCGAAGGTGCTGGATGAGGCCTTCGGTCTCGAATACGGCTTTTTTACGGCCGTTCATAGCTACACCAATGACCAGCGCATCCTCGACCTGCCCCATGAGGATTTGCGCCGCGCCCGAGCCGCCGCGCAGAGCATGATCCCCACCAGTACCGGGGCCACCGCAGCCATCGACCTGGTGTTGCCCCATCTCCAGGGCCGGCTCGACGGCCTCGCCGTGCGGGTACCCACCCCCGACGTCAGCATCCTGGATCTCACGGCCACCCTGCGGACCGAAGTCCAGCTCGAGGCCCTGCATGCAGCCTTCCGGACCGCCGCCGAGGCCGGACCCTTGGCGCCCTATCTGGACGTGCTGGAAGCCGAGTTGGTGAGTGTGGATCTCGTGGGCAGGGGCGCCAGCGCCATTTATGATCCCTACCTGACCAAGGTGCTCGGCCCCAGGCTCGTGAAGGTCTTCGGCTGGTATGACAACGAATTCGCCTACGCGGCCCGGCTGAAGGACCTCTGCCTCCACGTGTTGGAACGGCTCCAGCCATGAAGCGCATCGCCCTCAACGGCCTCGGCCGCATCGGCCGCCTCGCGGTGCGCCGGCTGGGCAGCGCCCTGCCGGATTTCCTCTGCGCCGTGAACGATCCGGCGCCCCTCGACCAGGTGGTGCAGCTCCTGCGCTACGACTCGGTGCATGGTCCCAGCGGCCTGGCCATTGCCGGCGAGACGGATGGAACGCGCGACTACCTGCTGCTGGGGGAGCGCCGGGTGCCCCTGTTCCATGAAGTCGATCCCTCGCTCATCCCCTTCCCGCCCGCCACGCGGCTGGTGGTGGAGGCCAGCGGCCGCTTCACGCGCCGTGACGACGCGGCGCGCCACCTGAAGGGCAGCGTCACCCACGTGGTCATCAGTGCGCCCAGTCCAGACGCCGACCTCACGGTCATCGCCCCGGTGAACAGGAACGAACTGGACCCCGCCCGGCATCGCGTCATCTCCAATGCCAGCTGCACCGCCCATGCCACGGCGCCCATGCTGAGGATCCTCGGGGACGCCTTCGGCCTCGATGCAGTGGGCATGAGCACCGTCCACGTGGTCACCAACGACCAGCGCCTGCTGGACCTGCCCCACAAGGACCGCCGCCGGGGCCGCGCCGCCTTCCAGAGCATCATCCCCACCACGTCGAGCGCCTTCGGCGCCCTGCATCGCGCCATGCCCGAACTGCCCGCCGGTTTCGACGGCGTGGCCCTGCGGGTGCCCACCCTCAACGTGAACCTCGTGGACCTGGTGGCCACCCTCCGCCGCGACGCGGACGTGGCGGGCCTCCGCGCCGCCTTCGAGGCCGCGGCCGCCGGTCCCTGGCACGGCATCGTGGCCCTCGCCGAGCCGCACACCGTGAGCTGCGACATTCGCGGCCGCACCGAAAGCGTGGTCATGGACCTGGCTCTGACGCAGACGCTCGGTCCCCGCTTCGTGAAGCTCCTCGGCTGGCACGACAACGAAGTGGCCTACGCCGCGCGCCTCTGCGAACTCGTCGTGGATCTGGCGGGGCGGATCTGAGTTCCTCCCGGAGTTGCTGAGAAGAAAATCGGAACACAGAGGACACAGAGTGAAACAGAGGACGCAGAGAACTGCCTTGTGATAGCCCACCTGGGCTCAACCCATTCTTCTTTGTTGTTTTCCGTGAGCTTCTGATCTCGCCCTCTCCGCCTTCCCTTCTCTGTGTCCTCTGTGAGATTTCTGTGTCCTCTGTGTTCCTGCTTTTCCTGAAATCTGTCGAAGTCTAAAGGCTCCCCGCCGCGTAGCCCGTGCTGAAGGCGGCCTGGAGGTTGTAGCCGCCCACGGGGCCGTCGAGGTCCAGCAGTTCGCCGCAGATCCGCAGGTTCTCCCAGCCCCGCAGGGCCATGGTGCGGGGGTCCACCGCTGCGAGGTCCACGCCCCCTGCGGCCACTTCTCCTCGGGCCAGGGGCACCGCCTGCGGCTCCCCCAGGGGAAGGGCCGTCACCAGGACCACCAGCGCCTTTCGGCTGGCCTTCGGCAGCTCCTTGAGCATGAGGGCCCGGTCCACACCCGCCTCCTGCAGCAGCGGCTCCACCATTCGCTCGGGCAGGTATCGCTGCAACCAGGTGGCGGCGAGCAACCGGGGATTCGCGCGCTGCTCGGCCTGGAGCAAGGTGTCCATTCGTTCAGGCATTTCCGCGCAGGAGGCGTAGGTGAGCCAGGCGGCGCCCTCGCGGCGGGCGCGCTCCGTGGGCTGGCTCAGTTCCAGGGCCGCGGGCCCGCTGATGCCGGTCCTGGTGAAGACGATGTCCCCGGCGCAGGCCCCGAGGCGACGGCCCTCCGGTCCCGCCGAAAGGCGCAGCTCACCCTCCCGCAGGGCCACGCCTTCCCAGGCGGGGCGTGGGCGCGTCAGTGGGATGGGGGCCAATGCGGGGAACCAGGGCCGCGCGGGCACGCCCAGATTCCGGAGCCAGCCCAGCACCTCGCCCCGGGTGCCCGTTTCCGGATAGCTGGCGCCCCCCGTGGCCAGGATGAAGGTGTCGGCACCAAGCCGTTCCGCCTCCAGCAGCAGGCCCTCCACTCGCGGCTCTCGCCCCAGCAGAGAGGTGACGCGGGCCCCGGTCCGCACCACCACGCCGGCCCGGCCCACCAGTGTTTCGAAGGCCGCCACCACCGCCCCGGCGCTGCCTGAACGGTCCAGGGGAAAGACCCGGCCGTTGTCGCGGGCGTAGGTCTCCACGCCTTCCCGGCGCAACAGCTCCATGACGGCGCTGCTGTCAAAGGCATGCAGGGAGGACCGCAGAAACCGCGCCTGTGCCTGGTCGAAGGCCGCCAGCAGGGCCTTCGGCGGACCCTCGTGGGTGATGTTGCATTTGCCGCCGCCACTGATGCGCAGCTTCACGCCCAGGCGCCCATTGGCCTCCAGCAGCGTCACGCGGTGCCCCAGCGTGGCCGCGCGCCAAGCCGCCACCAGCCCCGCCGCACCCCCGCCCACCACGATCACTTTCGCCATGGCTCCATCATGGCCGAGGGGCCCGGGCTGTCCACGGCCGGGTAGACTCGAGCCATGTCCGAGATCGGCTTTACCGTCCCCCGCCCCGCCCAGCTTCGCCGTTTCGGGCGGGTGTTCTACCCGGCGGGCCTGCGCCTGCAGAAGGCCCTCGCCGAGTACGTGGGCGAGGAGGGCCGGCCGGACCAGCTCATCGTTCTGGAGCACGATCCCGTGTTCACGCTGGGGCGCAATGCCACCCCCGCCGACGTCCACATGAGTGAGGATTTCCTCCAGGCCCAGGGCGTCAGCGTCCACCGGACGGACCGGGGCGGCGAGGTCACCTACCACGGGCCCGGCCAGATCGTCATCTACCCCATCTGCAACCTGCGCGGTGGCCGCGAGGACGTGGGCCGCCTGGTGCGCGGGCTCGAGGAGGCCATGATCCGCACTGCCGGGGAGTTCGGAGTCATCGCCGACCGCCTGAAGGGTGCTCCCGGGATCTGGGTGGAGACGGCCAAATACCGCAAAGGCGGCGGCCTGGAGAAGCTGGGCGCCATCGGGCTCCACCTCAGCAAATGGATCAGCACCCACGGCATCGCCTTCAATGTGCGGCCGAACCTGGACCACTTCCAATGGATCACGCCCTGCGGCTTCACGGACAAGGGCGTCTGCAGTCTGGCCTCCCTGTTGGGCGAGGGCGCCCCTACCTGGGACGAGGCCACGGACCGGCTGCAGCACCACCTGATCGACCTGCTGGCCCTGGAGCTGCAACCCGCCCGGGCGCCCAGCCGCAGCGTCTCGGCCCTCACCTGGCGCCGCAGCGCGCAGGGTCCCGAGATCCTGATGATGCTGCGGGTGCCCACGCATGGATTCTGGTGGCAGAGCGTCACCGGCATGATGGAGCTCGGCGAAATGCCGGAAGAGACCGCCCACCGTGAACTCCGGGAGGAGACCGGCCTCAGTGGCACCCTGCGGCCCCTGGGCCTCTCCCACAGCTTCTGGGTGGACCCGAGCATCGTCCATTTCCCCGATGCCGAGCCCCGCTTCAACACGGAGATCTGCTTCTCCATGGAAGTGGCGACGGACGCCCTGGTCCAATTGGAGCCTTCGGAACACAGCGAGTATCTCTGGTGTGGCCCGGACGAGGCCTACGAGCGCATGAAGTGGGAAGGCTCCAAGGCCGCTCTGGTGTTGCTTCGGAAAGCGCTTGGTTCCTGAGGCCCCGCGAGGGATGGTCGGCTCTGGAGAGGACGCTAGAAATCGAAAACGGACGTAGATAAGCGGAGGAAAGCGGAGAATAACGTCTGTCCTTTCTTCCGCTTTCCTCCGTTCCTCCGCTGTCCTCCGCTTCAATTCGCCTTACCCTGTTTTAACCCCCCGGAGTACTCATGTTCCTGAAGTTCACGGAAGATCAGTCTGCCATCCGCGATGCGGCCTGCGACTTCGCCACCGCCGAGATCGAGCCCGGGGCCGTGGCCCGGGATGCCAGTGGCGAATTCCCGCAGGCCATCCTCGCCCAGCTGGGTGAGATGGGCTTCCTGGGCATGACCGTTCCTGAGGCTTACGGCGGGGGCGGTGCCGACTTCCTTAGCTACATCCTGGCCCTCGAGCAGATCGCCTATGCCGACGCCTCCGTGGCTGTGACCATGAGTGTGAACAATTCCGTGGCCTGTGCCCCCATCCTGGCCTTCGGCACCGAGGCCCAGAAGCAGAAATACCTCAAGCCCTTGGCCAGTGGCCAGGTGCTGGGCGGTTTCATGCTCACGGAGCCGGATGCCGGCTCCGATGCCGCCGCCCTGAAGACCCGGGCCACCAAGGTGGACGGCGGCTGGCGCCTGAACGGTGCCAAGGCCTGGATCACCAACGGCGGTGTGGGCCGCTACTTCGTCACCATGGCCCGCACGGATCCGGACAAGGGCAAGAAGGGCATCAGCGCCTTCATCCTCGACGCGGACCAGACCGGCGTGGTCATGGGCCGGCCCGAAGAGAAGATGGGCCTGCGTTCCAGCAAGACCGTCATGGTGGCGCTGGACGATGCCTTCGTGCCCGACGACGGCCTGCTGGGCAAGCCGGGCGAGGGTCTGAAGGTGGCCTTCGGCGGCCTCGACGGCGGCCGCGTCGGCATTGCCGCCCAGGCCCTGGGCATCGCCCAGCGCGCCATGGACGAGAGCGTGGCTTACGCCAAGGCCCGCCGCTCCTTCGGCAAGCCAATCGGCGAGCACCAGATGATCCAGACCTACCTGGCCGAGATGGAGGCCCGGCTCCAGGCCTCGCGCCTGCTGGTCTACCGGGCCGCCTCCCTCAAGCAGTCCGGGAAGACCTGCACAGTGGAGGCAGCCACCGCGAAGCTCTTCACCACCGAGAGCGCCGCATGGATCTGCGACCGGGCCGTGCAGATTCACGGGGGCTACGGCTACTCCCGCGAGTACCTCGTGGAGCGCCTCTACCGCGACGTGCGCGTGACCACCATCTATGAAGGCACCAGCGAAATCCAGCGCATGGTCATCGCCCGGGAGTTGTTGAAGTAAAGGTTATTCAACAGCCGGTGAATTCGCCTTGCCCTCATCTTGCGAGGGAGGCATCCTGGTGGCCTGGGTTAATCTAAACCGGCCCCGAGGCTTGTCCGTAGGCAGTCTGTCCCCGTGGCGGCTCTTTTCGATCTTCAAGGAGTGGTGATGACGCGTCTCCCAATCTACCCGGCCCTGCTGGTGGCCTTCTCCCTGGTGGCCCAGACCACCCCGAAGGTGGATGCCTCCCATCTGACCCTGCAGAACGCCATCGAGACCTCCCTGAAGAACAACCTGCAGGTGCAGATCTCGGCGCAGACCCGCGAAGCCGTGCAGGCCAACGTGCTGGTGAACGAGGGGGCCTTCGACTTCACCCTCACCAGCGGGCTCAACCTCAGTCATTCGAAATTCAACCCTGACGGCAAATCGCTGGACGCCTTCGGCAATCCCTGGTTCGGGAGTTCCACGAAGGAAACCAAGAACTGGACCGTCGGCCTGGCCAAACCCGTGGAGTGGGGCGGCACCTTCCAGGCGAATTACAACCCGATCTACCAATCCACCAACAACATCTACAGCGAGATTCCCGCCAGCACAACCACGGCCAATCCATACACGGGCTTCTTTTCCGCCTCGTACACCCAGAGCCTGCTGCGCAACTTCGGCCGCGACACCACGGCCAGCAACCTGATCGTGGCCCGCTACGGCTCCAAGGCCGCCGACTTCAACTTCCAACTGGCGGTCATCAACCTGGTGGCCAGCACCGACTCGGCTTACTGGGACGTGGTCTACGCGAAGCTGAACCTCGAGAATAAGCGCCAGGCCCTGGCCCTCTCCAGGCAGCAGCTGCGGGAGAACCAGATCCGCGTGGAGGTGGGCACCCTGGCCCCCATCGAAGTCACCTCCTCCGAAGCCTCCGTGGCCCAGGCCGAGCAGGACATCATCACGGCCGAGGCCGCCCTGCTCAATGCCAAGGACGCCCTCATCCGGACCATCTATCCCACCCCCGACCGCCCCGACAGCCTGGATACCGTGGACCTGCCCAGCTTGAAGCCCATGGAGATGGACGAGGCCACCGCCGCCAAGATGGCCTTGGACAACCGGGTGGAGCTCAAGAGCGCCGAGCTGGACCTGCTCTCCAAGCGCGTCCTCGAAACCGCCGCCAACAACCGGACCCTGCCCCAGCTGGACCTCAGCGTGGCCTACAACGGCAACACGGCCCCCTACCCCGGCTTCAGCGCCACCAACTCCGACCTGACCCAGGGCAAGAACCCCGGCTACTCCGTGGGCCTGCAGTTCTCGCTGCCGATCCTGAATTCCGCCGCCCGGGGCTATCAGGCCATCGCCCGGGCCAACCTGCGGACCAGCGAACTCTCCAAGCATGACCTGGAACTGGGCATCACCCTGCAAGTCCGCACGGCCTTCCGGAACCTAGTTGCTTCCAACAAGGGCGTGACCGCCGCCGAGAAGACCAGGATCTTCCGAGAGAAGGACCTTGACGCCGAGAAGAAGAAATTCGACAACGGCATGAGCACCAACTTCCTGGTGCTGTCGAAGCTCAACGACCTGAATACCTCCAAGGGCAACGAACTGCAGGCCCAGATCAACTACGCGAAGGCCGTGACGACCCTGGACCAGGCCCTGGGTCGGCTCTTGCAGACGCGGCATCTCGAGGTTAAATAGCTGCTGGCTTCGGCAGGGGCTCCAAAGCGGGCCCCTGTGGGGCCCCCTTTGGAGCTAGCTTCGCCGCTGCGCGGCGAACCAAAGGCTGCTGTTTGAAATAGCCATCCATGGCTTTGTTCCAGCTCCGCCGCGCAGCGGCGGAGCTCGGCGCCGAGCTCATTCCATCCGGAGACTCAAATCCACCGCCGGCGCGCTGTGCGTGAGCGCCCCGACACTGAGGAAGTCCACGCCGGTCTCGGCCACGGACCGGGCCCGGGCCAGGGTTAGGTTGCCGCTGGCTTCCAGGAAGAGCCGCCGTCCGCTGCGATCCCGCAGGGCCACGGCTTCGCGCAGCTGCTCCAGCGCCATGTTGTCCAGCAGCACGCCGTCCACTTCCGGCAACTCCAGACAGGCCGCGAGCTGATCCAGGGTCTCCACCTCGACCTCGATCTTCAGGAGGATGGGCGACCCGCGACGTGCCGCTTCCACCGCCGCGCGGATGCCGCCGGCCGCGGCCAGGTGGTTCTCCTTGAGCAACACACCATCCCCGAGGGTGAGCCGGTGGTTCACGCCGCCCCCGCAGCGCACGGCGTACTTCTCCAGCAGCTTGAGGCCCGGCGTGGTCTTGCGCGTGTCGAGTACGCGCGCACCCGTGCCCGCGATGGCGTCCACGAAGCGGCGCGTGAGGGTGGCCGTGCCGGAAAGCCGCTGCAGCAGGTTCAGCATGACCCGCTCGGCCAGGAGGATGCCGTGGCTGGAGCCCTCGATGCGCAGCACTTCAGACCCCTTGGACACCTGATGTCCGTCGGCGGCGAGCAAGGTCACCGTCAAGGTCGGGTCGGCCAGTTTGAAAACCTCAGCGGCCACCGGCAGGCCCGCCAGCACCAGCTCTTCCTTGGCCACAACCCGGGCCGTCATGGGCCGGTCCGGCACCGCCGCCGTGGTCCAGTCCTGGGTGCCCCAGTCCTCCCGAAGGAAGGTGCGAATTTTGTCTCGATAGGTCTCGGGGTGCGGGGGATGGAACATTGCATTCTCCGCAATCAGCCTACAATGTCCGCACCACAGGAGCCCCCATGTCCTTCACCCTCGTCGAAAAAGCCGACCGCATCGCCTGGGTCACCCTCAACCGGCCCGAAAAGCTGAACGCCCTGAACAACGAGGTGCTGCAGGAGCTGGAGCAGATCTTCGCGGACCTGGAGCAGGACGCCGAAGTGGGCGTGGTGGTGGTGACTGGGGCCGGCGAGAAGGCCTTCGTGGCCGGCGCGGACATCACGGAGCTCAAGACCCTCAACACGGCCGGCGCCCGAGTGCAGTCCCTCCGCGGCCAGGCGGTGTTCCAGCGCATCGAGGCCATGCCCAAGCCCGTCATCGCCGCTGTCAACGGCTTCGCCCTGGGCGGTGGCTGCGAACTGGCCCTGGCCTGCCACATCCGCATCGCCAGCGAGAACGCCCGCTTCGGCCTGCCCGAGGTGAGCCTCGGCATCATCCCAGGGTACGGCGGCACCCAGCGCCTCTGCCGCCTGGTGGGCAAGGGCGTGGCCCTGGACCTGATCCTCAGCGGCGACATGGCGCCCGCCGCGGACGCCCTGCGCATGGGCCTCGTGAGCCGGGTGGTGCCCCAGGCTGACCTCAGGGCCGCCGCGGAGAAGCTGGCGAAGACGATCCTCACGCGGGGACCCATCGCCCTGCGCAGCGCCCTAGCCGCCGTGAACGAGGGCCTTGAGATGCCCCAGGAGCAGGGCCTCCTGTACGAAGCCTCCCTTTTCGGCCTGCTCGCCGCCACCCAGGACATGCAGGAGGGCATGGGCGCCTTCCTGGAGAAGCGGGCGGCCAAGTTCCGGGGACTGTAGCGGGGCTGCTCCAGAACGCGCGGCCTAGCGGCCGCACGTTCTGGAGACAGGAAAACAATCTGTTCTATCTCTAAAAAGGGCGGGACGAATGGCCCGCCCTTTTTGGAGCAGAGAGCGGCTACCGCTTGGCGCCCACGGCGCCGAGCGCAGTCGAAGCCGTCTGCTCGTTATTGTGCTGGTCCACCACCCGCACCAGGACCCGGTCGCCGCGGATGGCCTCGCGGGGCACCACCACGTCGAAGCGCTCCTCCTTCTGGTCGAAGACCCGATCCTCCGGCACGATCTGGAGCCAGCGTTCACCATCGGCGCTGATGGCCGCCTCCTTGAGCATGGAGGTCTCGTCCCGGGCCAGGAACTTCACCCGGATCCCTTCGCCCTCGGGCACCGCGCTCAACTCAAGGATGGCGGGCGGCGTGTGGTCCACGACGAAGGCGGCCGTGCGCCAGGTGCTGGTGAGCGCGGCGTTGAAGGGCGCCGTGGGCGCGTCGGAGGCGGTCACTTCCAGCCGGTAGCGGCCATCCGGCACCGGCAGGGTGTCGAAACTGAAGAACTTTTCCTTCCAGGCCTTCTCCAGGAGCATGGGCGCCCCGCGCTCCGGAAGCAGGCGGATGGCGTACTGGAGGGTGTCGCCGTTGGGATCGTTGACGCGGAAGACGAAGCTCTGGCCAGCGCGTCGGAAACTGCGCTTCTCCGCGCCCAGGTAGCCCAGGGCCGGAATGAGTTTCTGGGTCTCCAACGGCACCCGTTCGATGCCAATGTCCTCCGGGGGCGCGGTTCGGGTGATGACCAGGCCCGGCGGCATGATGTCCACGCCCTCCCAGACCGGTGCCAGGTTGCGATGGGCCCAGTACACATTCACGGATTCGACGACGGGGGTGGCGCCGCCCCGGGTGCTGCTGAGACGCAGGCGGAACTGCGCGAAGCGGGCCGCCGGCAAGGCCGGCCTTTCGCCACTGCGCAGAGGCGGCGTCCAGGGACTCCAGGTGGCGTCCGGCGTCTCGGTACTGCCCGTATGGAACTGGAGTTCGACGTTGGTGCCGGGGGGCAGCTCCACGTCCAGATAGGCGCGGCCCCAATCGGCGATGGGCGCGCCCTTGAGGACCTTCGATTCAAGCGTGCCCTCCGTGGCCTGGACTTCGGAGAGCAGGTGCAGCTCGGCGGGGTTCGAGCCCACCACCAGCAGATCCCCGCCCGAGGGCAGGAAGGCCGTGGCCTGGGCCGTGCCCAATTCCTGCACGATGGCGAAGGGATCCGTTTCGCGGGCCTTGCCAAGGGGCAGTGCGAACAGGCGCGAGCGATTGCCGGTGCCCACCAGCAACTGGCCCTTCCAGATGGTGAGGGCGTAGATCTGGCTCTGGGCGCTCTGCCATAGGGTCTCGGGCACGCGATCCTTGTCCAGGCGGATGACGGCGGAGCGGGTGGTGGCTGGCGTATCGGCCTGCAGGTAGCCTTCGCGGCGCTCGAGTTGGCCCGTGCTGAACTTGGGCGTGAGGCCATTGTCGGCGCCGATGTAGAGCTGTCCATCGGCCACGGCCAGCGCGCGCACTTCCTCGAAGGGCGTGTCCAGCAGGGTCTCCAGGCGATCGCCCTGACGGCTGTAGCGCAGCACCAGGCCCCGGCCATGGCTGCCCAGGTACCAGCCACCCTGCCCATCCGAGGCCAGCGCCGTGAAGGCGGTCTCGTCCGCCAACTCCGCGAGACGGCGGCTGGAGCCCTCCCGGGCCTGCACCAGCACCGCCCCCTTCTCGGCGCCGCCGGCGATGAGCACCGCGTCCCCCTCGACCGCAAGGGCCCAGACGATGCGCGCGTCGATGTCCGCGAAGGGCTTCACTTCGCCCGTGGGCGTCACGCGGAAGAGCTTGCCTTCGCCGGTGGGTGCCACGATCAGATCCTGGCCCAAGCGCGCCATCGCGAACACGATGCCGCCCTTCACCTGGCCCAGGGGCTTCATCACTCCGCCCACATAGTGGAAGAGCTTGCCGTCAGTGCCCGCGGACAGGTACGCGCCACCCGAACCGTCAGGTACGGCCGACCAGATCACGCCCTCGGGCAGCTGGCCAACCCGGCGCAGGTTCGGGGCCAGCCGCAGCCGACCATCGGCGCCGATGCGCACGCCCCTGGTCTCGGAACCCAGCCAGTCGTTGAAGCCCGAAAAGGTGGCCGAGGGCTGTTCCGCGAAGGCAGACACGCCCACGACGGCGGAAAGCAGGAGGGTCATCCAGCGCATGGAATCCTTTCATAGAAACGCAACTATTCGATCTCCACTTCCAACTGGCTCAGACCCCGGACCTCGCGCTCCAGCGGCAGCAGAGCCCGCCCAATGATGCGCCGCTGCAGCCGGTTGTCACTGCTGGCGCCATCGCCGCCCACCAGGCTGGCCACGGTGGGCGGGATGCCCTCGATGCGGCTGCCGCGCAGGCCCGCTCCCGCCTGGGTCTGCACCAGCAGCGCGTAGGCGTGGTTGTTCCGCAAAGCGCCATTGAGGATCCGCACGATGTCGTTGAGGGAGGCCATCTCGATCACGCGCTCGTCGGGATCGGCGGCGGTGAGGCTGTAGCCGTCGCCCACCATGAGGATGGCCTTCCCTTTGGCCGCCGAGGAGGGCACCTGGATGTTGAAGGTGGCCGTCTCCCGCACGCCCTGGATGTTCTGGAGGGTCACCAGCACCGGGAGCACCTCGCCCCGCTTGGCCCGGGCCTTCAACAGGCGGACGGCCGCGATGGCCGTTAGGTCCAGGCGTTCCTCGGCCTTGATGGTGAGCGAAATGCCCTCGAACTGAGGCTTTTCGAAGGGGTTCAGGCAGACCGCCTGCAGCAGAGCGCCCACGTACTGGGCCATGCGGCCGGGGTTCAGGTCCGCGATGACATTCTCGATCTGGATGGCCGGGTGGCCCACCAGCTTGATGTTCCCCTGCATGGACAGGCTCTGGAGACCCAGGCCCCGGGTGTGCGCGTCCAGCGTCTGCGCAATGGCGGTGGCGGCCAGGGCGGCGGTGGCCACCGGGTGATCCATGATCTCGAAGCGGAAATTGAGGGTGCGCTTGCCGCCCAGGTTCAGGCCGAGGCGCATGGGTACCATGTGGGCCTCGGCGCCCAGGATGCCCGCCACGCCCGAGCTGCGGTCCAGGCGCAGGGCGCCAATGGGGGCCACCGGCATGGCCAGCTTGAAGGAGTTCTGGTAGCTGGCCACCGTGGTGGCTACGGTGGCCGACCAGAGGGGGAGGTCCACGGGGCCGAGGTTGAAGAGCTGATGCCCGAACAGCAGCACCCGCTTGCCCGAAACATAGGTAATGGTGCCCGCCGCGGCCAGGTCCAGGTCCCCCTGCATGAGGGTGATGGCGACCATGCCCCCGGGCTCAAGGGGGCTGGCCTCGTCCCGGCCCCCGCTCAGGGTGGGCACGGCCGTGAAGGTGACCGGCCAGCCGGACCAGAGGCGCTGGGCCTCGGCACCCAGAGCACTGCCGCCCAGGGCCATGGGCAGCACCTGGGGATCCGCCTCGCCCATCAGGGTCTGGAAATCCAGCATCTGGCCCAGCAGGGCCGCCTTGAGCACCTTGGGCGGTTCCAGCTTGGGCAGGATCAAGGGCGTGCGACTGGGCGCGAGATCGGGAATGTCCTTCAGTTGATCCAGCATCTCAGCGATGGGGGTGATGCCGCCGATGGGCTCCTTCTCGAAGGCGATGCCGGTGCTGAGGGCCCCGATGAGCTTGCCGTCGATGTAGCAGGGGCTGCCGCTCATGCCGGCCAGGATGCCGGTTTCCGCCAAGGGCCCGCCTGATGCCCGAACCATGATGCGACTGCGGCCCGGCGCGGCATTCTT
>JBBQHW010000034.1:0-28228 GCA_038324335.1 Holophagales bacterium
GGGGGACATCGCGAGCAGAGCGAGCAGGCGGTCCCCCCGGACAGAGCGAGGCTGGTTGGGCGGGTTCACCCCGACCAAGCAGCGGGGGCCCGGGGGGACATCGCGAGCAGAGCGAGCAGGCGGTCCCCCCGGACAGCATTAGGGATCGAAGGCCGTCGGCGGGAAGCTGCCCTCCAGGACGGCCTGCCGCTCCCGGATGTTCCGGCGCAGCATCGGCCAACGGGAATGGGTGCGAACCTTCGCGAGGAACGGCGAGGCCTCGTACCACGCAGCGCAGCTGAAGCCCTGGACGAAGGCCCGGGTGGCGCAGTCCACGCCGCGATCCGGGTCGCCGAGCAGCGCGTAGGCCTCGGCCTCCTTGAAGGTCCATTCCCCGTCGGGGATCCGCAGCTTGCCGCGAACTTCGTCGATGGCATGGAGTTCGGCGAGGCCGTCCTGGGGCCGACCCTCGAGGTAGGCGAGATAGACGCGGCAGAGATCGAGGAAGGGCTTCGGCGCCATCCCGGGAATGCTCCCGGCTTTCATGAATCCGTGAGCTTCCCGGGGGCGGCCCTGCAGCAGTGCGAAGTAGCCCTGGTAGAAGAGGATGCTGGCATCCTGGCGCAGGGCACCGGCCCGCTGGAGTTCCTGGCGGAAGGCCTCCAGGTTCCCCTGGTACAGGTAGGTGGTTTCAGCGAACCAGGTGGAGGGCTCGTCCTGGGGACCCAGGAGGGCCTTCCGCCGGACCAGGGCCCGGCGGGCGCCTTCCAGCAGCCCTGCGGTGCGGCCCGCGTAGGCGAAGCCGTGATAGAGCTCCGGCGTACCTGGCCGCAGCCGGGCAGCCGCGACGAGCGCCCGCAGGGCCGCATCCTGGTTGCCCGTGTCCGTCAGCATCAGCGACCAGAGGAAGGTGGCCCGGGGATGGCCCGGCACCAGGTTCACGGCCCGTTGGAAGGCGCGGTGGGTACGGGAGCTCAACCCCACGCCGGCCGCCTCGGGATTGATCCAGAGGCTGCGGTAC
The DNA here is from genome assembly GCA_038324335.1 of Holophagales bacterium. Lineage (GTDB taxonomy): Bacteria > Acidobacteriota > Holophagae > Holophagales > Holophagaceae > Geothrix. The sequence goes on from JBBQHW010000034.1 coordinate 1,001, forward strand.
AGGTGGTCTCCCAGAGTGGTCCAGACCGTGGCGCACTGCGGCTCATCCTCGGCCAACAGCAACAGTTCCGGCAAGTGGGCGGTGGCCTCGAGGTCGTCCTGGATGGCCATGGCTTCGATGAGGGCCCAGAAGTGGGCCGGCGATTGCGGGATTAGTCCCCACTGGTAGCGGTACCGCACGTTCAGTGGCCAACCCCGGACGAGGGCTGCCATGGCTTGGGCTGGTTCCTGGGTGGAGGCTTCCTCAGGGGTCCAGTTCTTCCCGGACAACAGCCCCGAGGCCGTGTTCCATTCCGCGGCCAGGTGCAGGAGGTCCCCTTCACGGCGGCCCTGGAAGCGGAGCAGCCGGGTGGCGGAGGGCAGATGCTTCAGCTCCGCGGGAGTAGGCAGGGCCGAGGCATGGGTGACCGTGGCTCCGGTCAGCACCTCCAGATGATCCTCGATGAGGACTTCCAGGCCGGGGCCCAGATCTCGCCCTTGACTGTCCAGGCTGGAGCCCAGGATCAGGACCCGTTCCGGGGCAGGCGACCGGACGAGGGCCACACCCAGCGCCCACAGTCCCAGTAGTCCCAGCGCCAGGATGATCCACAGGCGGGACCGGAGGGGCGACACGAGGGGCTCAGCCATGAAGAAGACCTAGAACGGCAGGCTGGGCCCACCGCCCATTTTGGCCATGCGCTGCATGCGGGCCATGAACTTGGGATCGTTCATCTGGCCCATCATCTTTTTCGTTTCCACGAACTGCTTGAGGAGCTGGTTGATCTCGCTCACAGGGCGGCCAGAACCCGCCGCGATGCGGCGCTTCCGCCGGCCATCCAGCAGGTTGTGGTTGTTGCGTTCGGCGGCGGTCATGGAATTGATGATGGCCTCCAGATGTTTGACCCGCTTGTCCGTGGCGGCACTGGCCATCTGGTCTTTCATCTCCTTGGTGACGCCGGGCAGGGGCAGCATGCCCATGATCTTGCTCATGGAACCCAGCTTCTGCACCTGCTGGAACTGCTTGCGCATGTCTTCGAGGGTGAACTGGTTCTTGGCCAGGCGCTTGGCCATGACCTCGGCTTCCTTTTCATCGAGCTTGTCCTTGGCGTGCTCGATGAGGCTCAGCACGTCGCCCATGCCGAGGATGCGCTGGGCCATGCGGTCCGGGTGGAAGCGCTGGAAATCCTCCAGCTTCTCGCCCTCGCCCACGAACTTCAGGGGCTGCCCGGTGGCCTGCTTGATGCTGAAGGCGGCTCCGCCACGGGTGTCGCCATCGGTCTTGGTGAGCACCACGCCGGTGATGCCCAGGCGCTCGTGGAAGGCCGTGGCGCTGCGGACGGCGTCCTGGCCGGTCATGGCGTCCGCCACAAAGAGGATCTCGTCGGGTGAGGTCGCCGTCTTGATGCGGGCCAGCTCCTCCATGAGGGTGTCGTCCAGATGGAGCCGGCCCGCGGTGTCCAGCACCACCACGTCCCAGCCCTTCAGCCGTGCTTCGGCGACGGCCGCGGCGCAGATGGCGACAGGGTCCTTTTCTTCCGTGTGGAAGGAAGGCACGCCCGCCTCCTTGGCCACGATGTGCAGCTGCTCGATGGCGGCGGGGCGGTAGACGTCCGCAGGCACCAGCAGGGGCGAGCTACCCAGCTTCTTCAGGTACACCGCCAGCTTGCCGCAGGTGGTGGTCTTGCCGGCGCCCTGGAGGCCCACCATCATCACCACCGTCGGCGACTTCGACGCGAAGGTGATGGGATGCTCGGCGGCCTGGCCGCCCATGATCTCCACCAGTTCGCGGTGGACGATCTCAATGAAGGCCTGGGCTGGATTGAGACCCTGCATGACCTCGGTACCCAGGGCCTTCTCCTTCACCCGCTGCAAGAAGGTGCGGGCCACGCTCACGTGGACGTCGGCCTCCAGGAGGGCCATGCGCACTTCGCGCAGCACGGTGTCCAGGTTGGCTTCGGTCAGCTTGGACTGGCCCCGGAGGGACTTCATGGCCTGGCTGAGCTTGTGAGTAAGGCTGTCGAACATGGGACCCCGGCGTGGACCAAACCATCATTCTACCGGCCAGAGCGGCCTTTCCCCATCGGGGACGGGAACTTGAGGCATAATCCTGACCGATGGAGTAAGGATTATGCCCAACCACCTTTCGGACAGCCTCAGCCCCTACCTGCTCCAGCACGCGCACAATCCCGTGGATTGGCATCCCTGGGGCGACGAGGCCCTGGCCAAGGCCCGCGCCGAACAGAAACCCATCTTCCTCAGCATCGGCTACAGCGCCTGCCACTGGTGCCACGTCATGGAGCGGGAGAGCTTCGAGAACCCGGCGGTGGCCGAGGTCATGAACGCCCATTTTGTCTGCATTAAAGTGGACCGCGAGGAGCGCCCCGACCTGGACGACCTCTACATGGACGCCGTGCAGACCCTCACGGGCCGCGGCGGCTGGCCCATGAGCGTGTGGCTCACGCCGGACCTGGAACCTTTTTACGGGGGCACCTACTTCCCACCGGAACCCCGCGGCGGCATGCCCGGTTTCGTCCCGCTGCTGAAGCGCATTGCGGAGTTGTGGCGGGAAGACCGCAGCGGCGTCGTCAAGCAGGCGGGAGAACTGGCCGCAGAGTTGAGGCGGCAGGCGGAGGTGGAGGCTGGCGACCAACTGCCCGATGCCGCGGTGCTGGACGCGGCCCTGGCCCAGCTGCGACGGGGCTTCGATGCCCGCTGGGGCGGCTTTGGGCCGGCGCCGAAATTCCCCCAGCAGATGGCCGTGGAATTGATCCTCACCCGAGGTACGGCGGAGGACCAGGCCATGGCGCTGCGCACCCTGGACGCCATGTGGGCAGGGGGCATGTACGACCACCTGGGCGGGGGCTTCGCCCGCTACAGTGTGGACGCCCAGTGGCTGGTGCCCCACTTCGAGAAGATGCTCTACGACAACGCCCAGCTGGTCACCTGCTACCTGACGGCTTTCCAGGCCACGGGCGAGGCCCGCTATGCCCAGGTGGCGCGCGGGACCCTGGACTACCTGCTGCGCGACCTGGGAGATCCCAGTGGGGGCTTCCATTCCAGCGAGGATGCGGACAGCGAAGGCGAGGAGGGGAAGTTCTACGTCTTCACGCCAGAGGAGGTGCGCGAGGCCCTGGGCGACGCCGATGGCGCCCGGTTCTGCGCGGCCTTCGGCATCACCGACACCGGCAATTTCGAGCATGGAAAAAGTGTCATCCACCGCTTTTCCTGTGCTCCGGAAGCGGCGCTTCCAGAGGGAGAAGACCCAGTGCTGCGGGAGCGGCTGCGGCTATGGCGGGATCGCCGGGTGCGGCCCGGCAAGGACGACAAGGTGCTGGCGGCCTGGAACGGCCTGGCGCTCTCGGCCCTGGCCCGGGGCTTCCAGGTGCTGGGCGAGCCCCGCTACCTCGCGGCGGCCGTGGCCTGTGCGGAGTTCCTCCAGCGTGAACTCTGGCGGGAGGGCCGGCTGCTGCGGGTCTGGCGGCAGGGCAAGGCGCACACGGCCGGCTTCCTGGAGGATGATGCGGCCGTGCTTGAAGGTCTGGTGGACCTCTTCGAGGCGGGCTTCGATCCGCTCTGGTTGCGCTGGGCCGAAGAGCTGGCGGAGGGCATGCTGGACCGCTTCCAGGACCTGGCCGAAGGCGGCTTCTTCAGCACCGAAGCGGGTCAGGCCGACCTCCTTTTCCGGCAGAAGCCGGGCTTCGACAACGCCATGCCCAGTGGCAACACCCTGGCGGCCCGGGGCCTGCTGCGCCTGTCCCGGCACCTCCAGCGGGAGGAGTTCCGGGTGGCGGCGGAAGGGACCCTGCGGTGTTTCGGACCTTGGATGGCGCGGGCCCCCCGGGCCTTCCTGGGGCTGCTGAGCGTGGTGGACCTGGCCTCCCGCGAGACGCTCGAGGTGGCGGTGGCGGGGGATCCAGCCGAGGCCAGGGTGCGCGCCATGCTTGAGGAAGTGCATCGCCGGTTTCTGCCCGGCCTGGTGTTGTCTGTCTCCCCGGAACAGTCACTGCCGCTGCACGTGGGCCGCCATCCGGGGGCCAAAGGGGCCCAGGCCTTCCTCTGCCGGGGACAGACTTGCGCCTTGCCCGTGGGTACGGCCAGTGAGTTGGCCCAGCTGCTTCGGGAGTCTCCGGTGGGGATGTGAAGCGGTCGCACCCTGGCAGAGCTACACTGAAGCGCTCATCAGCCCCGGTGGTTCCATGACCTGTTGCCAACCCGATCGGTTCGGGGCCGTGGGCGTAAAGGGGAAACCATGAAGACCTTCGGATTCAAGATCGATCCACTGACCGGCGAGGACTACTACGAGGTCTACCTCCGGGGCCGCCAGCTCCTGAGCGATTCGCACCTCAACAAGGCTTCGGCCTTTACCAAGGAGGAGCGGCTCAGCCTGGGCCTCGACGGCATGCTGCGCTCGGGCGTCTCCAGCCTGGATTCCCAGGCGAACCGGGCCTACGAGGCCTTCCTGCGCAAGCCCGACGACATGGAGCGCTACATCTACCTGGCCGGCCTCCAGGATCGCAGCGAGACCCTCTTCTACCGGCTGCTCATGGACCATCTGGAAGAGATGGTGCCCATCGTCTACACCCCCACCGTGGGCCAGGCCTGCATGCAGATGAGCCACATCCAGCGGCGCTATCGGGGCATCTTCATCACGCCCGACAACATCGCCAACATCGACCAGATCTTCCACGGCCTCTCCCAGCCCCAGGTGAACCTCATCGTGGTGACCGATGGCGAACGGATCCTGGGCCTGGGTGATCTGGGCTCAGACGGCATGGGCATTTCCGTGGGCAAGGTGAGCCTCTACGTGGCCGTGGGGGGAGTGCATCCCGCCGTCTGTCTGCCCATGTGCCTGGACGTGGGCACCAACAACCCCCGCCTGCTGGAAGATCCCCTCTACCTGGGCATCCGCAGGCCCCGGCTGCGTGGCGCCGAGTACGAAGAACTGGTGGAGAAGTTCATCCTCGGCGTGAAGCGCAACTTCCCCGCCGCCCTGCTGCAGTGGGAGGACTTCGCCAAGCAGACGGCCTTCAAGAACCTCGATCGCTACCGGGAACGCATCCTCTCCTTCAACGACGACATCCAGGGCACGGGCTCCACGGCCCTGGCGGCCCTGATGACCGCCATGCGCATCAAGCAGAGCCGCTTCCAGGACGAGCGCTACGTCATCGTGGGCCTGGGCCAGGCGGGTACCGGCATCGCCATGAACATCCGCGCCATGCTGAAGGTGGAGGGCCTCTCCGACGAGGAGGCCCGCAAGCGCATCTTCGCTGTGGAGATGCAGGGGCTGCTCATCGAGGGGGATCCGCTGCTGGAGGGGCCGCAGGAACCGCTGGCCCAGCGCCGGGCCATGGTGGATGGCTGGACTCTGACCGACCCTTCCCGCATCGGCCTAGAGGACGTCATCCGGAACGCTCACCCCACCGTGCTCATCGGCGTCACGGCCCAGCCGAATCTCTTCAACGAGGCCATCCTGGCGGAGACTGCCAAGCATTCGGAACGGCCCATCGTGCTGGCGCTGTCCAACCCCACCCACAAGTGCGAGTGCACGCCCGAGGCGGTGTGGAAGGCCACCGACGGCAAGGGCCTCGTGGCCACGGGCAGCCCCTTCGCGCCCATGGACTGGAAGGGCCGCACCCTCCAGGCCTCCCAGTGCAACAACATGTACATCTTCCCGGGGGTGGGGCTGGGCGCCCTGGTCTGCAAGGCCTCCCGCGTGACGGACGGCATGTTCTTCGCCGCCAGCCGGGCCATCAGCGAGTTCGTGACCCCCGCGCAGGAGGCCATGGGCCTGCTGCTGCCGGAGATGAAGGATATCCGCCAGGTGTCAGCCGCCGTGGCCACCGCCGTGGGCATGGAGGCCCGCAACGAAGGCCTGGGCCGGCTCCTGGATGACGACCAGATCGCCGGCATCATCAGCAAGGCCCAATGGCAGCCGAAGTACGCCTCCTACCGGCCTGGCGTGAATCGTCACGACTGATTCGCCCTTTTTCTCCTTGAGGCGAGTGCCACCCGGCCTAGGCTGGGGGTTGGGAAGAGTTCCTCCTTCCTCCCACGGGGCGACCGTTTCCGCCAGCCCCTTCCGGCCAGAGAACCGCGAGGCCGAGACCCATGGGCACCCTTCGGGGTGCCCTGTTCATGGGGGCTCATAGTCCTGATTGCTTTCTCAGGGGGCCAGGTCGGTTGAGAGGGTTGATAGAAATCTTGGCGATATTCAATGTTTTTTCTGGACTCTGTCGGCCCAGTGCTAGGAGAATTCGAGCCTTCATCCCGAATCTTAAATCATTTGCGAGGTCACTTGTCCAACCGGATCGGCAGGTCCTGTGGTTATTCCACCTTTTCCTTGAGGAGGACTCTCATGAATACCAAGCACTTCTGCGGTGGGTACGCCCTGGCTGGCCGATTGGGCCTGAGCGCTGTCCTGCTGAGCGGCCTTTCGCTTTCTTCGATCACCGGGATGGCCCAGGGTCTGCCCGCGCCGCCACCTCCACCCCCGTCGCCATCGAGCGTGGTGCATGCCGTCCAGGGTGCAGCCAATCAGGCAGCAGGAGCCGTGACGAACCTCACCGCCGACCAGAAGCAGAAGGCCGAGGCGGCGAAGCGGCAGCTCGAAGCCAACCTTAAAGCTGCAGCCGAGGCCTTGAAAATACGCGTGAATCAGCGGGTCACCCAGCTGAACACCTATTACAACGATCAGCGAAAAAATCGCCAAGCCAGCCAGAAGTCCCTGCTCAACCAGAAGGTGATGGTCAAGGCGTCCGGGTTGGCCACGGCCCAGCGGGCGCCGGTTGGGAAGATCACCGCGAACACCCCACAGGCCTCCGGTGGTCCCAACTCGAAGCCGATGCCCGGCGGCGCTAGCCAGAAGCCAGGCGCCGTTGGAGCAAGTGGTGCGGTGCCGGCCCCGACGATCACCAGCCTCAGCGCCACCAGCGGGGAGCCGGGAGACCCCATCCTGGTGAGCGGCACGGGATTCACGGCGGCCACGGAAGTCTATTTCCTGGTGGCCCCCAACCGCCAGGAGAAGGCCAACATCGGCTTTTCCGGTGACACCCAGCTGATGGTCGAAGTTCCCATGGTGACGGGGATCCCCGCCTTCAGTGGCCTGGTGCTCGTGAAGCGCGAGGATGGTCAAGTGAGCCAGGGCTCGCCATTCCGCTTCACACCCAGGACCGTGGTGACGAGTTTTAATTTCGAGAATGTGAATGATGTGATTCTGCACAATGATGCAAACGAGATTAATTCCACCTATAAGGATTTCAGAGCAGGTAAAACCGGTTTCACCGTGAACCATGGTGGAACAAATTTCGTGCTGCTCGGATTCAAAGTGGACGACACTCTCTTTGCAAACACGCGCTTGATCAATTCCTGGGTTGTCGAGGACATCATCCTGGATAATCCCACCCCTGCTGTATCAAGGGCGCAGATTCAGGAGAGCAGCAAAGGTACCAGCGCCCTTCGACTGAAGGTCCATGGTTGGACCGTAAGCCCCTGGGAGGGAATCCTCTACTTCGTTCAATATTCAGGCAGTGTTCTGATCCGAGGACCGGAGGGATTGAGTTACAAGTGAGCGGCCCAGGGCGTAGTCACTGATGCGTTTTTCAGATCCTATTCCCATATGCAGAACGGCCCGGCATCGCCGGGCCGTTCTGCGTGTCAGAAGGAATCAGGCTGCGACGGTCCGCCGGCTGCGGTGCATCACTTCGGCTTCGAGTTCGGCCTCGAGGGCCTGGACCTGGCGGAGGACGGCGAGGCCGCGCGGTGAGCTGCCCATCTGGCGCTCCAGCTGGCCGAAGACTTCGTGCAGGCGCTCAGCGGTGGACCAAAAGGCGGGGTTGTGCTGTCGCGCTGAAGTGTCCATGTGCATGGTGGCTCCGTGGGCTTCCTGGACATCATCATCGTGTTTGTTGATGACTTAGGCTAGTGACAGGCATCACAAGAGATGTCACGAGTTACGAGAATTATTGTCACGAACGTCATGACAATCCGCGAAGCCATTGAAAAACATGACATCCAGGTCTCCCATGGCCCCAACAGGGGCCCGGTTCAGACCCTGCGCGTGGCCAACAGGTGACCGATGGCCACGGCGGCCGCATCTGCCGCATCGGCGGCCAAGGGCTCCTTCAGGTTCAAGAGGGTCATCACCATCTTGCCCACCTGGTGCTTGTCGGCCCAGCCGTAGCCGCTGACCGCCTTCTTCACCTGCATGGGGTTGTAGTCGCCTACGGGCAGGCCGTGGAGGGCGGCCGTGAGCAGGATGGCGCCCCGGATCTGGCCCAGCTTCAGGGCCGTGGCGGCATTCTTTTCCACGAAGGGGGATTCCACCGCCATGAAGCCGGGGCCGTGGGCAGCGATGGCCTCGGCCAGCCGCTCATGGATGAGGAGGACCCGCTGGTCGAAATCCGCGCCCCGGGGATTGCGGATGACCCCGGCTTCCACCAGGGACATGCGCGAACCGATGCGCTCCACCACGGCCCAGCCGCAGGCCAGGGAGCCCGGGTCCACGCCCAGACAGCGGACGGGTGCCGGCGCGACGATCACCGGCCCTTCCGCTTGCCCGTCCCGCGGACACTCCCCTTAGGCGGTTTTGGACTAGACTCCCGGGCCTTTCCACTCGTCCCGCGGGCCTTCCCGCCAACCTGTGCTTTTTTGGCGGGCCGACTTCGGGGAGCGTCCTCGCGCGGGGCAGCTCGGCCACGTCTGGGTTTTTCCAGGTCCCCTTCGCGCAGCGTGGCAGGCGCCGCGAGCGTCGGCACGAACTGGAAGGCCTTGCCGTGCCCATCCTGGCCCTTGGCCTCCAGGACCCAGGCACTGATGCGCCGGAGGTCCTCGTCCACGGCGGTGATCTCTACTTCCACCCCATCGCCGATGGTGAGCACCACGGTGCCGCGCAGACCCGTGGCCTTGGTGCGGTGTTCATCCACCCAGAAGGCCCCGCCCAGAGCCGCCAGGGGCACGCCCACCTCCACGAAGGGGGATTCCAGCGTGATGAACACCACCTTGGCGGAGAAGCCCTGGATGCGGCCCTTGAAGCGCTGGCCCACCCGGGACTTCATGAGCAGGCAGGCCTTCCACTTGTCGTTCTCTCGCTCGGCCTCGGTGGCCTTCTGTTCGGTGTCGCTGGCGCCCTTGGCCAGGACCGCCAGGTGGCTCTGGAGCCCCTCTGGCAGGGGCTGGCCCCGCAGCACCTTGCGGAGCAGGCGGTGGACGAGCAGGTCCGGGTAGCGGCGGATGGGGCTGGTGAAGTGCAGGTAGTCCTGCAGGGCCAGGCCCGAGTGGCCGATGTTCTCGGCGCTGTACTCGGCCTTCTTCAGGCTGCGGATCAGCAGCGTGTTGATCATGGCCTCCAGGGGCCCGCCCCGGATCTTGTCCAGCATGGCGTTGAGGTGCTCGGGTGTGGGCGTCTCTTTGGCCTTGAGCAGGCCGAAGGTACGGGCCACTTCGGCAAAGATCTCGAGCTTGAGGGGATCGGGTTCGTCGTGGATTCGATAGATGGTAGGGATCTTCTTGCGGGTGAAGAAGCGCGCCACCGTTTCGTTGGCCAGCAGCATGAACTCCTCGATCATGCGATGGGCGTCGTGGCGCGGGTAGCGCCGGGCATCCACGGGCCGCCCTTCTTCGTCGAAGATGAACTCCGCCTCTTCCGAATCCAGGTTCATGGCCCCGCGTCCCATGCGCACCTTGGTGAGCTGCCGGGACAGCACCAGGGCCTCTTCGAGCATGGCGCAGAGGTCTTCGCCCAGCTCCGCCCGCTTGCGGCCGGACCGGTCGATGCAGGCCTCCTTCACCTCGTCGTAGCTGAGGCGCTTCGCGCTGCGGATGACGCTTTCGAAGAGCCGCGTCTCCACCACTTCCAGCTCCGGAGAGATGGTCATCCAGGCGGTCATGGTGAGCCGGTCCACGCCTTCCCGCAGGCTGCAGAGGTCGCCGCTGAGCCGCTCGGGAATCATGGGGATGGCTTCGTCCGGGAAATAGACCGAGGTGCCCCGCAGCCGGGCCTCCTCGTCCAGGGGCCCGCCTTCGGCGACGTAGTGGCTCACGTCCGCGATGTGGACGCCCAGGAGCCAGCCGCCCCCTTCGGATTTGGGCAGCACTTTCAGGCTGATGGCGTCGTCGAAATCCCTGGCCGTGGGTGGATCCACCGTGCAGGTGAGGGTTTCGCGGAGATCCTCCCTGTTCTGAATCCACTCAGGGAGGATGGCGGTGGGGAAAGGCGCCAGTTCCTGCATGACGGCATCGGGAAAGGTCGTCCGCAGGTTGAACAGGGCGGCCGTGAGCTTGTTCTCGATTTTGAGGTCCGTCTTCTTGCCGAGCCGGGCCACCACGGTGCCGTGCAACTGCTTCGCTTCAGGGTTGGGATCCAGCTGCACGCTCACCAGCTCGCCATCCTCCGCGAGGTCCGTGGGTGGAACCGAGATGACCTGGGGCAGTCGCGGCTCCAGGGGCACGACCCGCCAGCCCCAGGGCTGCTTTTGGAGGGTGCCGGGCAGGGGCAAGTCCCCGCGGCCCTTGATCTCGATCACCCGGGCCTTGAGGCGGCCATCCCAGCCTTCCCCGTTCACCTCGGCCACCACGCGATCGCCATGAATGGCACCATGGGCATCACGCCAGTCCACGAGCAGGTCCATGCGGGGGCCCTTGGGCGCGCCCACAATCCTCAGGAAGCCACCCGTGCCTTCCGGATGCCCCAGGAAGGTGGCTTCGAAGGTTTCAAAGGGTCGCAGCGTCGGACCCTGCGGCCTGCCGGCCTGGGCCTTCGGAGCCCGGGCTGGTACCAACCGTTCAGGAATGCGCGATGGCTTGCGGGCAGGGGTGCGGGGGGCGGAACGTCGGGCCATGGCTTCAGAGTACAGGCCCGGGAAGTGATCCGGCCTACTTTACCTTTTTGCCGGCCTTGGCAGGGGGAGCTGAAGCCTTCCCGTTCAAGACATCCAGTTGGTGCTGGACCTTCTTGTTCTCGGGGGCCAGGGTGGCCAGCCGGTAGAGCCAGCGGGCCTTGCCGGCCCGATCGCCCTGGGCTTCCAGGTAGGCGGGCGTGGAGATCACGGCATCCACCCACTTGAGCCGCTCGCCCTTGCCGGCCTTGTACTCGGCCACCTGAGTGGCTTCACCCTTGAGCTTGTCCTCCATCACCTTGACCAGGGGGTCGTAGGACCCACTCTCGCGCTTCGCCACATCCACGTAGGTCTGGAAGAACTTCGACCACTTCAGGCTGTCGCCAACCTCTCGCTCCACGCCAAGGGCAAGGTCCAGTTCCTGGCGTTCGCCGGCATCCAGAACCTTCTTGGCCTTGAGTTCCTTGATGCGGTCATCATTCTCCACCAGCACCTGTTTGGCCCGAAGGCTGACGGCAGCATAGTCGGCGGCGTTCTTGGTGAAGGACTCCTTCACGCCCGCATAGCTCTCCATGGCCGCTTCCCTGCCGGCCTTGGCGTATTCGAGGGCCTTCTCCCAGGCTCCAGCTGAATCGGCGGTTTCCGCCGCCAGACGGTAGGCCGTGGCCAGATCCAGAAAGAGCGCGCAACTCTGCACCAGGGTCGTGTTGTCGGTCTTGTTGAAGGTGGGCTTGGCCGCGGGGATCAGGGCCTCGGCGCGCTTCATGGCCTCGGGGAATTTCAGCTCCGTCATCAACTGCTCGATGGCAGGCCGTTCGGCCTTCACCTGATCGCCCAGGGACTGGGCCGGGGCCTGGACGGGCGCCGGAGCCTGGACAGCGGCCGGCGCCTGAGCCACCAGGGCCGCTGAAAGGAGGAACAGGGAAAGGAAGGCGGGTGTGCGCATGGATTCGACCAGACAGGAGAAGGGAGAAGTCCCTGGAGCCAACCCTGCATTGTCCCGGGATCCGCAAGGCTTGGCTAGTCCCGACCATGTGGGTCGCGGAAGGGGCTGCAAGGCAGTCTCTGGAGCGGGGCCCCACAGGGAGGAAATCCCAGTCCGTTCCCGGCGTCACCCCAACGTCTCAGCCATCCCCCGGATCTCAGCCTTGATTCGATCCATTTCCTCGCGCTCGATCCGGCGCGCGGGGACGCCGCCCCGCGAACCCCGCAGGGTGATGGAGCGGGCTCCGGGGGAGCCCGCGGAGTCGGGACCCTGCGAGGGTAAGCATAGGAGACCGTAGGCGGCGTCACCCCAACGTCTCAGCCATCCCCCGGATTTCAGCCTTGATTCGGTCCATCTCCTCGCGCTCGATCCGGCGCGCGGGGACGCCGCCCCAGGTCTCCCCCGCCCCCACCCGGCTCCCCGGGAGGATGACGCTCTCCGGGAGGATGGTGGCGTCGTCACCGATGATAACGTCGCCCATGATGCAGCAGGCCAGGCCCAGGGTGGCCCGGTGCCCGATGCTGACCGGGGCGATGACCAGGTTGCCGCCGCCCCCGTAATGGGCGCAGAGGCGCACGCTGCCGCCCAGGGCCGCGTCGTCACCGATGGAAATGAGCTGGGGGTCGCTGATGTATTCCGTGTTGATGAAGGCATGGCGGCCGATCTTCATGCCCATGGCCTTCAGGAACCAGACGCCGAAGGGGGTGAGCGTCACGAAGGGGAGGAAGGTAAAGCGCACCAGGTAGAAGAGGCCGTTGTGAAGGAACCAGGGCAGGGCGTGCAGCGTGTAGTAGCCGCCCTTGAAGGGCTTGATCCGGGTGGGCAGGATCCAGTTGTACAGGGGAATGACCACCAGGAGGGCCAGCCCGAAGATGAAGAAACAGAGGGCCAGTGCGAAGCCCGACCCGAGCCAGGGCAGGGGGCCAGGGAACGACAGTGACCAGCGGTGCAGGAGCGGCCAGATCCACAGGGCAGGCGCCAGGGCCAGACCCAGGGCCGTGGAGGCGAGGGTGTACATCAGCAGGACCGCCAAGCCGTAGGCGATGCGCGAGAACCTGCGAACCAGGCGATCGAGCCAGTTCCGTTCCGGTGGGTTCTTGGATTGGTCGTGGGCGAAGGTCCGCATGCCTCCAGCGTAGCGAATAGGATGGAGGGATGGACCTCGTTCTGCTCCGCCTCTCCGCCCTGGGGGACATCCTGCGCGTGCTGCCCGCCTGGGCGAACCTGCGGGAGGCCTTTCCGGCGGCGCGGTTCCGGACGGTGGTCGAGGATCGCCACGCCTTCCTGCTGCAACCGCTGCCCTGGCTGGAACCGGTGCTGGTTCGGCGGCGGCGCCTGTCCAATCCCCTGACGGCCATGGTTGAACTCAAGCGGGTGGCGGACCAGATTCAAGGGGCGGAAGCCAGCCTGGATTTCCACGGCATCCTCAAGGCGGCCCTGATCCCGCGGCTGGCCGGCATCTCGGAGCGCTGGGGCGATGGCGTCACCAAGGAATTCGCGGGGCGCCTGCAGACCCATCCGCTGCCATTCCAACCGCAGACGCGGTACCAGCAGGCCCTGGGCCTGGCCGAGGCCTTTGGGCAGAGCCGGGGCGTCCGCGGCCTGGGCCGTTTCCGGCCCATCCTGGGGACCGTGGACCTCCCGGACCCTGGCACCATCTGGCACCAGGCGATCAAACCCCGCACGGTCCTGGTGCCCGGCGCTTCCCGCCGCGGGGCCATCAAGCGCTGGCCCCTCCACCACTGGATCACCCTGGCCGGAATGTTGAAAGATCGCTTCGACCTTAGGTGGTCCCTGGGGCCCGAGGAAGAGGACCTGCGGGGCTGGCTGCCCGAGGCCACCGGTGTCGCGGCCCTGCCCCGGCTCGAGTTCTGGCAACTGGCGTCGGCACTGCGCCAGGCGGATCAGGTGATTGCGCCGGATACGGGGCTGCTGCACCTGGCCGTGGTCTTGGGGGTTCCAGCGTTGGGATTGTATGGTTCCAGCGATCCAGTGGTGGCGGGCCTGCCACCGGGCGCGGGACGGGTGCTGCGCACCGGCATCAGCTGCTCTCCCTGTCGAGAACGGGATTGCCAGCGACGGCAGTGCATGGAGGAACTCCTCCCGGAGCGCGTCTTCGCTGCTGCTCTTATTTAACCTGGAACTTGTACTTGCCCTCGTGGCATTCCAGGCACTTCACCACGGGGGGAAGGTGCTGGCGGTGGCATTCCGTGCAGGCGATCTCCCCCTGATGGGAATCGTGGGGATTGGGCTTGGCCTGCTTCGTGAGGGCCTTCATGGCGGGATAATCGCCGTGGCAGGCCATGCAGGATTCCGAGGCGACGGCTTTCTTGGTGGGCTTCTCCTCCCGGTGGCAGTCGAAACAATGGACGCCGGCCTTGGCGTGATAGGCCGGGAGCTTGAAGCCCTTCGCTTCCTGGGCCGGGGCAGTGACCGTCCCCAGCAGGCTGATGAGGATGAGGGTGAGGTGGCGGCTAGAAGTCATGAGGGGTTCCTGGGGGTCCAAGCGGTGCAAGAGCGTTGGGTGCGGGAGCAATCCACAGAGATCCCGTGGTCATCCGCCAAGGACAATCCACCATAGAATGGTTCAGATTCAACCCTCTGGCGCCTTGGCGATGAGAGCGTGATCTGAATCACAGTAACAATCCTGGGAAGAGATAGCCTGGGACTGGGTGTGAGATGATGACGCACGTTGCAACTATTTTACAATCTCCGCAGCCCACCTGTCATGGCGCCAAGGGGGCCAGGTTCAAATGTTTCCGTTGCGTATCCGTTCGAGAGGTAATGCCATGAGCAAGCACCATGTGCCTTTCGTTGCGGGACTGACCCTGGTGATGGGCATGGCCTGTGCTGGGTGGCTGCAGGCCCAGACGGCCCAGGTCAGGGCCAAGGTTCCCGCCGCCATTCCGGGCTACCAGCCGCTCACCCAGGTGAAGGGTCCCATCGACCTCATCGGGACCGACGCCCTCTCCGAACTTGGAGAGGAGTGGTCGGCCGTTTTCCGGAAGATCCACCCGGAGGCGAACCTGATCTTCCGTCCCAGCTTGACCAAGGATGCCGTCAAGGCCTTCTTCGACGGGACCAGCCTGTTGATCCTGACGGCCCGGGAATTCACTCCGGAAGAGACCACCGCCTTCCAGACCAAGTACGGCTACCAGCCCATGCGCATCCCGGTCTGCATGGATGCCAACATCGTCTTCGTGAACAAGAACAACCCCATCACCTCCATCAGCATGGAACAGCTGGATGCCATCTACTCGGCGACGAGGCTGGGTGGTGCCAAGGCGCCGGCCGTGGTCTGGGGGGACCTGGGGCTGCGAGGTGAATGGGCCAAGCTCCCCATCCACGCCTACACCCGGGGCCCCGGCACGGCCACGAATGCTTCGGTCAAGGACAAGGTCCTTCTCAATGGACCCTACCGGCCGGGGATCCTCAGCCGGGATGATGCCGCGGCCCTGGCCGAGGTGGTCATGACCGATCAGACCGGCATCGCCATCAGCACCATGGCCTCCTGGTACTTCGCCAACAAGATCCTCCCCGTGGTGCCCTTCCATGGGGAAGATGCCCGCTTCCCGAATCAGGACAACGTCACTACCAGCAAATACCCCATGCCCCGCCTCTACTACGCCTATTTGAACCGGACACCAGGCAGCCCGCTGCCCGGGCCCGTGAATGAAATCATCCACTTCCTCCTGACGAGGGAAGGTCAGAATGCCGTCGCCGATTCGGGACTGCTGCCCGGGCCCCCCGAGTTCATCACCATCGCGTTGCGGCGGCTGAGCCGCTAGTACCATCATCGCAGAAAGGCCCTCGCGCGAAGGCGCGAGGGCCTTTCTGCGATGATGAGCATCAACCCTTGCGCCACCCGGTGGAACCGTCCTTGCGGTCCTCCAGCACGATGCCCAGGGCCTTGAGCTGGTCGCGCACCCGGTCCGACTCGGCCCAGTTCTTGGCGGCCTTGGCCGTTCGGCGGGCCTCGATGAGGGCTTCCACCTCGGCATCCAGGGAAGCCGCCTCCTGCGGCCAGGCGGCAAAAATGCTGTCGGTCTCATCCAGGAAGGCCAGGGCGGCATCGCGCTCCTCCCGGGTGAGGGCCACGTGGTCATCCTGGGCATTCAGATCACTGATCAGCGTGAAGATCGCGGCCAGAGCCTCGGGGGCGTTGAGATCGTCGGCCATGGCCGCCCAGAAGGCCTCGCTGGCCTGTTCCAGGCGAAGTACCGCGCTGGTGGAGGCCTTCCAGGGGCCGCCGCCGGCCTCGCCGCCGCCCTCCATCCGCTTCCGGAAGGCGCGGATGCGCTTCAGGGAATTCTCCGCGGCCCTCAGGCCTTCGAAACTGAAGTTCAGCACCTTGCGGTAGTGGTTGCTCTGGATGGCGTAGCGCAGGGCGATGGGATCCACGCCCTTGGCCACGAGGTCGCGCAGGGTGAAGAAGTTCCCCTGGCTCTTGGCCATCTTCTGGCCTTCGACCATGAGAAATTCCCCGTGGACCCAGGTGTTCACCCACCGATGTCCCAGGCAGCCCTCGCTCTGGGCGATCTCGTTCTCGTGGTGGGGGAAGATCAGATCCACCCCGCCACTGTGGATGTCCACGCGGTCGCCCAGCAGGTCCATGCCCATGGCCGAGCATTCGATGTGCCAGCCGGGACGTCCCGGCCCCCAGGGACTGTCCCACCAGGGCTCGCCGGGCTTGGTGGCCTTCCAGAGCACGAAATCGGTGACGGAATCGCGCTCGTATTCGTCCGCGTCGATGGAGGCTCCCGCCTGCATGCCCTCGCGGTCCAGGTGGGCCAGGCAGCCGTACTGGGGCAAACCCGCGATGCGGTAGTAGACGCTGCCATCGCGGACATAGGCCAGGCCCTTGGCTTCCAGTTCCTGAATGAGCCGGATCATCTGCGGCAGGTAGGCCGTGGCCCGGGGGAGGAAGTCCGCGGGCTGGATGCGCAGGGTCTCCAGGTCCTCCAGGAAAATGGCGGTGAAGTGGTCCGTGAGGGCCTTCATGGCCCCATGACGGGCCTCATTGCTGGCATCCCCGGGCAGGGCTCCCTGGGAATCCCGGATGATCTTGTCCTCCACGTCCGTGATGTTCATGCAGTGTCGCACCCCGTAGCCCGCGGCCCGGAAGGTGCGCTTGAGCAGGTCCTGGAACAGGAAGGTCCGCAGATTCCCGATGTGCGCGAAGTTGTATACTGTGGGTCCGCACGTGTACAGCGAGACCTGCTCCGTCAGCAGAGGCATCACCGGCTCCACCCGTCGGGTCAGGGTGTTGAACAGGGAGATCGGTCGGCGCAGGTTCATCATGACTCTAGGAAACCATCTTTTCTCCTTCCCTCCAAAGCCTCCGGTGTTCGAATGGGTCTCTTCGGTGGTCGCAAGCAGGATGAGGCGCTGGCCGAGCGGGAGCAGAGCCTGCGGGAACTCCAGGCCGAAGGCCGTGCCCTCCAGGCCCGCCTGGCCAGCACCCAGGAACTGGTAAGGCATCTGGACGAGGATCGGGATCTCCTGCTGGGCGCCCTGGAGCGCATGAGGCCCGGAGCCGAACCCTGGGCCCTGGCGGAGGTCCTGCTGGACATCTGTTTCAAGCCGCTGGGTCTCGCCTGCTTTTACATGGCGGTGGCGGACTGGGACCATGACCAGCTTCGCTTCGTCCTCTACCACGAGGGGGGCCGGGCCCGGAACCATCCCCCCCGCCGCCTCTCGGAGCGGGTGGGCCTGTCCGAACGGGTGCTTTCGGGCCGTCGACCGGTCTACATCCGTACCCTGGAGGAGGGCCATGCCGCGGGCAGCCTCTTGACCGCCGCGGAACAGGCCACCGGCCTCATCCCGCACTCCTGGTACGGGGTGCCCCTGGGATGGGCCTCAAGGCCGGTGGGCCTGGTGAGCTTTCAGAGCTTCCAGACCGATGCCTTCAGCGAGAGCCGTCGCCGGGTCATGGATGCCATGGCAGCCCTGACTTCCACCTGCATGGGTGGCCCGGCCCCTGATCAGGGCAGCTGAACCAGGGCCAGCAGATCGTCCGGCAGCACCCGGGCCCGGTTGTCCGAACCGGCCACCAGATGGACGCTCTCGGCTTCAGCCAGCAACACGCCATCCCGCTCGATGCGGTAGCCGAAGACCATGCGCCGGCGCCCGGCTTCCCGCAGGAAGGTGCGCACCTGCACCAGTTGGTCGTAGTAGGCCGGCGAGCGGAACTTCACCCGGATCTCGTTCACCACCAGCCGCACGCCCCGAGCCTCCCATTCCCCATAGCTCTGCCCCAGTTCGCGCAGGAAATCGCTGCGGCCCAGTTCCATCCACACCGGGTAGTTCCCGTGGTGGACGATGCCCATGGCGTCAGTTTCGGCGTAGCGAACGCGGAGTTCGGTCAGGGATTCCATGTGCTCAGCGTACATGAAGAAGCCCCACAAGAGTGGGGCTTGGGCTGCTGCACGGACCGGGGCTCCCGGTTACTCGACGGTGACGCGGACGTGATCGCCCTTGTCCGTGGTGATCTCCAGCAGCAGGTCGCCTGCCTTGGCGTCGAGCAGGAGCTTCTGGAGGGTCTCGGGCTTCATGCCCTTCTTGGTTTCGCCGTTGACCTTGATCTCGCCCTCGCCAACCATGTCCAGCACGCCCTTGGCGAGGCTGATGGGCATGCGGATGTGGACTTCGGTGGGGCCGTCCACGCCCTTCTGCTTGGCGTGGTGATGCATGGACTTGGAGATGATGTCCACCTTGATGAACCGCGCGGTCTGCGCGGCCAGGGGGAGACTGAGACTGGCCGCCAGGGCCAGCGGGATCATGATGGCGCGCATGGGCGGCCTCCTGGGAAGGGTGTGGCTTCGGCACTTGCCGGGTTGCATGGGAATACGGGGGGGCGATCCCGGGGATTAGCCCGGCTATTCTGGAAACTGGAACGAAGTCCGGTTTGCGTCCATCCAACCCCTTGCGGCCAGCCGCCACCCCAGGAGTCCCTGCATGAAGCCCCTCGCCACCCTATTCCTGCTTGCCGCGCCCCTGGCTATGTCGCTGTCGGCCCAGGGCCCCACCAAGTGGGAGCATGACTACCAGTCCGCCCTCAAGCGCGCCAAGGCCGAGCACAAGGTGATCTTCATGGACCTCTGGACCGAATGGTGTGGCCCCTGCCTGTACCTTCAGAAAAGCGTGTTCCCGACCCCCGAGGCCCAGGCGGCTTTGGCCAAGGTGGTGCCCTTCTCGGCCCTGGTCCAGAAGCGGGATACGACGCCTGTCGCCGAAGGCACCCGGCTCGCCGAGACGTTCAAGTTGACCGCCTTCCCGACCATGGTGATTCTCGATGCCAATGGCAAGGAGCTGCGCCGCCAGGTCGGCGCCTTCAGGACCGGGGCCGAGTTCGCCGGGTGGCTCGGGGCCAGCAAGTAGGCGGTGGGCTGTAGGCTGTAGGAAAGATCCTTGATGCGGCCCTTCGGGGCCGCGTCTGTCTTTCTGCCTTTGATGCGTTCATGGTTGGGCCGGCTGATAAATACCGGAGCCACATCCTTCCCCCAGCCCACAGCCCACAGCCCACAGCCCACAGCCCATAGCCCACTGCCCACAGCCTATAAGTCCCTCACCCCGCCTGCCGTCTTCGGCGGCTTGGGCAGGCGCTGCTTGAGGCCTTCCAGTTCGTCCTGTTGCGCGCCCAGGCTGGGCCGTGGCGGGGGTGGTGGCGGGGGTTTCCTGGGATCGGGCGGGGGGGGCGGCAGGGCGTCTTTCACCAGGGTTTGCAGGTCATGGATGGCCTCCCGTTGGCCAGGCTGCTCCAGGAGGAGACGCCCCAGCAGGGCGCGGGCCTCCTCGGGACGCCGTGCCTCTAAATGAGCCCGGGCAGCCAGCAGCAGGGCGGGGGCACGCCAGGCGGGAATGGGCCGTGGCGACCCCTGGCCCACCAAGGGCGAGAGCACCTTGAGGGCATCCTCGGGGAAGCCGGTCTGCAGGTCGATCTGAGCTGCCAACAGCACGTGGGCGGGCTTGGCATCCCTGGGCCGCCACTGTCGGGCGCCGGGCAGATCGCCTCCATCGATGGCCCGCTGGGCGAGCCAGGCGCGGACGCTGGCCGGGGCCCACAGTGACCCCGCGGACGGCGACCCGGCCGACTGGGCTGAGAGTGACTGGGCCGCGAGACCAGCCACCAAGAGCAGAATGGGCCGCCACTTGGCGAGGGATTTTCCGGACCAGGCGAGCCACAGGGCCAGCCCCACAAGGGCCAGCCAGGCGCCCACTTCGGGGTGGGCGGGCTGGAGGGATCGCGAGGCGGGCAGAGGCAGCTTGCCCGCAGCCAGGGCCTGGAGCCCCATAGCCGCGGCATCGCCATCCTTGAAGACCTGGCCGCCGGTCCCTTCGGCGAGGTGCGCCAGGAATTCGGGCCGGGCGGTGCTGAGGACTGGTTCGGGATCGGGAACCTTGGCGCCAGGCCGGGGCGGAACTGCGTGGGGCTGGCCGTCCCCAAAGGCCAGGATGCAAACGGGCAGCCGAGCCTGCTTGAGCGCGAGGGTGGCCCGATTCAGGGCCGCCTCGGGCGTCTCCCAAGTTTCCTCGCCATCGCTGAGGAGTAGCAGCACGGCGGGTGCTTCGCGGTCCACTTGGGCCGCCACCTGGAGCAGGCCCCGGCCCAGGCTGGTGCCGGGGGACCCGATGTCGCCGGGCGCTACCGCCCGCAGGGCCTCGCGCAGCAGGGTGCGGTCCTCGCCCGGGGGCTGCACCGGTATGGCATCGCCCGTCAGCAGATCCAGGCTCCAGCGCAGGCCCGGCTGGGGACGGGACCAGATGCGGTCCAGGGCTGCCTTGGCGGCCTCCCAGCGGGTGCGACCCTCGGCGTCGGCCACCCGCATGGAACGGCTGGCGTCGAGCACCACATTCACGGTGAGGCGGGGGAATTCCGGCAGGCCCCAGCGGGGTTCCGCCAACCCCAGCCCCAGGCCCCCCAGCATCAAGGCCAGCCCCAGTCCCTGCCACAGCGGGCGCTGCCCCACCACCTGCACGCCCAGCCCCGGTCGCAGGTGCGCGCGCAGGGCCAGGCTCAGGACAAGCAGGATGGCGATGGCCGTGGGTGGCAAGAGCCAGGGATGGGAGAAGGGGAGGCTCATGGACCCACCACCCAGGCGGGCCGGGGCCGGCCCCGCTTGAAGGCGAGGTCCAGGGCCAGGGGCAGGGCCAGGAGGGCCGCGGCCAGGAGGCACCAGCGGGCCAGGGGCTGGCCCTCGGTGGGCTGGTCCACGGGCAGGAGGGTCCTCTCCAGTTGATCCACCGCGGCCAGGCTGCGCTCCAGACCGGCTGGATCCTCCGCGTCGAAGGATTCGCCACCCGTGAGGTGCGCCACCTGTTGCAGGGTGGCGTGATCCACCTCCACCTTCAGGCGGGCGAAGCCACCGCCTTCCAGGGGCACGAGACTCTCACCGTTGGTGCCGATGGCCACGGCGTGGATGCGGATACCGCTGCGCCGGGCCTCCTCGGCCGCCTCCAGGGGCGTGACGCGACCCCGGTTCTGCACGCCATCCGTGATAAGCAGGATGACGCGGCTGCGGGCAGGGCTGTCCTCCAGGCGCCGCACGGCGGTCATGAGCGCCGAGCCGATGGCGGTGCCATCGTCGCGACTGTCAATGTCCAGGCGGGCCAGCATCCGCAGCAGGCGCAGGTGGTCTGACGTGAGCGGGCTCAGGGTGACCGGGTGGGCGCTGAAGAGGATGAGGGCGAAGCGGTCGTCGGCGCGGCGCAGGATGAACTGGGCGAGGGTGCGGCGGGCGGCGTGCCAGCGATCCTCGTCCGGTCGGTCGAGGATCCGCATGCTGCTGCTGCCGTCCAGCACCACGGCGAAATCCACCACGGGGGCAGTGCCGCGTAACGGTGTGCGCCACTCGGGACCGGTCGCGGCCAGGCCCAGGGCCAGGGCCAGCAGCACGGGAAGCCAGTGCGAGCTGTGCCGGCCGAGGGCGCTGGAGGGCCGGGATGAAGGGATGCCCCAGCGGTAGACCACCCGCCAGGCCCAGAGTACCAGGGGCACCGCCACCAGCAGCAGCAAGGGATGGCGCAAGGCGATCACGGCTTCACCGCCCCCTCACCCCTGCCATCGAGCGCAGCCACCAGCGGCTGCGGCAACGGGAAGGGTGGCTCGGTGCGGCCGAAGCGGGCCGCATCGAGGCTCTTTACCCACTGATCCCAGGGACTGAGATTGCGGGATTGGAAGTCCTTGGGTCCCCAGGCACGGGCGGTCTCGCCGAAGCGGGCGACCAGCAGGTCCCGCCCCAGGCCATGGGCCGCATCCAGTGTCTCCCGCTGCCGGTCCGCCGGTGGCCACTGGCGTTGGAATATCTGGGCCGCGTGGCGCAGGCGGCGCACGGCCGAGCCCTGTCGCCAGCGGTGGATCAGCCAGGCCACGAGGGCCAGGGGTGGCAGCAGCAGCAGGCTGGCCCAGGCCCAGGGAAAGGGAAGGGCGGGCAGGCGGTCATCGTTGCCCCCGCCCACGCCCATCCAGGGTCCACCGAAGGGGATGCTGCGCGGCACGTAGAGTCGCAGCTCGGGGCTGCGCTGGCCATTGCCCAGGTCCAGCGCCGGAATCACCGGCGAGCCAGGCTCCAGGGCCTGCACCTGGAAGCGCCAGCCGCGGCCATCCGGCAGGGGTTCCATGGCGCGCAGCCGCAGCGGTCCCAGGTGATCCTCCACGGCGGGCCGCGGGGGCGCGGGTTTCAACGCATCCTCCTCGCGGAATTCCAACACCTGCAACTCGCCAAGCTTCACCTGCGCCGGCGCCTTCCAAGTGGGGGCGGCTGCCAGGTACAGTCCGGCCGCCACGATCAAGCAGGCGGTCCTTTCATAGCTCGGATTTCGCAAGCGAAATCCGAGCAAGGCCGCAGGCCAGATGGAACCCGCCCCCTTCATGCGCCACCCGCCCGCAGCCACGCATTCAGGTTCGCCACGGGGTCTTCCAGCAGGCTCCAGCTCTGACGCTCGATGGCGGGAGTGAAGCCCGGATCCGGCCAGGCGGGACCGCGTCGATCAAGCGGGTCGTCGGGGTGGAACCACACCACCCGATGGCGCGTGGCCAGGGGCTTGAGCAGCGGCGCCAGGCCCAGCAGGCCCGAGCCGTTGCTGAAGAGCCAGAGCCGGTGGCCCTTGCCGTGCTCACCCCAGTGGCCCAGAGCCTCCCGCCAGGCGACCGCCGTGGGCACAGAAGGGCCTCGTGCCGCCAGGGTCTCCAGGATGCGGAGCCCGTGGATGCGGCCCCGTTTGGGCGCGATGCGCAGGGCGGGGGTGCGGTCGTCGCCCGGCACGATGAGGCCCAGGCGGTCGCCCGAGGCCTGCAAGGTGGCGAAGGCGGCGCCACAGAGCTCCAGGGCCCAGCGCAGGGGCGAGACGGGATCCCCCAGGTACATGGAGGGCGAAGGATCCACCACCAGCCACAGCACCAGATCGCGGCTGCTCTCGAAGCGCTTGAGGATGGGCTCGCCCGTGCGCGCCGTGAGCGGCCAGTTGATGAAGCGCGGGTCGTCGCCCGGGACATAGGGCCGGTTCTCCACGAAGGTGAGTCCGGCGCCCTTGAGCTTGGACGGGTGCAGACCTTCAGTGCCACCGCCCAGCCGCCCGCGCAGCCGAAGCGGCAGGCGTCGCAAACGGGCGAGGAACCGGGCGGGCAGGGGCATGGGGGTTCAGTATGGCGCAGCTGCTGTGGGCTGTGGGCTGTGGGTTCAAGCAGATGCGGCCCTTTCGGGCCGCGTTTATATTTGAGTTTGGGCCGTTCTGAATTTGAGCGGTCCGTGGGTTTGGCAGTGGCTGCTTTCCTACCGCCCACCGCCTACAGCCCACCTACCATTTCACCCGCACCCGGTACGTCAGCGTGGCGCTGCCTTCGGCGGGTACGGTGACTTTGAAGCGGGCGGTGCCGGCGGCCTCCTTGGTTTGGGGGTGGCTGCTCTGCAGCAGCTCCCAGTCGCCGGGCACGGGCTCGAGCAGGTTCACGGTGACCGCTTCCTTCTTGGCGTTCTTCAGCTCCACCTCGAAGGCGGATTCATACACATTGCCATATTTCCCCTGGCGTCCCAGGCTCTTGAAGTCGGTCTGTTTGCGCCTAGCGGTGACGTCGAAGGCATCGCCCAGCTTCAGGCGCACCAGCTCGTTCCTGGGCGTGTGGTCCACGTTGTCTTCGCCCACGAACTGGGCGCGGCCCTCGCTGTCGCGTTTGTAGACGCGGAGGATGCCCTTGGGCAGGGGCATGCCCAGGTGGCTGGCCTCCTTGTTGTCGAATTCCACGAAAACGCCCACCTTCTGCTTCTCGCCCAGGTCGCCGTAGCTACCGGAGTAGTAGTGGCCCTGTCCCTGAAGCAGGTATTCCTTGCGCACGGGCACGGCGCTGGCGCTGAGCAGGGCCACCTGCTTGGTCTGGTTCACGGCCAGGGTGGTGGGGCGGTCCAGGGTGTAGAGGTGGTATTCGAAGAGGCTTTCTTCGGCCATCTTGGGGGCGGCCTTGTCGGATCGGGCCATTCCAACGGACATCAACGCCATGGCCTCGGGTCGGCGCTCCCGGGCCCGGTTCACATCCCCCGCCACCAGCTGCAGGGTGGCGTTGGGATAGGCGGCGCCGCTCTGGTTGGTGAGGGTCACCCAGCCGCTGAGATCGAGCGTTTTTTCGTCCGGGGCCAGGTTGGCCACGTAGTCGGCGCGCCAGGAGAGACCGCCCGTAAGGTAGCTCAATTCCAGTTGCTGGGTTCGATCGGCGCCGCTGTTCAGGCTGATGACAAGGGTGGGCCGGGCCCGCAGGTTGCCGGGCACCTTCGGGTAGACGATGCGGCCGGGGATGCTGGTCTCGATGCGGTCGGCAAACTGCAGCACGGTGCCACTGTTGGTGGCCAGCACCGTGGCTTCCTCGCGCACCTCGTCATAGCCCGGGGCACCGGGCCGGGGCTTATTCGAGATGATCGTCACCTTCTCGCCCACGTATTTCTCTAGCAACTTTTGCGGCGTGAGCAGGTCGAAGTCGAAGTTCTGTTCGGCCACCCAGAAATCCTTGGGTGCCGTGAGGTTGCGCAGCAGTGCCGTCTCGGGCCGGATCTGCGCCGACACCTCCTGGAAGGCCAGCCGGGCCTCTCCCCTGGGCAGCCGCACCTCCCGCAGATCCTTCACCAGGGCCAGGTTGTCGTTGTAAATCGTCACCGCCAGGGCCTTCTGGTCCTTCAGCGTGGTGGTGGTCTCCTGGGCGACGAGCAACGCCGGCAGGGCAGCGAGGAGCAGGGTAGATCGCATGGAACCTCCGAATTGGGATGGCGGGCGGAACAGGGGCCCGCTACCTGGTCATGCCGTGAGGGCGAGATTCCTTTCAAGAATTCCTATCCGCAAAGCGTCAGCTTTGCGGCCAAGCCCCATGCCTCATCCGATCTGACCGCTGGCCGCCAGCTCTTGGATCCGCGCCAGGGCACTGTCCAGCTGGGCCTGGAGCAGCTTCTCGGCGCCCATCATGGCCATCATGGTGGGGATGGCGGCCTCGTCCACCAGGCGCAGGGTGCTGCCCTCGCCAGCGGCGGCGAGTTCGAAGCGCAGTTCGTGGTCGAAGAGCTTCTTGGCGCCGGGGACCAGGCTCACCAGCTGGCCGGGGGTGCGGGTCTTGGCCACCAGTTCCTGGGGCATCTTCATGCCCATGACCTCGATGACGTAGCTGTGAGTGTCCGCCGTGCCCTGGAAGTGCATGGCCGCGGGTTCCAGGAAGGCCCGGTGCTTCGAGAGGTCGGCGAGGAAGGCGTAGAGGGCATCCACGGAAACGGGCAGCGTGGCGGTGGCGGTCGTGATCGTCGTCATGGTGGCTCCAGGGACATCGAAAGACTGGGGATCAATTGCTCTACTTCAGGGTTCAATACGACCGCTCGCCGAAGAAGGCGGTGCCGATGCGGATCTGATCGGAGCCGGCGGCAATGGAGGCTTCCAGGTCGCCGCTCATGCCCATACTCAGGCGCAGGGGCCGGCCGAGCTCCTGCTGCAGGCGCTCCCGCAGGTCGGCCATCTGGGCGAAGGCGCCTTCATCCTCGGGGGGTGGGATGGCCATGAAGCCCTGCAGCGGCAACCGCGCATCGCCGCCTAGGGCCTCGAGCAGGCTGGGTAGGTCAGCTTCGCTGCAGCCGCCCAGTTTGGTGGTTTCATCCCAGAGGTCCACCTGGATCCAGATGGGCCGGACCAGGTCCAGTTCTTCGGCGAGGCGGCGCAGGCGCTCGGCCAGGTCCGGGCGATCAACGCTCTGAAGTTCCATGAAGTGCTGCAGGGCTGGCTTGGCCTTGTTGCGCTGCAGGGGCCCCAGCAGGACGAAGCCCAGCTCAGGTAGGGCCAGGGCCTTGTCGGCACCTTCCTGTACGTAGTTCTCGCCGAAGCGGGTGAAGCCCAGGGCCGCGGCTTCGCGGATGAGGGCCAGGGGCTGCCGCTTCGAGACCGGCAGCAATTCGACGCTGCCAGGAGAGCGATCCGCAGCCTCGCAGGCCGCCCAGATGCGGGCCTGCAACTCGGCAACGCGCTCGGCCAGGCTCACGGCAGGTAGAGGATCCGCAGGCAGGATTCGCAAGCCACGGCGCCTTTGCTCTCCTTGATCTGGAAGAGGAAGGGCCCGCGCAGCTTCACATGGCAGCCAGAACAGGCACCGTTCTCCACGGGCACGACCACCCTGCCTTGGCGGGCGGCGGCCAGGCGATGGAAACGCGCCACTTCGGCCACAGGCAACTTGGCCTCCAGCTCGGCCCGTTTGGCCAGGAGTACCTTGCGCCCTTCCACCTGATTGGCGTGTTCATCCAGGAAGATGGTGTGGAGTTCGTCGAATTGGGCCTTGAGAACGAGGTGTTCCGCGGCGAGGGCCGCCAGGGCCTGTTCCAGGGTCAGGGCCTCGGTTTCCTGGATCTTCAGGGGGCGGGCAATCTGCGTTCGCAGGCGCTCCTTCTCGTCCAGTTCCCGAATGGCCGAAGCGTAGTGCACTTTCTGGCTGGTGGCCTTGACGGCGACGCGGGCGCGCTCTTCGTCCTTGAGGGCCTGGGCCAAATCCTTGGTTTTTGCCTGGATCTGGGTGCGGGCCGAGTCCAGAGCCTTGGTTTTGTCCGCCGTCTGTTTTTCGATGGTTTTCAGCCGGGATTCCAGGGCCGCAAGATCCGGTGGCAGGGCCGACAGGTCGCGATCGATGGTTCGGAGGTAATCCAGGGTGCACTGGAGGTCGCGCAGGGTTGCCAGATGTTCCATGAAATAAAGGGTACACCTCAATCCATAAACCGACGTCGGATTCCGATGATATAAGATAGACGAAGAAAATATGACTTAATAAGACTAATATTTGGATCGAATCTTGGAAATCAGCCTTGACCCCGGTGCCTGCGGATGCCAGACTTGGCACTCGCTGTTGGTGAGTGCTAACAGTTCCATCCGTTCCATTCTTTTCTTTCCAAGGAGGTCCCATGGCCATCAAGCCCCTGTCCGACCGCGT
>JBBQHW010000035.1:0-27921 GCA_038324335.1 Holophagales bacterium
GTTGCACATGAATGGCATGCCCCTGCTGAGTGCCGAAGTGCAGGCTGGCATCATTGGAGCGCTGCTACTTACCACTGTCGCGGGGCCCGTGGGGCTGGGGTGGGTGCTGCGATCTCGGGAGTGAGGAACAGCAAAAGCGAACCCTGCCGCAGGCGTAGCCGCAGGGTGGCAATCGGGATCGCCACCCTGCGGAATTCAAGAGAGGTGGGAGAGGCCCTTGGAGACTAGTGGAGCAGGCCGGACATGTGGCCATGCTCATCATGATCACGCCGGGTCTCGCGGCGATCATCACGTCGTTCATCGCGCCGCTCGTCCCGGCGTTCCCCGCGGCCCCGTTCGTTCACGGGGACGATGCAACTCACGGACAGGCCGATCAAGGTGATGGCCGCGGTGAAAAGGACGAGACGGGATTTCATGGCGGACTCCTCGTGGTCGGGCCCTTGCGTGAGCATCCGTCCGACCCCGAGGGGTCGGACGGATGAATGATTCCTACTCCACGGTGGAGGTCTGCTTGGAGCGGATCTCCACGTTCTCGGCCTTGGTCTTGATGTCGATCTCGACCCGGCGGTTCATGGCCTGATCGGCCTTGGTCACTTCCTTCACGCGGGGCTGGGAGAAGCTCACTCCTTCGGAACGGATGTCGGCGGCGGGGATGCCGGCTTCCTCCAGGACCTTGGCCACGGCGGCTGCGCGATCCTTGCTCAACTGCAGGTTGAAGGAGGCCCTGCCCACCTTGGAGGTATGGCCGGTGACCACAACGCGGTAGGCACCCTTGATCTCCTTCAGTTCGCGGGCAACCTGATTCACTGCCTCACGGCCTTCGCGGCTGAGAATCGCCTTGCCATTGGCGAAGTGAAGGGTCGCTTCATCCAGGATCACCTTCTTCTCGACCACGGGCGCCGGCACGTAGACCACCTTGGGAGGAGGCGCGGGTGCCGTCACGACGATGACCTCGGGCGGCGGCGGCGGGGGCGGGGCGGGCGCCTCGACCGGAGGTGGTGCCGGCACGTACACGGCCACGGGGGCGGGCTTGTGATTGCCCCAACGCCAGCCGATGCCGGCCAGAGCCTGGCCTTCCTTGCGGCTGACCCGGGTTTCCACCTGGACCAGGCGGCCCTCAAGGCTGGCGAACCCTCTTTCGCCCAGGAGGAACTGCATGCCCAGGCCCACCACGCCGCTCATGCGGTTGGTGGTGTGGCCACTATCGGACACCGGGGCGCCGATGGCGGTGACACCGACGCCGAGCCGGAGGAAGGGCCGGACGGACTGGGACACCGGGAAGGGGTTGATGAGCAGCGACCCGGTACCATGGGCTTCATCCGCCTTGCCGTAGCCGTATTGCACGTGGGTGAAGAGACCTGAAGCCTCCAGGCCCAGGTGGCCGTTGACCCAGTTGCCAATGCCAAAGCCGAACGCGGGCTGCTGGTGGTCGGGGTTCTTGGTGCGATGGTCGGTGATGCCACCTTGAAGCTGCAGCCATTTGAAGCCATCGGGGTCATCCGAGGCGACCAGGGCCCCAGCCGCGAGGGCCAGAGGCAGGAAAGCGAGATGAAAGCGCATGAATGCTCCAGAAAAGGCACCGCAAGGGTGCGGGGGAAAGGTGAAGCCACCAGGGGGTGGACAACAAGAGAGGCGCATTGAATGGCAATGCGACATGAGGGACCCATCAGGGACACGCCGTTGGCATGGCCGCATAGGGCTGAACCTTGGATCTGCACTTTCTGGGCCAACCGTCAACAAGCTTGTTTTCAGACACTTGTACTGATCGACTCGACTATGCCAACGGCCGAGTCGATCAAATCGAAGGGAATACGGTTCAATTCGACAGGCTTGGGATTCGCCCGGAGTGGTTCACGGCTCGGGCAGCTCCGGCACCAGACTTTCCACGAAGGTGGCCTCCACCCTGAATACCTGGCGGATGAGGGCTGCGGTAAGCACCTCGTGGGGCTTCCCGTTGCCCACCAGGCGGCCCTGGTCCAGCACCAGCACCCGGTCGAAACGATAGGCGGCGCGCAGATCGTGGAGGCTCACCACCACGGTGCCGCCGGCGTCCGCCAGGCGCCGGGCCAGGCGCATCACTTCCAGCGAATGGCGCACGTCGAGCTGGGCCACCGGCTCGTCCCAGAGCTGGATGGGAGCCTGGGTGGCCAGGGCCCGGGCCAGGCCCACGCGGTGGCGCTCGCCCCCGGACAGCCGCGTCACTGGTCGCTCCGCGAGGTAGGTGAGGTCCAGTTCCGCCAGGGCCTCGGCCACGCCCGCGGGATCATCGCCCCAGGCGTAGCGGCCCTGGGCCACCACTTCGCGCACCGGGAAGGCGAACTCGAAATGGGCCTCCTGGCCCACCCAGGCCAGCAGGCGGCCTCGTTCCGAGAAAAGAATGTGCGACAGTGATTGTCCATTCCATGCAACCGCTCCCTCTGCGGACAGCAGCCCGGCCAGGGCCTGGACCAGCGTGGACTTGCCCGCCCCGTTGGGGCCCACCAGGGCCACCAGCTCGCCGGGGCCGAGTTCCAGGGAGACCGCCTCCAGGCGGCCGGGCACCGATAAGTTGGCGGCCTGCAGGGCGGGGATCATTTGGATCGGCCATAGGCGGTGGGCGATGGGCTGTAGGTGGTGGGCGGTGGAAGATAGGCTGTGGGCTGTGGGCTGTAGGCTGAGGGACGTAACAGCCCACTCCAGCCCAGGTAACTGCACCGAAGCAATGGTGATTCGAGGCTCAAAGGAAAATACTGGCGCGGCCCGAAGGGTCGCATCTCCTCGAACCTACTGCCCACCGCCCACCGCCCACTGCCCACAGCCCTCATCGCGGCCTCCGCAGCAGCCACAGGAAGAAGGGGCCGCCGATGAGGGCGGTGACGACGCCGAGGCGCAGGCCCAGGGGGAAGGTGCGGGTGATGAGATCGCAGGCCAGCAGGAAGGTGGCGCCGCCCAGCATGGAGTAGGGCAGCAGGCGCCGGTGGTCGGGGCCGAAGGCCAGGCGCAGCACGTGGGGCACCACCAGGCCCACGAAGCCCACGATGCCCGCCACGGCGGTGGCCAGGGCGGTGAGGAGAGTGGACAGCACGATGAGCTGGCGGCGCAGGCGGCGCACGTCCACGCCGAGACTCTGCGCGCTCTGCTCGCCAAGGCTCAGCAGATCCATGGCACGGCCCAGGGGCAGCAGGAGCAGGCAGGCCACGAGGATGGCGGGCACGCCCATCCACACGTGCTCCCAACTGCGGCTCTCGAGCCCGCCCATGAGCCAGAAGAGGATCTGGGCGTTCACCTCGAAGTGACCCGCGGTGGTGGTGAGCAGGAAGCTGGTGCCCGCACCCAGCAGCGCGTTGAGGGCCACGCCCGCCAACAACAGCCGCTCCGTGCCCGCGCCCCGCTGGGCCAACATGAGCACGGCTCCCGTGGCCGCGAAGGCGCCCAGCACCGACGCCAGGGGCAGGGCCCACAGCGTGGCGGCCGCGAAGCCGAGCAGCGGGGAGAGGGCCAGCACCGCCACGGCGCCAAGGGCGCCGCCGCTGCTCACGCCCAGCAGGCCTGGACTGGCCAGGGGGTTGCGGAAGAAGGCCTGCATCACCACGCCGCTGGCGCCCAGGGCCGCGCCCACGGCCATGCCCACCAGGGCGCGCGGCAGGCGGAAGTCCCGCACGATGGTGCGGGCGAGCTCGTCGCCACTGCCAGTGAGGGCCCCGCATACCTGGCCGAAGCTGAGCCGCACCTCGCCGAAGGCCAGCGAGGCCAGGAAAGCCAGCACCAGCAGCGCCAGGAGCATGGGGACGGCCAGGCGGGATCTACTCATGAGAGCTGCCTGGAGGGAAGAAGAAATGATCCACCACGGAGACACCGAGAACATGGAGAAAGGACACGGAGGTTGACAGGGATGGCTTGCTGTTTTCTCCGTGCAATCCTCGGTGCCCTCTGTGACTCCGTGGTAATTTTTCCCGTGTGATTCTCATCGGAACCGCTCGGGATGCAGTGCCCGGGCCAGGGCCTCGTAGGTGGCGATGCGGTGGTGGGACAGGCTGGACATCATGGCATCGGGGATCACCACGATGCGGCCGGCTTTGAAGGCGGGCAGGGCGCGGTAGTGGGGCATCGTCCCCAGGCGGGCCCGCAGATCACCCTCCCCGGAGGCCACCAGCACTTCGATATTCCAGGTCAGCAGGCTTTCCGAAGGCGTGGGCGCGTGACCCTTCAGGCCCGCTTCGGCCGCCACGTTCAGGGCCCCGGCGTGGTCGCAGAGATCCTGGAAGGTGGTGCCAGTGCCGGAGGTGAACGGATAGACGCCCGCGCTGAGCACGCGCACGGCCCGCACCCCCTTGAGCCGCGCAGCCAAAGCCTCCACGCGGCTTCGGCACTGGGTGATGACGGCTTCGGCGCGGGCCTCCTGGCCCAGCTCGCGCCCGAGGATCCGCAGACTGGCGTAGATGTCCTCCAGCGAGTCGAAGCGGTCCAGCACCACGAGGTGGACCCCGGCCCGCTTGAGCAGCGCCAGGGTCTCGGGGCGGGTGAAGCTGGCGGCCAGCACCAGGTCGGGGCGGAAGCGCAGCACGCTTTCCGCGTCGCTATCCTTCAGCGCGGGGAAGCGCCTGGCTTCCGTCGCCACGGGGCTGAATTCGGCGTCGTGGCTGATGTGGCTGAGGGCCGCGATCTGGCCCGGATCCGCCAGGGCCAGCAGCAGTTCGTCCGTACCCACCGCCTGGCTCACCACCCGTTGCGGATGCGCCGCCCCGAGGGGCAGCACGAACAGCACCAGCACAAAACAAATGACTGCCCGAAGACAGGAACACAGAGGACACAGAAATCCCACAGAGGGCGCAGAGAACTGCTGAGAGAACTGCTGAGTGGCTCCCTGGCCTTCCGTGACCAGAGCCTTTCTCTGTGTCTTCTGTGGCCCTCTGCGTCCTCTGTGTTCCGCTTTTCTCACTTTCTGGACTCCCTGAAATGCCATCACCACCTCCAGGTGGCGGTGAGGGTCCAGCGGGGGCCGGGGGCCGGGAAGCCGTAGACCAGGGCGGCGTCGCCGGTGTGGTCGAAGCGGCCACTGAGCCAGTCCTGGACGCTCTGTCTCGGCTGCAGTAGGTGCTCGCCGCGCAGGGTCAGGGTGAGGTTCTTCAGGGGCTCGTGGGAGAGGCCCAGGCTGAGGTCGCGATAGGGCTTGCCGGTGGAGAGCACGTCGTAGGTGGTGTCGCTGATGTCATAGCGCGAGCCGATGTGGTCGAAGCGGAGGTCGCCGCGCCAGGCCTTTGACTGGACGAAGGCCGATAGGGCCGCCGTGAAGAAGGGGTGCCGCACGATGGCCGTGTTCTGCTGACCGAACTTCTGGCCATCCGCGTTGTGGTCCAGGTCCCGGGTCTCCTGGCTGTGCAGGATCAGCTCCCAGCCGTGGGCCACCTCGCCGCCGCCGCGCCAACCCAGGGCGCCTTCCAGGCTCTGGGCGCGGATGCTGCCCTGGTTGGCATAGTGCGAGGTGAAGAGCGGCGGAAAGGCGAAGCTGGTGTCATACACGTAGGCCAGCAGGTCGGAGACGTGGGTGCGTTGGGCCTCTAGCCGGTACTCCCAGTGGCTCGCCAGCAGGCCCGTGACGCCCAGCTGCAGGGTGCGGCTGCGCTCGGGGTTGATGGGATAGGCCTTCCCATCCTGGCTTTCCGCCTGGGCATTCAGGGTGAACTCGGTGGTATTGGGCATGCGGAAACCCTGCCCCGCGCTGGCATAAAGGCGCAGCTCTGGCGCCACCACCCAGTTGAGCCCCGTGCGCCAGGTGCCTGCTTCGGCGCTGCCGGCGCGGCTGCGGAGGCCCGAGTCGTGGCGGGTGAGATCGCGGTGGCCCGCGTCGCGCCGCAATCCCGCCACCCAGTCGAGGCCAGGAGCGAGGGCCCAGCGGGATTCCAGCGCCACCGCCAGATCCCGGCCCTCGCCGCGGTAGCGCACCGCCGCAAAGGTGTCGGGGTCGTAGTAGTTCATGGCGTGGCTGATGTCTTCCCGACCCTCCACGCGGCCCGAGAGGCGGAAGCTGGTGACGGGCGTCCAGTGCAGGGTGAGCTGGTCCTCCAGGCGCCGGAAGTTGCGGTCCGTCTGCTGGTGCCGGGGGCCGTTGGGATCGCCCGTGTTGCCCGACAAGGCCTGGAGGGTGTTTTCCAGCACCAGGCCGGGCGCCAGGGGCCAGCGCAGGGAAGCGCCCCAACTTTCCTGCCGGGCGACAGTCTCGCGGCCCGGCTGGTAGGCGCGCACGGCGGGGTAGCCGGTGGTGGTGAAGGGCAGGGCGGCCGTCTGGCCGCTGTTGCGGTAGAAGGCGGCGAGGTCCGCCGCGCCGAAGCCCGTATCCAGGCTTGTGCCCAGGCGGAGGAAGCCCCCGGCCTGCCGGAAGGTGTCGTCGGGAAAACCGCTGGCCTGCTTCTGGGCTTCGCCCCCCGCGGCGATCCAACCCCGGTTGCCGCTCAGCTGGACGCGGGCCGTACTGCCCAGCAGGCCGTCGGTGCCCAGTTTCAGGCCCGTCTCGCCATGGAAGCCATCGGCACCGCGCCCCACGCTGGTGAGGGCGATGACGCCGCCGATGGCATCGCTGCCGTAGAGCACGGAGGCAGGCCCCAGCACCAGCTCAACGCGGGCGATGCCGATCAGGCTGAGGGCGCCGAGATCGGGATTGAGGGCGGTGGGATCGTTGAGGCGCAGGCCGTCCAGCAGCACCACCACGTTCTTGCTGAGGGTGCCGTTGAGGAAGGCCGAGGCGGTCTTGCCCGGGCCGCCGGTGCTCATGACGGCGCCGGGCTGGAGGATCTCCAGCAGTTCGGCCAGGGTGCGGCTGCCCAGGCGGGCCAGCTCGTCCGCCTCCACGATGCGCACCGGTGCCGGGGTGCGGGTGACCTCGACGGGTTGGGCCTCGGCGTTGACCGTGACCGTGGCCTCGCCGGGCCTGCGGTCCGCTTCGGCGGGGACAGCCGCTGGGACAGCCGCTGGGACAGCGGCGACGGCCGCGGTGGAAAGGGCGGACACGGCCGCCAAGAGGGAAGAGATCCAGGGGATACCCATCATGCCTCCACGCATGAAGTCGCGGGGGCGGGGCGGATCCCGGGGGATCCTGGCCCAGCCCGTACCCGCGACGGGGGGTGAAGTGGTGGACCGGTCTCCGGACTCGCACGCGACAGGGGCTTTGCGGCTCCCCCCTCACCTTCCCAGGACGATTCCCAGTGGCTAGGGCTTGAGGTCTCACGCCGGATCAGGCTTGGCGTGGTGCATACCGTTGCGGGGCAGCGCAGGAATCTCACCTGCTTCCCGAACATCCAACACGAAATGTCAGGACCACAGACAACCACGGTCTTGCGCTTGGAGGCAAGTAGAATGGAAGGATGACAACACCCATCGGCATCATCGGCGGCAGTGGCCTCTATCGGATGGAGGGCCTGGCCCTGGATCGGGCGGAAACGATCCGGACGCCCTTCGGCGAGCCCTCGAGCCCCGTACACCTGGGTCAGTTGGACGGCGCCCCCGTGGCCTTCCTGGCCCGCCATGGCGAAGGCCACCGGTTCATGCCCAGCGAGGTGAACTACCGGGCCAACCTCTGGGCCCTGAAATCCTTCGGCGTCGAGCGGCTCATCTCCGTGTCCGCCGTGGGGAGCCTCCAGGCCCGGCACCAGCCCGGCGAGCTGCGCCTGGTGAGCCAGTTCATCGACAAGACCAAGCACCGGAAGGACACCTTCTTCGGCGAAGGCCTGGTGGCCCACGTGAGTTTCGCCGAGCCTACCTGCCCCCATCTGTCTGCTGCGTTGTTAGCCACTGGCGGTGAACTGGCCCTGCCCATCGCTGGCGATGCCCTCTACGTGTGCATGGAGGGCCCCGCCTTCTCCACGCGTGCCGAAAGCCGCCTGCATCAGGGCTGGGGAGCGGATCTCATCGGCATGACCCAGGTGACCGAGGCGCGCCTGGCCCGGGAAGCGGAGCTCTGCTACGCCTGCATCGCCCTGGTGACGGACTACGATGCCTGGCGCGAGGAGGAAGCAGGCGTGGACGCCGCCTCGGTGCTGGAGGTCATGCACGCCAACGTGGACAAGGCCCAGGCCCTGCTCCGGAAGGCGGTGCCCCAGCTCTCGGGCATGCCGCGCCCCTGCGCCTGCGGCGAGGCCCTGAAGGCCGCGTTGTACACGGCACCCGAGGCGGTGCCGCCCGGGGCACGAAAACGGCTGGATCTGCTGATATCGAAGTACGGCTACGGGGAGGTGCGTTGATGGCCAGGCCCAAGGGACCCGCCCTGCCCAGCCCCAAGCTCCAGGCCCTGCTGAAGGACTTCCAGCAGATCGCCAGCATGTCCGGCTACCTGAACCACTCCTTCGATCCACCCCAGCTGCGGCTCTTCTTCACGCTCTACGGGCGCGTGATGGTGACCTCCGCGGAGCAGGGTCTGGCCCTCACCCCCCAGTTGCAGGCCTGGTGCGATGCGGTGTCCCTGCGCCTGCGCGAGGGCAGCTCCGGCACCATCATGCAGCCCCAGGTGCAGGTGAGCGCCCCGCAGACCATGCCCGACGGCCGCGACTACCTGGTGGCCACCATCACGTTCAGCACCAAGGTCACCGAGACCTCGTACCTCCGCATCCGCACCGCCATCCTCGCCGCCTATCAGGACGCCGTGAAGATGCGGGAGGCGGGGTTCAGCGAGGAGGGGGTGCTGCCTGTCGCGGATCAACCTGTTCAAGCACTAAGTAGTGAAGGCACAACCCCGACTTAAGCCCCCGGGGTTGGTGCCGCGTAGCCATGGAGTGACGATGATTCGACCTTTCTTCGCTGGCCGACCACTGATCCTGCTCCTGGCGCTGGCCGCTGGTCCCGCGATCCTGGGCGCGAAAACCACGAAGCTCCCTTTCAAGCCTTCGCCGGTTCCCGGTGGTGTGGCGATCATCGCGCTTCCGGGGAAGAGCCATGCGCCGAGGGTGATCTACCGCGGCGAGCCGGTGCTGACGAGGCAGGTGGCCACGGGTTGGGTGGCGGTTGTGGGGATTCCACTGGGCGCGAAGCCTGGCTCGGACACCATAGACGGGGATGGCCAGGCGGTGACCTTCACCATCAAGCCCAAGCGATACCCCGAGCAGCATGTGAAGTTGAACAACCAGCGACAGGTGACGCCCAATGCCGAGGACGAGGCCCGCATCGCCAAGGAACAGCTCGTCCTGGCAAGCGCCTGGCAGGCCCGGCCCGAAGGGCTGGAGTCCAGCTTGTCTTTCCAGCAGCCGACACCGGGAGCATTAACAGCTTCCTTTGGCATGCGGCGGATCTTCAATGGCGTGCCGAAGTCGCCCCACTCGGGCCTGGACATCCGGGCCCCCCAGGGCCAGGCGGTGCGGGCCCCGGCCGCGGGGGTGGTGGTGCTGACCGGGGACTTCTTCTTCAGCGGCAACGCGGTCTTCATCGCCCATGGCGAAGGGGTGGTCAGCCTGCTCTGCCACCTCTCGAAAATCAGCGTCAAGGAAGGGCAGATCCTCCGAGCGGGCGATCCCATCGGCGAAGTGGGCAGCACGGGACGGGCCACGGGCCCTCACTTGCACTGGTCCCTCAGCCTCAACAACGTCCGGGTGGATCCCAAGCTCTTCCTCTAGTTGCGCCCTTCGCCATTAATCGCATTGGCGCTGACAATGCGCGAGCCTATACTTGCGGCCATCAAGGAGAGGGGCACCCGGATGAATCGGTTGGCCGTTGCAGGGATGGTGGTGGCCCTCGTGGCTCTCGTAGGCCTGGGGGGTTGCATCAAGCCCGAACCCGTCCTGTACCGGGTTTCCCTCGGGATGTCGGAAAAGCATCTGCTCGAAGCCCTGGGCCCGCCCCTGGCCATCCGGGAAGAGGGGGATGGCAAGACCTTCGAGTACCAGAGCTGGACCAACAACCTGCGCGGCAGGCCTGTCCATCGCCAGGACTGGCACGTACACCTTGTTGCGGGCAAAGTCGACTCCTACGGCCTGGACGGGCCCAGGGTCTGACCGGGACGCTGCCCTTGCCAGAGCCACGGACTCGCCGGATTGGCCGGGGAGCCAGCCGCCCTCACCAGGAGTGAAGCATGATCCGAAGGCAGTCCGACTTAGTGGAAGAAGCCAAGGTGAACATCCGGGATGGCGTGGGCGCCGCCCGGGGTGTGGACTTTCTGCAGCGGGGGGAGATGGCGGGCGTCCTCAGCATGGGCCGCACGACCCTGGAACCCGGATCCACCATCGGAGTGCACGCCCATCCCAATACGGAGGATCTCTACGTGATCCTGGAAGGCCGAGGCACCGGCATCCTGGATGGTGAGCACTTCCCCGTGAGTACCGGCGACCTGTTCCTGGTCAAAGCCGGGGGCAGCCACGGCCTCATCAACGACTCAGATGGGCCGCTCACCTTTCTGGGCTTGCTGACGCCTCAGTCAGGCCCCTCCTAGGCGATGACCCTTGGTCTGCACGAGGACCACGCCCACGATGGCGATGGCGCCGCCGATGAGGGTGAGCAGGGTGGGCAGCTCGCCCAGCCATAGCCAGGCGATGAAGATGGCAATCACGGGGGACAGGTACAGGAAGCTCGACAGGAGAGAGGCGGGCATGCGGGCGAGGGCGTAGTTCCACAGAACGTAGGCGATGGCCGCGGGGAAGAGGCCGAGGTAGATGACGGCGAAGGTGGCAGCGGGCGCGGCAGCGGGAAGCTGACGGAGTAGGCCCGGCAGGAAGAGGAGCAGCGGTACGGTCCCCGTCCAGATCACGTAGCTGGTGAACTCGAGGGCGGCATAGGTCCGGAGTCCCTGCTTGCAGAGGATGGAATGGGCCGCGGCCACGGCCGCCGCCAGCAGGATGAGCAGGGCGCCGGGCGTGAAGCGCAGCCCCTGGCCGCCGCTGAGGGCGATGAGGGCGACGCCGGCGAAGGCCAGCAGGATGCCGCCCCAGCCGATCCGCGTGAGGCGCTCCTGCAGGAAGACCACCGACAACAACGCGGTGAAGACGGGACCAGCAGAGATGAGCAGCGAGGCCGCCCCCGCCTGGACAGTCACTTCCCCGAAGTTCAGGGCGACATGGTAGATGCTGATGCCCAGGACGCTGGCGAGGCAGATGCGCGGCAGGTCGGTGCGGGACGGCAACCGCATGCGGGTCGCCAGGGCATAGATGGCCAGCGCCACCGAGGCCGTGCCGAAGCGGAGCAGGGCCAGCTCGCCGGGGCCGTAGCCATCCGGTCCCAGGGTTCCCGAAGGCGTCAGCCGCAAGCCGGCCCGGATGCCCGCGAAGGCCGAGGCCCACAGCAGCAGCACGCCCGCGATGGCCAACCAGGTCCGGGGCTCTCGTCGCCACGCCATGCCTTCAACCATGCAGGGGTGAGGGGTGGGTGGCCGCGTCCAGCCGCTCCCGCAGAGCCGCGCAGGCTCGTGCCCGGTGGCTGAAGGTGTGTTTGGTGGCCGCCGGCAGCTCGCCGAAGGTGCGGTCGTAGCCATCGGGGATGAAGATTGGATCGAAGCCGAAGCCGCCTTCGCCCCGGTGGTCGAAGGCCAGGGTGCCCTCCACAGAGCCGCTGACGGTGAAGGGCTCGCCCTGCCCGTGGGTGGCCATGGGCGCGAAGGCCAGCACGCACACGAAGCGGGCGCTGCGGTCGGCGTCATCGGGCAGCATGGCCAGCAGGCGCCGGTTCCGGTCGCGATAGGCGGGCAGGTCCGCGGCGAACCGGGCGCTCAACACGCCGGGCCCGCCCCACAGCGCGTCCACGCAAAGCCCCGAATCATCAGCCAGCACGGCATCCACCGGCTCTGTGCCATGCTCCCGCCACCAGGTCCGCGCGCCTTCTGCCTTCTGCAGGGCATTGTCTTGAAAAAAGGCACCGGTCTCGGGCAACTCCGGCGCCTCCGCGGGCCACAGGACGAAGTGGAACTCCGGCAGAAGCTCAGAGAATTCGCGGAGCTTGCCGGCGTTGCGGGAGGCAAGAAGTATTTTCAGCACCCAACCACCTCGGTGTACCAGCTGCGGGCGCGTTCGGGGGTCATGGGGCCGTGGACGAGGGCGCGGCCGTCGGCGAAGAGGGTGATCTCGTCGGCACCCTCGCGGCCCTTCAGCATCAGGCCCGCCAGTTTCCAGGGGTTGTGGGTGCGGGCTTCGAGGCGCGTTTTCAAGGCCACAAGGTCCAGCTTGCCGGGGGGGTTCACGCGGATCTGCACGCCCTCCAGGCCGCAGAGGGCGCTGGCCTTCAGGGTCCAGCGGGCATCCAGGAATTCGGTGATCTTCTCCGTGCAGAAACGGCAGCGGGTTGTCGGCGGCTTCAGGAACTGACGTTCGTCGTGCCAGAAGTCGAAACGCACGAGATCGGCGTGCGGTGTCTGGCCCGTGAGCACCTTCAGGGCCTCCAGGGCCGCCCAGCTGCCGATGATGCCCACGGTGGGGCCCAGTACGCCGGCGCTGTCGCAGGTGTCCACATCGCCGCCCGTGGGCGGTTCTTCGATGAGGCAGCGCAGGCAGGGTGTGTGGGGCGGATGCAGGGGCCAGACCACCCCCTCGCCACCGATGGCCCCGGCGTAGATCCAGGGCGTGCCCGTGAGGATGGCCACGTCGTTGATGAGGAAGCGGGCCTCGAAGTTGTCAGTGCCATCACAGATGAGGTCGAAGCCCGCCAGCAGCTCCCGGGCATTGCCGCTGGTGAGATCCGCTACCACGGGGGCCACTTCGATGCTTGAATTGGCCTTGGACAAATGCTCTGCCGCCGCGTCGGCCTTGGGACGGCCCAGGTCGGATTCATCGAAGAGGATCTGCCGTTGGAGGTTGCTCGCTTCTACCAGATCGCGATCGATGAACGTGAGGTGACCGACGCCGGCCCGCGCCAGCCAGGCCGCCTGCACCGAGCCCGTGGCCCCGAGGCCGAGGATGGCCACGCGTTTGGTGCGGAGGTTCGCGTCGGCCTCACGGCCTAGAAATATTCGCTGTTTGGCGTAGCGGTCCATCATGACTCCAGGATAGCCGCCCCAGCGGTCCGGCCGTTTGCAGGCCGCCCCGGTCGCGGGTCGGGTACCCTTTTCTGCTGGAGGGGCACCCATGCACCGCATGTCACGCTGGACGAGTCGCGTTCTGTTGCTGGCCCTGGCCACGCCGCTCCTGGCGCAGGCCTACCTCGACGAAGCGGTGGAACGGGTCCGCAAGGCCTTCAATGTCCCGGGCATCGCCGTGGCGGTGGTGAAGGATGGCCAGGTGGTGGTCGCCAAGGGCTACGGCCTCCGCCGGCTGGGAGACCCGGCCCCGGTGACGCCCCGCACCCTGTTCGGCATCGCCTCCAATACGAAAATTTTCACGGCCGGTGCCCTGGCGATGCTGGTGGAGGAAGGCAAACTTGCCTGGGGCGACCGCGTGGTGGACCGCCTCCCGGGCTTCCAGATGAGCGACCCCTACGTGACACGCGAGATGCGCATCCGGGATCTGCTCTGCCACCGCAGCGGCCTGGGGCTGGGGGCCGGCGATCTGA
This sequence comes from Holophagales bacterium, assembly GCA_038324335.1. GTDB lineage: Bacteria > Acidobacteriota > Holophagae > Holophagales > Holophagaceae > Geothrix. Next base: position 13,429 of record JBBQHW010000035.1, read on the forward strand.
TGTTCTTCCCGGCCACGGATCTCACCGGCGCCGACATTCTCTATCGCCTGCGCTTTGTGCCGCTGGCCACCAGCTTCCGCAGCGAGTACGCCTACGACAACATCCTCTACACCGTGGCGGGGGCCGTCATCCAGCAGGTCTCCGGCAAGCCCTGGGCCACCTTCATCCAGGAGCGGTTCTTTGCGCCCCTGGGCATGCGCTCCAGCAGGACCAGCATCACGGAGTTGCGCTCCGGCGACGATGCGGTCGCGCCCCACGCCCTGGTGGGGGACACCCTCCGGCCCATGCCCCATGTGCCCTTGGACAACAGCGCCCCGGCGGGGGCGATCGTCTCCTCGGCCGAGGACCTGGCGAAATGGGTGCTGGTCCTGCTTGCCAAGGGCGATCTGGGCGGGGGCAAGCGGCTCTTCAGCGAGCAGCAAGCCAAGGTCCTGATGACGCCGCTGACCCTGCTCCCCATCGGCGAGCCGCCCTTGCCCATTGCCGAAGCCAGGGCCAATTTCGCGGCCTACGCCATGGGCCTGGGGGTGGCGGATTACCGGGGCCACCTCAAGGTCTCCCACACCGGTGGGCTGCAGGGAATGCTGTCGGAAGTCACCCTGCTGCCCCACCAAAAACTCGGCGTCGTCGTCCTCACCAACCAGGAGTCCGGCGCGGCCTTCCAGGCCATCACCCGGACCGTGCTCGATCACTATCTGGGCGCCCCGCCCAAGGATTGGGTGGCCGCCTATTTGGAGGTCCAGAACCAGCGGAGCGCCAAGGCGAAGGCGGCCGTGGCCCAGGCCACTGCCGGCCGCGCCGCCAAGTCCGCGCCCTCGCTGCCCCTGGCTGCCTACGCCGGTCGCTATCGCGATCCCTGGTATGGCGACGTCCTCGTCGAAGCCAAGGACGGTCACCTCAGCATCCAGTTCACGCATACGCCAGGGCTGCGAGGCCGGCTCGAACACTGGCAGTACGACACCTTCGTGGCGCGGTGGAATGACCGGTCCCTGGATGCGGACGCCTATCTGACTTTTTCCCTCAAGCCCGATGGAAAGATCGGCCAGGGCCGCATGGAGGCCGTCTCGCCTTCCACGGATTTCAGCTTCGATTTCCAGGACCTGGTGCTGAGCCCCGTGGCCGCGGGGGTTCCCCCGTACTGAAGTCTGAACATAAACAACGGGCGGCGAATGCGCCGCCCGTTGTTACCTGAAGACTGACCTTAGACATCGGCAGGCGTCCGCGCCGGCCGATGAAGACTGAACCTAGTTGCCGGCCTGACCCGATTCCGCCATGGCCTTCTCGTACTCGGCCTGGAGACGGCCCGCGTCGGAGATGGCGAACTTGTAGACGTACTCGAAGCGGTCCGCGCCCTTGGTCAGGGCGATGATCACCTCGTAGACGCCCTCGCCGCTCACCTCGAAGGGGCTGGCGATGACGTTGAAGGTGCCTTCCTTGGCGCCATCGGGGATCTGCACGTCGCTGTCGCGGATGACGTCCTTGCGGTCGCCACCGGGGCTCACGATGGAGAAGCCGAACTTGAACTGGCCATCCATGCGCGAGAAGCGGGTGTAGAAGCACACCTTGGGCAGGGTGAAGGGCACCTGGGGCACCACGATGTGGTGGTCGTACAGGCCCATCAGCGAGGTCTTGCCGCCCATTTCCTGGCGGATGTCGTCGCAAAGCAGCGTGAATTCGTGCTTGGGGGCCTTGATCTGGACTTCTTGCATGGGGGGCTCCAAAAGAGGGGGCATCCTTGGGTGAAGGGTAAGTTTACCCTTGAAGTCGGCCCCATCCAACCCTCGGTTGCGATGGCCAGGCCTGGAGGCCGCATGAGGCATTGGTTCTGGATCCTGATCATCACCCTAGGCCTGTCGGCCCAAGAAGCCCGGATTCAGATTCTTGGCACCACGGACCTGCACGGCCACCTGCTGGCGGAGGACAGCTACAGCCGCCAACCTATGAACCAGGGCTGGGCAAAGATCACAACCTTGATCCGCCGCCAGCAGGCCCTGAATCCCCACACGATCCTGGTGGATTGCGGGGATACCCTCCAGGGCGAACCCAGCAACTACGTGCGCAACGTCCTGCACCGCGAGCTGCCGGAACCCAGCGTGGCGATCATGAATGCCCTGGGCTATGCCGCCATGGCCGTGGGCAACCACGACTACGACTTCGGACTCGAGGTGCTGCGTGAGGCCGAGAAGCAGGCGAAATTCCCCTTCCTGTCGGCCAATACGCTGGACGCCAAGGGGCGGCCCGGGCAGCAGTCGCACATCGTGGTGACGGTGGCCGGCGTTCGCGTGGCCCTGGTGGGTTTCACCACGTCGCGGGTGCCCGCCATGACCGAGCCGCGGAACTACCAGGGGCTCCACTTCGAGGACATCGTCGCCACGGCGAAGGCCCTGGTGCCCCGGCTGCGGCAGACCGAGAAGGCGGATCTGGTGATTGCGATCCTGCATTCCGGCCTTGGCGCGGTGGATGGCCAGCCCGGAGACGAGAATGCGGCCCTCCGCCTGGCGGACCAGGTGCCCGGCATCGACGCCATCTTCACGGGCCACACGCACCTGCCCATCCAGACCGAACACAAGGGCATCCCCATCCTCCAGGCCCAGTGCTTCGGCCAGGCCCTGGCCGTGCTGGCCCTGGAGCTCCGGCAGGAGAAGGGCCACTGGCGCGTGGTGACGAGCCTGGGGCGGCTGCTGAAGCCCGATGACGATACGGCCAGTGATCCCGAAGTGCTGCGCCTCACGGCGGACCTGCGGGCCCTCACGGATCGCTACCTGGATACCGCCGCCACGAACCTGCAGGTGGATCTGGACAGCCGCTGGGCCCGCATGGAGGACACGCCGCTCATGCAACTTATCCATCAGGTGCAGCGCCAGGCAGCGGGGGCCCAGCTGTCGGCGGCGGCGAGCCCGGGAACCCGGCTGTTCATCCCCAAGGGGCCGACCAGCGTGCGCCAGTTCTACGCGCTGTCGCCCTACGAGTACCAGGTGGCCCGCATCCGCATCACCGGCAGTCAGCTCAAGCGGTACATGGAACACGGCGCGCGGCACTACGCCTACAGCTGGGAACCGGCGCTCTACAACCGGGAGGTGCCCTTCTACAACTTCGACATGGTGGATGGCGTGAGCTACGTGCTGAACCTGGGCCAGCCCGTGGGCAGCCGGGTGCAGAACCTCGCCTATCAGAGCCAGCCCGTGAAGCCGGACCAGACCTTCACCCTGGCGCTGTCCACCTACCGCCTGCGGGGCGGGGGCGGCTACATGGAGGCCATCGGCTTCCAGGGGACGGCGGAATTCATCACCCCGGCCAGCCAGCGGAACCTCCTCCTGGAACAGGTGCTGGCCCGGCCGACCCTGAGCCCGGTCACCACGAACACCTGGCGCACAGTTCCCTACCTGGATCGGGAACGAGTGTTGAACCTGGCGAAGTAGTCGCTCCGTCTCAGCGAGCAGGTTCAAGGACAAAAAGCGGAACACAGAAGACACAGAGTTATACAGAGGACACAGAGAAAAGCCTTCGGTTCAGAAACCGAGGAACTCTGCGTCCTCTGTGAGATTTCTGTGTCCTCTGTGTGCCAGATTTCCTGAAACCCATGAGGTGTGCAACTACTTCACCTTTACCAGCAGCAGCCCGCCCCTGGGGTTGGCGAAGATGGCGTCGGCCTCCAGTACGCCCACCAGAACATGCGTCTCATCCAGACCCGTCGCCAGGAACTCGACAGTCGACTGGGCGAGGTCGAGCCTCGCCAGCACCAGGCCCTGCAGGGTCCCGCGCGCCGCGGCTGGCACCTGGGAGGCTTTCACCGTCGCGAAGACCACGCCCTTGCCCGGCCAGAGGGCCAGGGGCTCGCGTTCTGTGGCGGCGCCCTCCAGGAGGGGCGCCGGCTCGCCGGAAGGGAGCTTGAGGTTGGTCTCGAAGCGCTTCTGGCCGGTAATGCCATCCAGGATGGACAGGTTCAGGGAGCGGCCATTGGCCATGAGGACGTTGCCGGCATCGTCCATGAGAATGGGGCGCCGGTCCTGGGGCGCGGGGCCTTCGCCCTTGACGGGCTTCGCGCCGAAGGACCAGAGGAGCGTGTGGGTCTTGAAGTCGCGCTTCTCCAGGTAGGGCTCCGCCGTTCGGAACGAGATGACGAAGCCCATGGGATCCCAGCACACGTCGCCCACATCGGCGGGCAACTTGAGGGTGGCGAGGTTCCGGCCGGCCTTGTCGAACAGGGCGAGCGTGGCGCCCGTGGCCACCCAGGCGTTGTTGCGCGGATCCATCAGCCAGCGCGCGGGAACCTCATCCAGCCTGCCCAGGGAAAGGCTTCCCAACGATCCGCCGTCCCGCGTCCAGGTCTGGAGGGTCTTGGCGGCGGGGTCAAAGAACGTGAAGGAGTCGTCCTTGTCCTGCTTGGCCCAGCCGCGCGCCTGAGTTGCCGCATCCCAGGTCTGGGCGGGCAGAATCGTCGCGGACAGGCCGAGAAATAGGCTCAGCAGGGCTACGCGAATGCGGCAATTCCTCACAAGATCCTCGGGACTTAATCACCAATGGGCTGGTTGTGTCCAACCATAGGAAACCCCGAGGATAATCGCAAGTTTTTACTTAGATGTGGCTGGCAAATTCCCGCACCCGTCGTTCTAGGTGGTTCGGGCTGAGGCCCTCTTCCTCCAGCAGCCGCTTGGGATCGCCGTGGTGGACCAGATGGTCAGGTACGGCGCAACGGAGCAGGGGACGGAGCAGGCCGGCGTCCGCCAGGGACTCGGCCACGGCGCCGCTGAAGCCGCCGGGGGCGCAGCCTTCCTCGAGGGTGACCACACCCTTGCAGTGCCCGGCCCATTCGTGGAGCAGAGGCGCGTCCAGAGGCTTCACGAAGCGAGCATTGATGACGGCGCAGGACACGCCTTCCCCCGCGAGCAGCCCCGCGAGCTGCCGGGCCGGCTCCACCATGGAGCCGAGGGCGCAGAGCAGGAGGTCGTCCCCTTCCCGCAACAACTCCCCCTTGCCGATGGGCAGCGCGGTGACGGGTTCCTCCAGCTTCACGCCGAGGCCATTGCCGCGGGGGTAGCGGATGGCCGCCGGGTGCCCGCAGTAGACCGCCGTCATGAGCATGCGCCGCAGTTCGTTCTCGTCCTTGGGGGCCATGAGGATGATGTTGGGCAGGCAGCGCAGGTAGGCCAGGTCGTAGAGGCCGTGGTGGGTGGGCCCGTCAGCGCCTACGATGCCGGCCCGGTCCAGGGCGAAGGTCACGGGCAGGTCCTGGATGCAGACGTCGTGAGCCACCTGGTCGAAGCCGCGCTGCAGGAAGGTGCTGTAGATGGCCGCCACGGGGCGCATGCCCTGGGCCGCGAGGCCCGCGGCGAAGGTGACCGCGTGTTGTTCGGCGATGCCCACGTCGAAGCAGCGGTCCGGGAAGGCCTTCTGGAAGAGGTTCATGCCCGTGCCGTCTAGCATGGCGGCGGTGATGCCCACGATCTTCTCGTCGGTTTTCGCCAGCTCGACGAGGGCCTTGCCGAACACGCTGGTGTAGCTGGGCGCGGCGGGCTTCGACGGGTCCACGGTGACCTTGATGATCTCGCCGGATTCCGCATCGAAGGCCGTGACGCCGTGCCACTTCAGGGGGTCCTGCACGGCGGGCTCGTAGCCGTAGCCCTTCTTGGTCTGCACGTGCAGCAGCACGGGACCGTCCTTCATCTTCACCTTGGCCTCGGCGAGGGCTTTGGAGGTGGCGTTCACGTCGTGGCCATTGATGGGGCCCATATAGCGGAACCCCAGGTCCTCGAAAAGCAGGCCCGGAATCATGAGGCGCTTGAAACTCTCCTCGCTCCACTTGGCCGCCTTGGCCACGCCCTTGCTAAGGCCTTCGAGGGGAATGGCCTTGATGGCATGCTCGATGCGATCCCGCCAGTGCTGGTAGTACTGGCCCGACATGATCTGGTTCAGATAGCCCTGCAGCGAGCCCACGTTGGGGTTGATGCTCATATCGTTGTCGTTGAGGATCACCAGGAAGTTCTTGGCCTCGAGGTAGCCCGCCTGGTTCAGGGCCTCGAAGGCCATGCCGGCGGTCATGGAGCCATCGCCGATGACGGCGATGCAGGCGTGCTCCTGCTTCTGCAGATCCCGCGCCTTGGCCATGCCCAGCGCCGCGGAAATGCTCGTGCTGGCGTGCCCCGCGCCGAAGTGGTCGTAGGGGCTCTCTTCGCGCTTGAGGAAGCCCGAGAGGCCGTTGTGCATGCGCAACGTGGGGAAGCGGTCCTTGCGGCCCGTGAGGATCTTGTGGGGATAGGCCTGGTGGCCCACGTCCCACACGATGCGGTCCTGCAGGAAGTCGAAGTGGTGGAAGAGGGCCACGGTGAGTTCGACGGTGCCGAGGTTCGAACTGAAGTGGCCGCCAGTCTCCGACACGGAGGCGATCAGGAAGGCGCGCACCTCGGCGGCCAACTGCTCCAGCTGTTCCGGCGAGAAATGCCGGATCTGCTGGGGGGCGGCCAGGGAATCGAGCAGCGGGTAGGGACTGGCCGGTGTGTTCAAGCGGGTTCCTACTTGGCCCGCTGGGCGAGGTAGGCCGCCCAGGCTGCCAAGGAATTCCGGTTGGATAGGGAGGCTAGATGACATTGGGCGGTCTCGGTGGCTTCACTCAGGGCCTTGCGGGCACCCTCCAGGCCCAGAAGGGAAGGGTAGGTGATCTTACCCCTGCCCGCATCCTTTCCGGCGCGCTTGCCCAGATCGGCGTCGGAGGCGGTGGCGTCGAGGATGTCGTCCTGGATCTGGAAAGCCAGGCCGATGGCCTCGCCGTAGGCTCTAAGGCAGGCGCGTTCGGCCGGAGTGGCGCCACCCAGGACGGCCCCGATCTCCAGGGAGGAACGCAGGAGGGCGCCGGTCTTCAGGCGGTGGATGAGGCGGAGGTGGTCCAGGTCGTAGGAGGCGATCTGCTCTCCCTCTAGATCCAGTGCCTGGCCCCCCGCCATGCCGCGCCACCCGGCGGCTTCCGCGAGCAGGACCAGGGCCTCGGCCCGCCGGACCGGATCCAGGTCCGCAGCCGCCAGCACGCCGAAGGCTTCGGTCAAGAGGGCGTCGCCGGCGAGAATGGCGTGGCCCTCGCCGAAGACCTTGTGATTCGTGGGCCGCCCCCGGCGCAGGTCGTCGTCGTCCATGGCGGGCAGGTCATCGTGGATGAGCGAATAGGTGTGGACGAATTCCAGGGCCAGGGCCCCGGGCATGGCCCCTTCCGCGGTGCCACCCACGGCCTCGCAGGCCAGCATGCAAAGCACGGGCCGCACCCGCTTGCCGCCGGCCTCTAGGCTGTAGCGGGCAGCCTCGCCCAGGCGTACGGCTGCCCCGTTCCGGAAGGGTAGGGTAAGCGCGGCGTCCAGCAGCGGCAGCAGCCGGTCCAGGTCGCCCTGGACCTGCGCGGCGGCTTCCCTCATCGGTCTTCCTTCCCGCCATCCAGGGGCTCGGTCCGGTACTCCCCACCCAGGCCGGCCTTGAGCACCTCCACCTTGCGTTGGGCCTCGGCGAGCTGCTTCTGCAGGGCCTGGCTCAACTGGACGCCCTCCTCGAAGCGCGTGAGGGCCTCTTCCAGGCTGAGGCTGCCGGATTCCAGCTGCTGCACCAGGGCCTCCAGGCGGTCGAGGCCATCATCGAAGGAGGGGGTCTTGTCAGTCATGGGGAATTCCTTCGTCTGGGCGGCAGCCACCGGCCTCATCGGCCCTTGGCCATGCTCTCGCGCATCTTCTTGCCTGCGTCCTCGACCTTGTAGTCCTCGGGCAGGTTGAAGGTCGAAGCAGCAATGGGGCCTTCCTTGATGGCAGTGGCCACGCTGCTGAACTCACCCACGATGGGGAGGGTGGTGTGGGACCTGAGGGCGATGCCCTGGACCTTGGCCAGTTCCTCGCCGAGCTTCAGCATGCCGGAGGCACTGGGCCCCATCTGGCCGATGGCGTTCTGGAGCCGGAGGAAGCGCTTGTACGAACCGGCGGGAATCGGGGGTTTGAGGCTGGGGTCGTTGCTGCTCTCGATGATGGTTTTGCCCATGGTGAGCTTCCACTTCTTGCACTTGTGGCCCAGGATCGTTTCCGCGCCCTGCTCCTCGGCCGTGACGGTGGTATCCCCGCCGCCCATCATCTTCAGGGCGAAGGGGGGCAGGTCCTTCATCTTCTCTGCCAGGCCTTCCAGGGCGGCTTCGAGATCGTCCCAGCTGATCTGCTGGATGAGCTTCTTCTTGTGGTTGATGGTGTAGGAAATGCCTTTTTCGAAATCGACCATGGAGTCCACCTGGGTGGCGCCGTGGTTGATCCGCATGAATTTGGAGGACCAATACTGGGTCTGCTCACCCTCGTGGCCCTTGCCGGTGCCGGTCATGGTGAGGGTGAGGTCTGCCGCCAGGGCGGAGAGAGACGCGAGAAGAACGAGCAGGGCCAGCCGCACAGTCGCTTTCATGAATATCCTCCTGGGAATACCCTGGAGGATACGCTTGCGATTCAAGGAATGCCAACCGCCGGCTGAACAGAGGTACTCATGGCCCGTGTGCTCGTGGTGGATGACAGCAAGGAGACCTGTGAGTTCCTGGAGGAACTCCTGGGCACCATGGGCCTGGAGGTGGTCAAGGCCACCCACCCGGACAAGGCCATCGAGCTGCTGCACAAGGAGGCCTTCGACCTCCTGCTCTCGGACATCAACCTGGAGGCCAAGAAGGATGGCCTGGACCTGCTGCGGGAGGCCAAGCCCCTGGGGGTGGACACGATCCTGCTCTCGGGCTTTGGCACCCTGGAGACGGCCATCGAGGCCGTGCGGGAAGGTGCCTTCGACTTCCTGAGCAAGCCCTGGAACAACGAAGAGCTGAAGGCCCTGGTGACTCGGGCCCTCGCCCGCCGCCAGTCCAGCGGCCATGGCGTGGTGCCCAGCGCCTCCCCCAAGGGGAAGCGCAGTCTGATGATCGGTTCCAGCCCGAAGATGATGGCGGTCTACAAGACCATCGCCAGCCTGCAGAACAGCCGGGCGACGGTGCTCATCACGGGCGAGAGCGGTACGGGCAAGGAGCTGGTCGCCCGGAGCATCCATCTTTCCAGCGATCGGCGCGACCGGGCCTTCGTGGCGGTGAACTGTGGCGCCCTGACGGAAACCCTGCTGGAATCCGAACTCTTCGGTCACGTCAAAGGTTCCTTCACGGGCGCCATCAACGAGAAGCCGGGCCTGTTCGAGGAGGCCTCGGGCGGCACGATCTTCCTCGACGAAATCGGCGAAACGAGCCCCAGCTTCCAGGTGCGGCTGCTGCGGGTGCTGCAGGAGCAGGAAATCCGCCGCGTGGGCGGCAACAAGACCATCAAGGTGGATGCCCGGGTGATCGCCGCCACCAACCGCGACCTGCAGGTGATGGTCAAGGCCGGCGCGTTCCGGGAGGATCTCTACTACCGTCTGGGCGTCGTGGAACTCGCCGTGCCCCCCCTGCGTGAACGGCGGGATGACATCGCCGCCCTGCTGGATCACTTCCTGTCTGAATTCGGCCAGAAGGACAAGCAGGCCTATGAGGTTTCGACCGAGGCCCGACGGGTCCTGGAGGCCTATTCCTGGCCTGGCAATGTCCGCGAATTGAGCAACGCCCTGGAAAACCTGACCCAATTGAGCCGTGGCCACGAGATCAACGTGGACGATCTGCCGGCCAAGATCCAGGCGGACGTGCTCAAGAAGGCTCTCCGGCGGCCCGAGCCAGGTGAGGGCCTCCCGACCCTGATCGAAGACTGGCCCACGCTGGATGAACTGGAGCGCAGATACATCCAGGAACTGTTGGGGCGGCACAAGGAGAAACAGCGCATCGCGGAGATCCTGGGCGTCGATCGGACCACCCTCTACCGGAAGCTCAAACGCTACGGATTTCACGAGGGCGAGTAGTCGACCCGGCGGGCGTCAATCGTAGCAACCTGCTACAAGTTGCAGAATGCTACGTATTTTGCAAATAACAAATTTTATAAACACTGTGATTTCTTTGATTAGAGTTTGGCTTAAAGCCTGCTTATTGGTTAGCCATTCCGGCCGTGCCGGTTCACCCCTGGAGCCATCCCATGAAGAAGCTTGCTGCGCTGCTCGTTGCTGCCGCACTGATCAGCCCCGTCTTCGCTGAAGAGACCAAGAAGCCTGCGGTCACCAAGACCGAGACCGCCCCCAAGGCCGAGAAGGCTGCTGCCAAGGCCGAGACCACCGCTGCCAAGGCTGAGACCACCGCTGCCAAGGCCGAGAAGAAGTCCGCCAAGGCCGAGAAGAAGGCCGCCAAGGCCGAGAAGAAGGCTGCCAAGGCCGAGAAGAAGGCTGCCAAGGCTGCCGTTCCTGCCGCCGAGAAGAAGGCCCTGACCGCCGACGAGGCGACCAAGACCGAGAAGAAGAAGGCCGAGCATAAGGGCGAAGCCAAGGGCGCGAAGAAGGGCGTGAAGAAGGATGACGCTCCTGCCGAGGGTAAGACCGCGAAGGCCGCCGAGAAGAAGGCCCTGACCGCCGAAGAGAAGAAGACCGACAAGGCTGTCAAGGCTGACGCGAAGGCCGTGAAGGCTGACGCGAAGGTTGCCATGGCTGACGAGAAGGTTGCCAAGGCCGACAAGAAGGCTGCCAAGGCTGAGAAGAAGGCTGCCAAGGCCGAGAAGAAGGCCGCTGCTGCTCCTGCCGTCGAGAAGAAGGCCCTGATCGCCGAAGAGAAGAAGGCCGACAAGACTGTCAAGGCCGACGAGAAGGCCGTCAAGGCTGACGCGAAGGCTATGAAGGCCGATGCGAAGGTTGCCAAGGCTGACGCCAAGGTTGCCAAGGCCGACAAGAAGGCTGCCAAGGCCGAGAAGAAGGCTGCCAAGGCCGCGAAGAAGGCTGCCAAGGTCGACGCCGCTCCCGCCGCCGAGAAGAAGTCCCTGACCGCCGAAGACGAGAAGGCCGAGAAGGCTGCCAAGGCCGACAAGAAGGTTGCCAAGGCCGAGAAGAAGGCTGCCAAGAAGGTTGCCAAGGCCGACGTGAAGGCCACCGAGAAGACCACCGAAGCCAAGGTCAAGGCCGACAAGAAGGTTGCCAAGGCTGATGCCAAGGCCGCCGAGAAGAAGGCTGAAGCCAAGAAGTAATCAGGCTTCACTGGTTTCAGGAAAAGCGGGCTTCGGCCCGCTTTTTCATGTCCGTCTTTCCGGCGCTCGCTGGCGCGGCCATGATGGAGCCATGCTGGATCCCCTCCTCGACCTCACCGCCGAACTCCGCGCCCGCTGCCCCTTGCCGTCGAAATCGGGCCGGGCCCAGCTGCTTGGCTCGACCGAGGGCCACGGCCTGATCCGGGATGGGGCCGGCCTCCACCACCGCGTCCTCGAGCTCATCGTCCTGCCCCACGGCCCCTGGGACCTGTCGCCGCTCATCGACCACACGCTGCTGAAGGCCGAGGCCACGGGCGCCCAGGTGGAAACCCTCTGCGGCGAAGCCCTGGACCACGGCTTCGCTTCCGTGTGCGTGAATCCCCTGTGGGTGCCCCTGGCGGCCTCCCTGCTCAAGGGCAGCCCCGTTCGCACCTGCACCGTGGTGGGCTTTCCGCTGGGCGCTTCCGCCCTCCGGGCCAAGGCCTTCGAGGCCGAGACGGCCCTGCGGGAAGGCGCCCAGGAAGTGGACATGGTGTTAGCGATCGGCGCCGCCAAGGCCGGCGACTGGGCCACCGTCCGGGAAGACTTCAACGCGGTGCGGTCGGCCGTCCCCGCTCCGGCCCTACTGAAGGTGATCCTGGAGACCTGCCTCCTCAGCGATGCCGAAAAGGTCCTGGCCTGCGAACTCGCGGCCGAGACCGGCCTGGATTTCGTGAAGACCTCCACGGGTTTCTCAACCGGGGGCGCAACCACCGCCGACGTGGCCCTCATGCGCCGCACTGTGGGCAGCGGCGTGGGCGTCAAGGCCTCGGGCGGGATCCGCACCTACGAGACCGCCCTGCAGATGGTCCTGGCCGGCGCCACCCGCCTCGGCCTGTCCGCCTCCGTGGCCGTGGTCCAGGGGGGCGCAGGCCCCGGGACCTACTGAAAAGTGCGGTATCCTCCTGGAAGCAGTCCCGCCGGAGGTCGTTGTGGCCAAGCTTGATCTGATCATGTTCGAGGAGGAGTACAAGCTCCTCAACGAGATCATTGGCCGCCTCGAGAAGGACGCTTCCGCCAAGGTGGTGTTCCTGGTGGACAAGAACGGGCAGCAGATCGCCGCGGCCGGGGACGTCAAGAGCATCGACGCCACCAGCCTCGCTTCTCTGACGGCCGGCAACGTGGCCGCCACGGACGGCCTGGCCAAGCTCATCGGCGAAAAGGAATTCAGCCTGCTTTTCCACGAGGGGGAGAAGGACAATCTGCACATCTCCATCGTGGGGAAGCGCGGCATCCTGGTGGTGATCTTCGATCAGAATTCCAGCCTGGCGCTGGTGCGCCTGCGGGTGAAGAAGGCCAGCAAGGAGCTGCAGGAGATCTTCGACCAGGTGGAGCAGCGGGCCCAGAAGGAATCGGATGCCGGCAGCCGCTTCGAGAGCCCCTTCTCGGAAATCACCGACGAAGACATCGACCGCCTCTTCGGCGATTGAACCCGGGGCGGGTCCATGACTTTCATCAACTACGCGTCACGCGAGATCAACTGCAAGATCGTCTACTACGGTCCGGGTCTGTGCGGCAAGACCACGAACATCCAGTGGATCTATGACCAGGCCAACCCCGAGAAGCGGGGCAAGCTGGTCAGCCTCGCCACCGAGACCGACCGGACCCTCTTCTTCGATTTCCTCCCCTTGGACATGGGCATGGTCAAGGGCTTCAAGGTCCGCTTCCACCTTTACACCGTGCCGGGCCAGGTCTTCTACGATGCCAGCCGCAAGCTCATCCTGCGGGGCTGCGACGGCATCATCTTCGTGGCCGACAGCCAGCGGGCCCGCATGGAAGCGAACATCGAATCCATCGCCAACCTGGCCACCAACCTCAAAGAGAACGGCTTCGACATCCGCTCCATCCCCTACGTCCTGCAGCTGAACAAGCGGGATATGCCCTCCGCCGCCACCGTGCCCGAGATGGAACGCCTGCTGCGCTTCCGTGGCGAGCCCATGATCGAAGCCGTGGCCAACCAGGGCACCGGCGTCATCGACACCCTCAAGGCCGCTGCCCGCCAGGTCCTCATGGAACTGCAGCGGAACTAGGAACGCCGGAAAGACCGGGATCACAGGCCCGCAGCCTCCCGCTTGAATCCCCGCCCGCCTCCGGTAGAATGGATCCTTGCCCTTCCGGAGTAGCTCAGGGGTCAGAGCGGGTGACTGTTAATCACTAGGTCGGGGGTTCAAATCCCTCCTCCGGAGCCAGAACAAAACCCTCGCAGACACTACGTTTGCGGGGGTTTTGCCTTTTATGGGCGTTGCTGCCAGAACTTGGCCCGATGTACCCAGGATGTACATAGGCGCAGAGGTGCTGTCCAGCGTTGGCGGTCTCGCACACTCCGCCGAGACTCGGATCAGCTCACCAAGGCTCGGATTCTCTCGAGTCTCGTAATGGCTCGCATTCGGCATGGCCATCATGGGTTCCCGATGGTCTTAACCTCGGAGCCACCTTGGCACGTCGACACCAGCATGGTGGATATGCACTACGGCCACATCAGCCAGAGTGCCAAGGCCGACAGCATCCGGAAGCTGTCGCCTAAGCTGAAGATCTCGAAGCCGAAGGTGAAGGTGCTGAAGATTGGGAAGAAGGAGGCGTGATGCTGGCCTCGATTCCCGAGCCCTACTTCACCGGCACCAGCACCACGTCGAGGCCTTCGGCGGCCAAAGCGTGGCGTACAGCGAAACCAGGAACGGCAGAACCATTCGCAGGCGGTGGGTACCCTGGGCCCAGCTGCTCCTGAAGGTGTTTGCCGTGGATGTGTTGGTCTGCCCAAGGTGCGAAAGCTGTATGCAGCATATTGCCGTGGGATGAACAGGGTGTGACCCGCCCCGGTTTTCTATCGCAGGCCCTAGGTGAGGATTTCAGCCTTCTTCTGTGTAAGCGCCAGGTGGTTCACAGCAATCCTTACCGAACAGAGGTGATCAAAGCCGTCCTTGAATTCCTCGGCATCAAGCCTGTTCAGGAAAGTCCCAATCCTGTTCTCCGCATGTAGCTTGAAGAGCACCGAATCCTGAAGTGAATTGAGAATATCCGCCAGTTCACGGTGGTGGATGTTCCCGTAGGCTTCCTTGCCATGCATGAGGGGGCAGATTCCGACCTCACCATTGGCCATGATCCGCAGCGTGGGCGATGGCCTGAAGAAGGCATTGCAGCGCAACGCATCAGGTGGGACCGAATGAACGTCATAGCTACCGGTTCTCAATTCCGACCCACGTCCGATATCGATGAAGTTGCTGATGTGGTTCATGGGATCTGTGAGTAGGACTTTTAGCCGATCTCCAGACCTTTCCGGATATAACTCTTCGGCAAAGGGTCGCAGATACGCCATGTTTTCATCTGGTCGAACCACAATTGACAATCGGGGCTCGATTCCCGCCTCGCGCACCCGGTGGAGAGCGTCCAGGACTTT
>JBBQHW010000036.1:0-27812 GCA_038324335.1 Holophagales bacterium
GGATGCCAACCGGGTCAAGGAGGGGCGTTTTGCCTTCAAGGACGGCAAGGGGAAGGAAATCCGCATCAACGCGTTGGATGGCGGCTCGGGCACGGTGCAGGTCGAGGGCCCCGAAGGCAAGGCCAGCTTCGGGGCAGCCACCGCAGACCAGGCACCCGCCTGGCTGCCCACCTATCCAGGCACCCCCGTGGAGGGCGTGGCGAGCGTCACCAGCAAGTCGGGGGCCAGCGGCACGATCGTGCAGAGGACCACCGATTCACCCGCCCAGGTGTTCGAGGCCTTCGAGAAGGCCCTCAAGGCCGACGGCTTCACCGTGGGCACCGTCCACACTCCGGATGGGGGCATGGTGATCGGCGACCAGAAGCCCAGCCGGCGCCATGTCGTGGCCGCCATCCACAGCAACCGCGGCCAGACCGTCGTGACGCTCTCTTACCGGGAGGGGAACTGATCGGGTCATCTCGACTCCGACCCGGCTGCCAGCGGACAATGATCCGATCCCGGCGCATCGGAGTACCCCATGGCGAAAGCACCCTTTATGGCTCAGTGGCTTCAGGCCGGCGTCGACATTTTCCAGTGGGGTCGCAAAGCCGCCTACTGGAAGGGCAGGAAGGGCTGGTGGGCCTCCCGCCAGGATGTGGAAGGCATCAAGGGCCCCTTCCGCACCCCGGGCGCCGCGCAGAAGTGGGCGGAGGAACCCTTCCGCGAACAGCATCGCCAGGCCCAGCAGAAGGTGCGCGACGAGGCCCAGCAGGCGCTCGACAAACGGCGCAGCCGGGTGGCAGCACAGAAGGCCCATGCGGTCGAAAAGGCCCAGGGGCGCGAGGCCAGGGAGCTCGCCACCTGGAAGGGGTTGCCCGCTGAGGAACGCGTGATCCAGCCTGGCCAGGTTTGGATCCTGAGAGATGCCAAACACGGGCAGCACCAGATCCTCGTCGTCGAAGTGAAGAAGACCATCGCCGTGGTGCTCGCGCGCGATGCGAAGGCGACGCCCTGGAAGGGCCTGGCCCGAGAACCCCGGACCCTTACGCACCTGCCCCGCCTCTACCGGCTGGTGGGGCAGGCGAAAGTACCTGGGTTGCCCAGGCGGTAGACTTCCTGAGCCCTGAAAACCGGCCCAGGACGGGTGCAGAAGGGCTTTGACATTCCGTAAACCCAAGGGTCATGAATGCGCAAGAATGACCGTGTTTTAGTGCTTCCCATCACCTCTTGATTCCTATAGCTCCCGCTGTCCGGCCCCAGGGGCTAGAGTCATGTCGTCCCGTTTCCGGCCTTCGAACCTCGCCGACACCGCCCTGGGACGGGCATCTCGGCACACCTTTCCAGACCATCCTGCCCGGGGCTCGCGCCCAATTCTTTCCGACACTCTCCTTCCTGGAGGAACCATGAGCCAATACGTCAACGAAGTCCTAGAGGGCCTAAAGAAGAAGGCGCCCTGGGAGAGCCTGTTCATCCAGGCCGCCACCGAGATCCTGCACTCCCTGGCTCCCGTCCTCGAGAAGGAACCCAAGTACAAGAAGAACGCCATTCTCGAGCGGCTGGTGGAGCCTGAGCGCGCCATCGGCTTCCGGGTGCCCTGGGTCGACGACAAGGGTCAAATCCGCATCAATCCAGGCTGGCGCGTCCAGTTCAACAGCGCCATCGGGCCCTACAAGGGCGGCATCCGCTTCCACCCCAACGTCACCCTCGACACGCTGAAGTTCCTGGGCTTCGAGCAGATCTTCAAGAACAGCCTCACCGGACTGCCCATGGGCGGTGGCAAGGGCGGCTCCAACTTCGATCCCAACGGCAAGTCCGACTCCGAAGTGATGCGCTTCTGCCAGTCCTTCATGATGGAACTGTTCCGCCACATCGGTCCCAACACGGACGTGCCCGCGGGCGACATCGGCGTGGGCGGCCGCGAAGTGGGCTACATGTTCGGCATGTACAAGAAGCTGGCCAACGAGTTCACCGGCGTGCTCACGGGCAAGGGCCAGTACTGGGGCGGCAGCCTCGTGCGGCCGGAAGCGACCGGCTACGGCGTGGTCTACTTCGCCGAAGAGGCGCTGAAGACCAAGGGGAACAGCATCCAGGGCAAGAAGGTCGCCGTGTCCGGCTTCGGCAACGTGGCCTGGGGCGCGGTCACCAAGGCCACCCAACTGGGCGGCAAGGTGGTCACCATCTCCGGCCCCGACGGCTACATCTATGACGCCGACGGCATCTCCGGCGAGAAGATCGCCTACATGGAGGAGATGCTCCGCATCGACCGCATGTCCGTGGCCCCCTATGTCGCGAAGTTCAAGGGCGCCCAGTTCCTCGCGGGCAAGCGCCCCTGGGAGCAGAAGGTGGACGTGGCCCTGCCCTGCGCCATCCAGAACGAGCTCAACCTGGACGAAGCCAAGGGCCTGCTGGCCAACGGCTGCAAGGCCGTGATCGAGGGCGCCAACATGCCCAGCACCCTGGACGCCGTGGAGTTCTTCCAGGCCAACGGCGACAAGATCCTGTTCTCCCCTGGCAAGGCCTCCAACGCCGGTGGCGTGGCCACCTCGGGCCTCGAGATGAGCCAGAATTCCATGCGCCTGGGCTGGACCGCCGAGGAAGTAGACGCGCGCCTGCACCAGATCATGATCAACATCCACAAGTCCTGCGTGGACGCCGCCGCCCGCTTCGGCACCCCCGGCAACTACGTGAACGGCGCGAACATCGCCGGCTTCCTCAAGGTGGCCGATTCCATGATCGATCAAGGACTCGTCTAAGCATTACTCTCGCGCAGAAAAGGGGGCCCATGCGGCCCCCTTTTCTGCGTATACAAGTAAACTGCCGAAGAGACGGGGCTTCCACGATGATCAGTAATGAATTCAATGAGATCTTCCGGAAGTACGCTTCAGACAAGGAGATCTTCCACGATCTGATGCCGCTGCGCACCCGGGAGATCCTGCTGGTGGCGCCGGCCTTCGACGCCTTCACGCTGGAGCAGGATGGCCTGCTCACCGAAATCCTCTTCGACGGGTACTACCAGCTCAACATGAGCAACCCGCCCCGGGTGACCAACGTGTCCACCCTGGAAGAGGCCATCGAGAAGTGCAGCAGCCGCCACTTCGATCTCATCATCGTCATGAGCCGGCTGGGCCAGGGCGGCCACGTGGAACTGTCGAAGGCCCTCCGCAAGAGCGCGCCGCGGATCCCCATCTATCTGCTGCTCAACGACAACGTGGAGGTCGGCGCCATGGACCGCCGCCGCCAGGAGCTGCACCGCAACTACGACCAGATCTTCGTGTGGAACGGCAATCCCGAGATCTTCATGGCCATGGTCAAGTTCATGGAGGACCGCGCCAACGTGGAGAACGACACGGCCGTGGGGTTCACCCGCGTGATCCTGCTGGTGGAGGACAGCATCCGCTACTACTCGCGGTACCTGCCCATCCTCTACGCCGAGATCCTGAAGCAGACCACCCGGCTCGCCAAGGAGCATAGCCTGGACGGCATGACGCGCACCCTGGCCATGCGCGTGCGGCCCAAGGTGATCCTCGCGACCACCTACGAAGAGGCCATGGCCTTCTGCGACCGCTACCGGGACTGCCTGCTCTGCATCATCACCGACCGGAAATACCCGAAGGACGGCCAGTTGGACCGGGAGGCGGGCATCAAGCTCATCAAGGCCGCCAAGGACCGCAATCCCCACCTGCCCACCCTGCTGCAATCCTCGGACCCCTTCAAGGCCTCCTGGGCCGCGGCCATCAACAGCCACTTCCTCAACAAGAACTCGTACACCCTGGGCGCCGAGCTCTCCAGCTTCTTCTACGACAGCCTGGGCTTCGGCGACTTCGTCTTCCGCGACCAGCACGGCGCCGAAATCGCCCGCGCCACGGACATGGAGGACCTGAAGGCCAAGCTGCGCACGGTGCCTGTGGAATCCCTGGTCTACCACGCCTCGCGGAACCACTTCTCCGCCTGGATCATGGCCCGGGGCGAGGTGCAGGTGGCCAAGGTACTCGCGAAGTTCCGCCTCTCGGACTACCGGGACACGGAAGAGTTGCGCACCTTCCTCATCAACGTGGGCGACTACGTGCAGCGCATGCGGAACCTGGGCAAGGTGGTGCCTCTCACTGAAGCCACACCGGCGGACGAGGTCAATGTTCTGCGCCTGGCCCCGGGCTCCATGGGCGGCAAGGGCCGCGGCGTGGCCTACACCCATTCCCTGCTGTCCCGCCTGGATCTGGACAACCTCCTGCCCGAGGCGAACATCCGCATTCCAAGATCCGCCATCATCGGGACGGAGGAATTCACGTCCTTCATCAACCGGCACGAGCTGCGGCGGCTCCTCGAGGACGATGCGAACGACGACGAGATCAAGCGGACCTTCCTCGCGGGCTCCCTGTCGCCGGAGCTGACGGCCAAGCTTCGGCTCTTCCTGGCCAAGCGTGCGAAGGTCCCCCTGGCCGTGCGCTCCTCGGGCCTGCTGGAGGACAGCCTCTCCCATCCCTTCGCGGGCCTGTACAACACCTTCTTCCTGCCCAACAACGATCCGGATCCCGCGGTCTGCGAGGCCCAGCTCACCGAGGCCATCAAGCTGGTCTATGCCTCCGTCTATTCCAAGGCCGCCCGCTCCTACTTCCAGGCCATCGACTACAAGATCGAGGAAGAGCAGATGGCCATCCTCATCCAGGACGTCACCGGCCAGCGCTTCGGCGACCACTTCTACCCGCATATCTCCGGCGTGGGGCAGTCTTTCAACTACTATCCCGTGGCCTACACACAGCCCCAGGACGGCATCGCCAACATCGCCGTGGGCCTCGGCAAGTACGTGGTCGAGGGGGGCCGGACCTACCGCTTCGCCCCGCCCTATCCCCAGATGGACATCCTGTCCCCCCGGGAACAGCTGCGCACCACCCAGAAGCAGTTCTACGCCCTGGACATGAGCCGCACCTCCGTGGACCTCTTCAGCGGCGAGGACGCCACGCTGGTGAGCCTGGACATCCAGCAGGCGGAACTGGACGGCGCCCTGCAGCACTGCGCCTCGGTCTGGGACAACAACGACGATCGCATCCGGGACGGCCTGGACCATCCCGGGCCGCGCATCGTGAACTTCCGGAACATCCTCAAGTACGACCAGTTCCCCCTGGCCAAAATCCTCCAGCATCTGCTGGAGCTCATCCGGGACGCCATGGAAACCCCCGTGGAGATCGAGTTTGCGGTGAACCTGGACAAGGACCCTCTCAACGGGAAACCCACCTTCACGCTGCTTCAGATCAAGCACCAGCTGCTGGACAGCGGCGAGGTGAACCTCTCGGCGGATGCCCTCGACCCCGCGGACCTCTTCCTATTCTCCGAACGCTGCGTGGGCAATGGGGTGGTGGAGGGCCTGCGCGACATCGTCTGGGTGGATCCCGAGGGTTTCGACAAGTTCGAGACCCCCGCCCTGGCCCTGCAGCTGGAGCAACTCAACGACCGCTTCCGGGCGGAGGGCGGCAAGTACGTGCTGCTGGGCCCGGGCCGCTGGGGCAGCAATGACCGCCACCTGGGCATCCCCATCACCTGGTCCATGATCTCCTGCGCCCAGGTGATCGTGGAATACGCCATGGCGAACTTCCAGGCGGACGCCTCGCTGGGTTCCCACTTCTTCCACAACGTGACCTCGCTGAATATCGGCTACTTCACCGTGCCCTATCCCCGCGGCACCAGCCTCCTGGACTGGGACTGGCTGCGCCAGCAGCCCGAAATATGGCGCTCCGGCGGCCTGGTGCACACCCGTCTGGGGGAGCCGGTTCACATCGTCATGGACGGGCGGCGCAGCGCCTCGGCCATCTTCAAGGTCACGCCGCCCCCCCTGCCGCTGGAACCCGAGGAATTCCAGTAGGCCACCCCTTCAGGTGGGTGACCTGCGTCAGGGCGGCCTTTCGGTAAACTGGGACATGGAGAGGCCCTTGATTCAGCAGCCCGGCAATGTGTTCGTGGTCTCCGCGCCCTCGGGCGCGGGCAAGTCCACCCTCGTCCACCGGCTGGTCGCGACCGTGCCGAACCTGATCTTCTCCATCTCCTTCACCACCCGGCAGCCCCGCCCGGGCGAGCTGGATGGCCGCGACTACTTCTTCATCGACGATGCCCGCTTCGACGCCATGATCCGCGCGGGCGGCTTCGTGGAGTGGGTGCAGGTCTACGGCCACCGCTATGGCACGGGCCGGGAGTGGCTCGAGGGCGTGCTGGCCACGGGCCAGGACGTGCTGCTGGACATCGAGACCACCGGGGCCCTGAACCTGAAGCAGGCCATTCCCGAGGCCCGCATGATCTTCATTCTGCCACCCTCCGCGGCGGCCCTGGAGCAGCGCTTGCGCAGCCGTGGTAAGGATTCCGAGGAGCAGATCGCCATCCGCGTCCAGCACGCCCGACACGAACTGGAGCTCTATCCCGCCTACGATTTCCTGATCCTCAATGACGATCTCGAAGTCGCCTACCGGCAGTTCGAGGGCATCGTCAACGCCAGCCGGGCCAGCCGGGTGCGCATGGCCCCCGTCGCCCAGAGGATTATCGAGGGGCTCTAGGCTATGGGCCGTGGGTGGTAGGAAAGATGCGCATCGGCAACTGGAAATGTCTCTCCAGAATTTGAACGGACCGAAGGGATCGTGACTGCAGCTGATAGGTTCCCGCCAATCTTCTCCCTCAGCCAAAAGCCCACAGCCCACAGCCCATTTCATCATTCGCTGCCTGAACGGCGGGGGCGTATCCTGGTAGGAGTGTCCTTGGGAGCCTCATGGCCCGTTTTCTGAAGCGCAACTGGATGTGGATAGTAATGGTCGCCACGGTGCTGGTGGCGGGCCCCCTGCTGGCCCGGACCAGCGGCGAGGGCGCCCGGCAGCGCAGCCTGGACACCCTGACCGAGGTGATGGACCTGGTGCAGAAGCAGAGCCCCGAGCCGCCCGCCCCGCGCCAGCTCACCCACGCCACCATCCAGGGCATGCTGCACACGCTGGATCCGCACTCGAATTTCTTCGACGAGAGCGAATTCCGCCTTATGCGCGAAGAGCAGAAGGGTTCCTTCTTCGGCATCGGCGCCATCATCCAGCAGCACGACCAGGGCATCGCCATCATCAGCCCCATGAAGGGCGGCCCCGCCGAGCGCCTGGGCGTGCGGTCCGGCGACCTCATCAAGGAGATCGATGGCACCAGCACCGAAGGCATGAGCTCCAGCGGCGCCCTGCAGAAGCTGCGCGGCGAGAAGGGCACCCTCGTGGAACTCGCCATCCAGCGCGCGGGCCTGGCGGCGCTGCTGCGCTTCTCCATCCCCCGGGCCGAAGTCCCCACCAACAGCGTCTACTACAACTTCATGCTGAACCCCACCACCGGCTTCATCCTCATCAAGGATTTCGGCGAGACCACCGCGGACGAGTTCGAGAGAGCCGTGGCCAATCTCAAGCGGCAAGGCATGAAGCAGCTCATCCTCGACCTCCGCAACGACGGCGGCGGCGTGCTCGATGCCGCCATTGGCATCTGCCGCCAGCTGCTGGGACCCAACCAGCTCATCGTCAGCCAGAAGGGCCGGGACGGGCGGGACGAGAACCAGACCCGTACCAGCAAGGGCGCCATGCTCGATCCCTTCCCCCTGGTCGTCCTCATCAACCGCGGCTCGGCCAGCGCCAGCGAGATCGTCACCGGCGCAATCCAGGATCACGACCGCGGCCTGGTGGTGGGTCAGACCAGCTGGGGCAAGGGCCTCGTCCAGAGCGTACTGACCATCAACCGCTCCCGGGGCCTGGCGCTCACCACCGCCCGCTACTACACGCCCTCGGGCCGCAGCATCCAGCGCGACTACATGCACAGCCTGGACGACTACTACAACCCCGATGACGAGAAGGATCCCCAGCCCTTGGGGCCCGCCTTCAAGACCGACCTGGGCCGCACTGTCTACGGGGGGGGCGGCATCAACCCGGACTTCGCGCTGCCCGCGGTCCGCCCCAACGAGGTCATGATCGACCTTCGCTTCCAGAATTCCGCCTTCTTCCGCTTCGCCGTCTACGAGAAGGAGCACCGGGGGATCAAGCCCGGCCAGCATGCGGACGAGGCCCTGCTGGCCCAGTTCCGGGCCTGGGCTTTGGAACAGAAGCTGACCATCGCCGACAAGGATTGGGTCGCCAACCGCGAGGCCATCCTGGAGCAACTCTCCATCGAGATGCAGAACGTGGCCTTCGGCGTCGAAGCGGGTTTCAAGATCACCTGCGAGAAGGATCCCGTGGTCCTCAAGGCCCTGGAGGTCATGCCCGATGCCGCTGCCCTGCTGCAGAAGAAGCAGCTGCTCCAGCGCGCTGCTCCCACGGCCCTAGCCGCCACGCGCTAGCCCATGGACGTCACCCTTCCTGAGCACGTCGAAGCCCTGCGCCAGGAAGTGCGCAAGTTCGCCGAACGGGAAATCCGCCCCCACGTCATGACCTGGGACGAGGCGAAGACTTTCCCCATGGCCGTGATCAAGCAATTGGGCGAGATGGGCATGATGGGCATCATCTTCCCCGAGCAGTACGGCGGCGCGGGCATGGGCTACCTGGAATACGCCGTGGTGGTGGAGGAATTGTCCCGGGTGGACGGTTCCGTGGGCATCTCCGTGGCCGCCCACAACAGCCTCTGCGCCAACCACATCTATGCCATGGGCGACGAGCGGCAGAAGCAGGCCTGGCTGGTGCCCCTGGCCAGCGGCAAGGCCATCGGGGCCTGGGCGCTCACGGAGCCGGGCTCGGGCAGCGACGCCGGCGCGCTGCGCACCGCGGCCAAGAAGGACGGCTCGCACTACGTCCTGAATGGCACCAAGACCTTCATCACCCACGGCACCGTGGGTGACCTCTTCGTGGTCATGGCCCGCACCCGCCCGCCCCAGCCTGGGCACAGCAGCGCGGACGGCATCAGCGCCTTCGTGCTGGAAAAGGGCATGCCCGGCTTCCGGGCCGGCAAGCAGGAGAACAAGCTGGGCCTCCGCGCCAGCGATACCTCCGAGCTGATCTTCGAGGACGTGCGGGTACCCGAAGCCAACCTCCTGGGCGAAGACGGCCTGGGCTTCAAGCAGGCCATGAAGACCCTGGACGGGGGCCGCATCAGCATCGGCGCCCTGGGCCTCGGCATGGCCCAGGGCGCCTTCGAAGAGGCCGTGCGCTACAGCAAGATCAGGCACACCTTCGGGCGGCCCCTCTGCGACCACCAGGGCATCCAGTTCAAGCTGGCGGACATGGGCACCGAGATCGAGGCGGCCCGCCTGCTCATCTACCGGGCCGCGGGCCTGAAGGATCGGGGTCTGCCCTACGCCAAGGCCGCCAGCATGGCCAAGCTCTTCAGCTCCGAAGTGGCCTGCCGCGTGGCCGACCAGGCCGTGCAGATCCTGGGCGGCTACGGCTACATCAAGGACTACCCGGTGGAGAAGTACTACCGGGACGTGAAACTCTGCACCATCGGCGAAGGCACCAGCGAGATCCAGCGCACAGTCATCGCCCGGTACCTGCAGGCGGAATACTGAGGTGGTGCCGGCCCTCTCGCGAGGTTGGATCCTCTACGACCAATCCTGTGGCGTCTGCGCCCGCTGGGTCCCGTTCTGGGGCCCCTGGCTCCGCCATCAAGGCTACGGCTTCCGCCCGCTCCAGGACCCCTGGGTGGCCCAAGCGACCGGCTTGCATGTCGAGGATCTGCTGCGGGACATCCGGCTGATCAGCCTGGATGGCCAGCTTGTTTCCGGCGCCGACGTCTACCGGCAGGTCCTGGCCTCGAGTCGCTGGACCCAGCCCTTGGCCCTGCTCACCCGGGCCCCCCTGCTGAGGCAGGCCTTCGACGGCGGCTACCGCCTGTTCGCCCGCCATCGCTACCGCGTCAGCAAGGCATGCGGTTGGGCCCCTCCCGAGGACCAGTCGCGTTAGGATTAGAGCCTCTTGTCATGAGGCATTCCATGAACTGCAACACGCCTTTGCTCGTCGGGTTTTCCATCCTGATGGCCGCTTCGAACCTGCAGGCCAGCCGCCCACTGCAGGTGGACGACCTCTTCAAGGTGAAGAAGGTCACAGAACCGCAGCTCAGCAGCACCGGCGCCCTGGCCTACCAGGTGGGCACCGTGGACTTCGCGGCCAACAAGACCACCAACCGCATCTGGTTCAAGACCCCGGGCGGTGAGGCCAAGGAGCTTGACCTCGGCCCCGGCAGCCACTCCCGGCCCCGCTTCAGCCCCGACGGCAAGCGCCTGGCCTACCTGTCCGGCGGCCAGGTTTGGCTGGTGGATGTCGACCGCAAGGACAAGCACCAGCTCACCAAGGCGAGTGGTGGCGCGACAGGCCAGACCTGGAGCCCCGACGGCAAGTGGCTCGCCTTCCTCGGCACCACCGTCCCCAGCGGCAATGAGGCCGAGAACGCCGCCTACCTGAAGGCCAAGGAGGCCTCCAAGATTACGGGGCGGCTCTACACCACCCTCAGCTACCGCCACTGGAACGAGTGGAAGGACGCGCGCCAGGTGAGCCACCTCTTCGTGGTGCCCGCCGATGGCAGCGCCCCGCCGCGGGACCTCACCGCGGGCTTCACCACGGACGTGCCCAACTATGCGGACGTCTCCGCCGGCGACGGCTACACCTGGGCGCCGGACGGCAAGGCATTGGCTTTCGAATCCCACCCCGATCAACCCAAGGCCACCACCACCAACGGCGAGATCTACGAAGTGGCGTTCGCGGGTGGCCCGGCGAAGAAGGTCAGCGACAATCCCGCCATGGACAACTCACCGCGCTACTCGCCGGATGGGAAGTACCTGGCCTGGCGCGCCCAACGCCGCCCCGGCTTCGAGGCGGACAAGTGGGAACTGTGGGTCATGGACCGCGCCACCGGCAAGGTCGTGCGCACCTCCCAGGCCTTCGACCAGAGCTTCGGCGACTACCAGTGGCAGGGCGGCGACCTGATCGGCACCTGCGAGCGACAGGGCCATGCGGAATTGTTCCGCTGGGATGGCAAGGCCGTCCAGCGCCTCAGCACGAACCTGCACGTCGAAGGCTTCGCGTTGGGCATGGACCACGCCATCGTCGTGTCTTCTAGCCTCACCACGCCACCAGATCTCTACACCGTGAACTTCAAGACCGGTCAGGCGTTGCGCGCCTCGAAGCACAACGAGGCCCTGGCCAGCGAACTGGGCCTCAACAAGGGCGAAGAACTCTTGATCGACACCCTGCCCGTTGAAGGCCATCCCACCCGGACCCAGGCCTTCATCGTGAAGCCCGTCGGTTACGACCCCGCCAAACGCTACCCCGTGGCCTTCGTCATCCACGGCGGCCCCCAGGGCGCGTGGGCCGATGCCTGGCATCCCCGCTGGAACGCCCAGGCCTGGGCCAGCCGCGGCTTCCTCACCGTGCTGCCCAATCCCCGCGGCTCCACGGGCTTCGGCCAGGCCTACACGGATGCCATCAGCGGCGACTGGAACGGCGCCGTCATGACCGACCTCATGAACACCCTGGACGCCGTCCTCAAGCAGTTCCCCAACGCGGATCCCAAGCGCGTCATCGCCGCGGGCGGCAGCTACGGCGGCTACGCCGTGAACTGGATCGCGGGCCACTACCCGGAGCGCTTCGCCGCTTTCGTCACCCACGCCAGCATCTTCAACACCGAGTCCATGCAACTGGGCACCGAGGAGCTGTGGTTCCCCCGCTGGGAGTTCCAGGGCTGGCCCTGGGAGAGCGCCGAGGCCAAGGCCCGCTGGCAGTCCCAGAGTCCCAGCACGGGCATCGCCAACATGACCAAGCCCATGCTGGTCATCCACGGCGAACTGGACTACCGCGTGCCCGTCACCGAGGCCTTCCAGCTCTACAACACCCTCCAGATCCGGGGCGTCCCCAGCCAGCTGCTCTACTTCCCCGACGAGACCCACTTCGTGGCCAAGCCCCAGAACAGCAAACTCTGGTACGAAACCGTGCTGGGGTGGTGCGAGCAGTGGACGAAGTAAACAGGAACTGAATTTTTAACCGCAGATGGCCGCAGATAAAGAGTGCTTTTCATCTGCGTGAATCTGCGACATCTGGGGTTAATTTCCTTTCTCATTGGGAATCACCCCACCACACGTCCCGGGATCGGATAGCGCCCGCCAGGGCTCCAGGACGAAGGGGCGGCTGAAGGCCCGGGGATGGGGCAGTTCCAGGTTCAACTCAGGACCCAGCGCGCGCAGATCCTCCGGCGTTGCCCACATCCAGTTTCCTGGTGAACCATCCGTGGTGATGAGGTCAAGGTCCAGGGTGCGCGGCGCATTCCGGCCCGCGTTGCGATCCCGGCCTGCCGCCAGTTCCAGGCGCAGCAGCGCTTCCAGCAGTCGGCGCGGGTCCGCCTCCTTCGTCACCAGGATGGCCACCGTGTTGAGGTAGGCAGGACCCCGCCCCGATTCATCCGGCGTCTCCATCACCAGGGGCGAAGGCAGCACCGTGCCCAGCGTGCGCAGAGCCGTGAGCCCCGCCTCCAGGTGTGCCCGGCGATCGCCGAGGTTGGAACCAAGGGCAATGACGGCCTTCACTTCTTATCCACAGATTTCACAGATTCACACAGATTAGGAAATCGATTTTGAATCTGTGTCATCTGTGGAATCTGTGGATTCATTTTTTTGCTCCGTGTTCCGCCACCACCATTGTCCGGATGCCGCCGCGGATGAGAAAGTCGCCCTCGATGCGCATCCACTGGGGCTGGAGGGCCTTCACCAGGTCGTCCAGGATCTGGTTGGTGACGCCTTCGTGGAAGGCGCCCTGGTCGCGGAAGCTCCAGAGGTACAGCTTGAGTGACTTGGATTCCACGCAGAGCTGGTCCGGCTGGTAGACGATGCGCAGCTTGGCGAAGTCCGGCTGGCCCGTGAGCGGGCAGAGACAGGTGAACTCCTCCGTCTCGAAGGTGATGGTGAAGGGACGCCCCGGGCGCGGGCTCACGAAGGTGTCGAGATGCCCCGTGGGCCGCGTCACCACGAACTGGGGCAGCGGATTCGGGAGAGAGGCTTTGGGCGTTTTCTTGGTGGCCATGGTCCATCCGGCGGAAGGTGAAAGTCGGGCCCTCCAGCTTAGCCGTTGTCACCGAAGGCTGGTCATCCTCAGTCGCTGGAAAGCTGTCAATGGCCCAGTGGCAGGGGTTTCAGGCCCACCGGCTGGCGGGGATGCCGGTCATAGGGTTTTGGATCGCCGGAGCGCTTCGAGGAGAAATACCGCTTGGCGGCCCACACCATGGGCAAGTGACGAAGCAGGTGCCAGAGGCTCCATCGATGTTCCCAGAGGCGGCTGGCGAAGCGTCGGTGGTAGGCCTTGCTCTTGTAGAACCGCTCGATGTGGGCGTTGTACAAGGTTTCCATCTGTTCCCGGGAAGTGAACCCCTTGGGCAGGAACACCGGGTTGACGCAGTTGAGCAACCGCCAGTCCTCATGGAAGTCGCCTTCTTCGCCGGCCACGCATTCGGCCCAGAGGGGCGCCCCATGGAGCGGGCTGAATTTGGTGAGGTTCATGTCGTCCAGATCCAGGGAGAGGATGAAGTCGCTGGTCCGCTGGAAGGTCTCCGGCGTCTCCCCGGGCAGGCCGAAGATGAACAGCCCCTTGGCTCTGAGACCAGCGGCGTGGACCTGCTCCACCGTGCTGCGCACTGCCTCCAGGGTGACCCCCGCCTTGTGCCGGGCCATCAGGCCGGGATCAGCACTTTCGGCGCCGAAACTCACCATGAGGCAACCGGCTCGCTTCAGCAGACGCAGCAGCTCGTCCGAGGTGTGGCCCGTCCGGATGATGCAATTGAAATTCATGCCGAGGGGTTCGTCGATAAGGCGCTGGCAGAGCTCGGATACCCGGCCCTGGTTGGCCGTGAAGAGGTCATCGTAGATATTGATGTGGTGCACGCCGAAGCGCTCCCGCAGGTGTTTCATGTGGGCATAGATGTAGGCGGGGCTGTTGAATTTGTACTGATGCTCGAAGACCGTCCGGTCGCAGAAGGAGCAGGTGTAGGGGCAGCCCCGCGAGGTGATCATGGTGGCGCCGAACCGCTTGGCGTAGCTGAAGAGTGGCAGGTGGTAGCGCTCGGGGAAGCCGGCCAGCTTCTCGTAGGCAGGCAAGGGCAGCTCGTCCAGATTCAGGAGCCGTGGGCGGCGCGGATTGGAAACAATGCGCTCCCCATCCCGCCACACCAGGTTCGGGATGTGGGCCAGGGCCTTGCCTTCCGCCAAGTCCAGGAGCGGCCCTTCACCCTCACCCAGGCAGAGGGCGTCGAGCTCCGGAAAGCTCGCCAGCAGCGGGGCACCCAGGCTGGACGCATGCGCCCCGCCGACCACCACGCGGAGCTCTGGTCGGGCGGCTTTCAGCTGGGCAGCCAGGTCCACCGCGTCCATGAAGCCCGAGGTGGTGGCACTGATCCCCACCAGCTCTGGTTGGGTGGCCAGGATCTGGGCCGCCTGGCTTGCCAGCGAGGGTGGAGCCTCCGGGCCGAGGCAGTCATAGACGGCGGTCGGATGTCCATGCTGTTCCAGCCAGGCCGCCAGGGACAGGATGCCCACCGGGGCGAGCCGGTTGGCCAGCACGGAGAAATCCGGCTGCCCGGGAATGAAGTTGAACCCCGCAGGTTGGACCAGGGTGACGCGCATGGGGCCCCTCTCAGGAAGGTTACTGCCTTGCCCGGATAGGTACTAGGACAACACTTCAGACGGTACCACTGGCAGATATCGAGTCCTTCGAGTCGCTAAATGGAGAGATCTCCGTGACGCAGCCCCTCGGGAATGAAGGCGTAGGGGATGGGGTCGACCACTCCCGCCTCCTGGAAGCCGCGCAGGCGCAGGTGGCAGGAGTCGCAGTGGCCGCAGGCTTCCTCTTCGCCCTGGTAGCAGGACCAGCTGAGCTGCAGGGGGGCCCCCAGTTCCAGGCCCTTCAACACGATTTCGGCCTTGCGGAGGTGGATGAGGGGCGCGTGGAAGGCCAGTTTCGTCTCGGGCCTGGTGCCCAGATTCGCGGTCTGCTCGAAGCTCTTGAGGAAGACCTCGCGGCAGTCGGGGTAGCCGCTGCTGTCCTCCTCCACGAAGCCCACGAAGATGGCCGTGGCGCCCAGCACCTCGGCCCAGCTCACGCAGGTGGCCAGCAGGTGCGCGTTACGGAAGGGCACGTAACTCACGGGCACGCCCGCCCGCTCCGGGTCGCCCTCGGGCAATGCGATGGAGGCGTCCGTGAGGGCTGAGCCTCCGATGGCCTTCAGGGTCTCAAAGGAGATGACCAGCCGCCTCGAAGCGCGGATTTCGTAGAAGTCCGCGATATCGCGAAAGGCTTGCCTTTCGCGCGCTTGAGTACGCTGACCGTAGTCAGCGTGGAGCAAGGCCAGTTCGTAGCCTGCGGCCTTCGCGATGGCTGCCGTCACACAGCTGTCCATGCCGCCAGAGAGGGAGACGACCGCGAGTTCAGCCATGCCGCAATCCTTCTGCCCACACTTCCAATTCATCCATTTTGCGCTGAAGCCGTTCGGCTTCAGCGCTATCTTCCGCCTTCGGCGGAACCTTGTAAGGCGTGCCGTACTTGATGAGGCAAGTGGAAAAGGGGATGGGGATCACCATGCGGTCCCAGGTCCTCAGCTCGAATTGGCGGTCGAAGGCCAGGGTCACGGGGACGATCCAGGCGCCGGTCTTGCGGGCCAGGGCGATGGTGCCCGGCTTCAGCTCCATGAGCGGGCCGCGGGGGCCATCGGGGGTGATGCCGAAATCCCAGCCCTGCCTCACGGCCTGGATCATGCGCACCAGGGCCTTGGCCCCGTCGTCGCTGGCGGTACCACGCACGGCATGGATGCCAAACCAGCGCCAGGTGGCGGCGCTGCGCTCGCCGTCCTTGCTGTCGCTGGACAGGATGGCCACGCCTCGGCCCTTGCGCTGGAAGGGATAGGCCAGGGGCATCATGAAGAGGCGCCGATGCCAGAAGCTGAGGATGATGCGCTCATCGCGCGCGACCAGATCCTCCACGGCCTCGAAGCTGACCCGACGCACCCGCAGGGTGTAGGACCAGAGCTTGGACAGCCCGGCCCCCAGAAAGGGCACCAGACGGAAGTTCAGCCAAACGGACAGGGGCGAGCCCAGGGGTCGCCCCCGGTCTGCGATGGCGACCCGGGCGGCCATCAGGCTTCCTCCGTGTTCAGATCCTCGCGGGTGATGGGATAGAGGGTGCCGCAGTAGTCGCAGCGGACTTCCAGGGGGCCCTCGTCCTTGAAGAGGTCGGCCTTCTGCTCCGGCGAAAAGCGGCGCAGCGTTTCCACCAGCGACTCGCGGGTGCAGCGGCACTGGTAGAGGAGCTCCGCCGAGGCCAGCTCTTCCGTGCCCTCGCCCTGAGCCACCCACGCGGCGAGGAACTCCGCCGTGCGCTCCCAGTAGGGCACCACTTCCAGGCTTTCGAGGGCCTGGACCAGCCGCGCCAGCCGGGCCGGCGGGCAGCCCGGCAGCGGCTCCACCAGCAGGGCCCCGGCCTCGCCGGTGCCTGGATCGCACCAGAGCGTGAGGCTGGCCTGGATCTGTTCCGAGCTCTGGAGGTAGTGCTCCACCTGCACCTGGATGCCGCCCAGCACCAGCTCGAGGTTGCCGATGTAGGGCTGGCCCGCGGCATTGGAGCGCATCACCTGGAGCACGCCCGGCGCTGCGATCCAGTCCGCCGCCTGGGGGTCGCCCATGTCCAGCACGCCCCGGATGGTGCCGTCGGGCCAGCTGTCCGCCACCACGGCCTTGGCGCGCCCCGAGCCCTTGATCAGCAACTGGAGCCGCTCGGCAAATTCCGTACGACCCTGGAGCAGGGCCGTGGCCGACAGCAGTTCGGTGAGGCAGGCGCAGGCCTCGGGCTCCAAGTGCGGATGCCCACGGCGGACGCCGTCCCAGAGGGGACTGGCGTCCAGCGAGGAGAGGCGGATGTGCTGGTCCCGCGTGAGGGCCTTGAGCACCCGGGCTTGGTGGAGTGGTTCGTTCATGGGTCCCTAATACAAATCACCACGGAGACACTGAGTGCACGGAGGAAAGGCCACGGAGGACTGCTTGTTATTCTCCGGTATTTTTCTTCAGCGTCCTTCTCCGTGATTATTTCTCCGTGTCTTCCGTGTCTCCGTGGTGGATTATTCCCAGCCGATCTGCCGCCCCTTGTTCTGCTGTTCGAGCCAGGCCATCAGTGGCTTGAAATAGGCCATCATGGCGCGAGTGGAGAGGTCCTCGCCGGTGGCCTCCTTCAGCACTTTCCGCCAGTCCTCGGTGGCGCCTTTCGACAGCACCTTCTTGAGGAAGTCGCCTACCTCCTTGTGGCCCGCGTAGTTCGTGGCGCGGGGATCCTGGTGGAGGATCTTCCGGGCGATGTGGTCGTGCATCTGGAATTTGAAGACCGTGGCCCAGCCGTAGCTGTAGTAGTAGGCGGGATTGTCGTTGATGTGGGTCTTGGTGGCGGCGTCGCAGAACTGCTCGCCGCGGGGGCTCGGGGGCTCCACGCCCTGGAGGTGGCGGACCTGCTGCCACCAGCGGGCATTCAACTTGTCGGCGGGCATGGCCTTGGCGTAGAAGTCCGCTTCCCACTCGGGCATCGTGCCGCAGGACCAAAACATAAACGGGATGGCCACTTCCAGCGCGTCATTGAGCAGCACCTGCATGGCGTCGGCCTGGTAGTCGGCGGGCAGGACACCGGCGGCTTTCAAGTACGGGATCTGCCGGGTGGCCAGGGCGATGAGCTCGCCCACGCCCTCGTGGAAGCTTGGATTGGCGCCGTCCCGCAGCAGGGGCGGAACCTGGGGATTCGTGTAGCTCATGAAGTAGTAGCCGTGGCCCAGCTCGTGGTGGCAGGTCTCGAACCACTCGGCATTGGCTTCGACGCTCATGAGGGAGCGGATGTCGTGGTCCAGGTCCAGGTGCCAGCAGGAGGCGTGGCTGTTCTTCTTGCGGGTGCCGCCCGCGGGGACCGGGTAGAGGTCGGATTTCACCCAGAAGGAGGCGGGCAGCGGCTCGAAGCCGAGCCCGGTGTAGAAGGCCTCGGCGGTCTTCACGATGCGCTCGGGCTGCCAGCCCTTGAAGTAGGGATCGAAGTCCACGGCCTGCACGAGGCCCGTCCAGTTCTGGCTCCAGCGGTTGTTGATCCAGTGGGCGGGGATGGCTCTCGGCACCGGCTGGCCGTACTTCTTCGCCAGCTCGTACTTCACCCAGGTATGCAGTTGCAGGTAGAGGGGCTTCAGCTCCGCCAGGAACTTGCGGTTGAAGGCCAGCATCTCGTCGGTGCTGAGGCCGTACCGGGCCACCTGCAACGAGAAGTAGTCGGAGTAGCCCAGCTCCCGGGCGCAGCCGTTGCGCAGGTCGCGCAGCTTCAGGAGGCCACCCTTCAGGGCCGGGCCGTTCTCCTTGGAGATCTCCCAGATCTTCAGGCGCTCGGCCAGGTTGGCACTCTTGGCCAGGATCTGGTCGATGCGGTTGGCCGAGATGGGCTGCCCATCCAGCTTCCAGGTGAAGCCGTTCAGGGTGCTGTTCTGGGCCGTCTCCGCCACGATGCGGTCCGAGACCAGTTGCGGATTCGTCATGGGGCCTTCGGCGGCGTTCAGCAGCACCCGGTCCAGTTGGCGGACGGTGAGCTCGTTCAATTCCTTGCGGTGCTGGAGCAGTTCCCGGGCTTCGGTGATGAGCGCGGGATTGCCGTTGAAGGCAGCGAAGGCCTTGCCCGCCCACTCGGCGCCGGCGTCGTGCGCGGGCGACACGTCGGTGGAGGCGACCCACACGGCCTGCTGATTCACGTAGGTGAGCGACTGGTAGTTCGCGTTGACCAGCTTCAGGAAGCGGTCCGCCCGCTCCTGTACGGGCATGGTCACCTGGGCGACGAGGGACACACCGGTGATGAGGGCGGGCAGAAGGCGCATGGGAACTCCAGGAACCCTCCATTGTGCCGCCGATTGACCCCGTGGGGATGTCACTCTACTTTCAGGAAGCCATGCGGCGCCGAGCCGCGGCCCCGGGGCCTCCATGATCCGTGCGCGTTCCCTGCTCCTGCCGCTCCTGGCCCTCTGGCTGGGTGGCAACGGCTGGTGCGCCCCGCCCCGCAGCCTGGCCATCGCCGCCGCCGCCGACCTGCAGTTCGCCCTGGTGGAAGTGACGGAGGCCTTCGCGAAAGCGAACCCGGGCGTCACCGTGGCCGTCACCTATGGCTCCTCGGGGAACTTCTACAGCCAGCTCCTGAACAGGGCCCCCTTCGACCTCTTCCTGTCGGCGGACCTCAGCTATCCGAACAAGCTGGTGAAGGCGGGACTGGCAGACGGCGCCACGGAATTTCTCTACAGTCGCGGGCGCCTGGTGCTGTGGGTGCTGAAGGGTTCCCCCATCCCCGTGGAACAATTGGGCCTGCAGGCCCTGCTGCACCCCGCGGCCCGCAAGGTGGCCATCGCCAACCCGCGCCATGCGCCCTATGGCCGGGCGGCCGAGGCGGCGCTGGCGAAGTCCGGGCTGCTCGAAGCCGTGACCCCCCGTCTCGTCTTCGGCGAAAACATCACCCAGACTGCCCAGTTCGTCCAGACCGGCGCCGCGGACATCGGCATCCTCGCCCTGTCCCTGGCCAAGGCCCCGGTCATGGCAGCCAGTGGCCGCTACTGGGAAGTACCCCAGGACGCCCATCCACCCCTGGACCAGGGCGGCGTGATCCTCAACCACGCGCGAAACCGGGCAGAGGCCCTGGCCTTCTGCGCCTTCCTGCGCTCACCCGCCGGCTTGGCGATCCTCTGCCGCTATGGCTTCATGCTGGAAGGACTCTGATGGACTGGCAGGCCATCCGCCTCAGCCTCTGGCTGGCCTCCCTCACGACGGCGGCCCTGCTGGTCATCGGCCTGCCCCTCGCCTACTGGCTGGCCTTCTCCCGGCGGCGCTGGAAGTTCCTGGTGGAGGCGGTGGTGGCCATGCCGCTGGTGCTCCCACCCACAGTGCTGGGCTTCTACCTGCTCATGGCCATGGGCCCCCGCAGCCCCCTGGGGCGGGCCTGGGAGGGCCTCTTCGGCAGCACCCTGCCCTTCTCCTTCGAGGGCCTGCTCCTGGCCTCGGTGCTCTACAGCCTGCCCTTCATGATCCAGCCCCTGGCCGCCGCCTTCGCGTCCGTGGACCGCGGCCTCATCGAGGCCTCCTGGTGCCTGGGCGAATCACGGCTGCGGACCTTCCTCCGGGTGATCGCGCCGCTCTCCTGGGCGGGCATCCTCACGGGCGTGGTGCTGGCCTTCGCGCACACCCTGGGCGAATTCGGCGTGGTGCTCATGGTGGGCGGCGGCCTGCCGGGCCGCACCCGCACGGTAAGCATCGCCATCTACGACCAGGTGCAAGCCATGGACTACGCCCCGGCGGCCCGCACCGCCGCGCTGCTGCTCATCGTCTCCTTCCTGGTGCTGACCTTCACCTACGCCCTGCGGCGCCACCAGAGGAAGCCGTGGACGCTCATCTGAATGCTGACGGCCCCCATCTGCTGGCGAGCGCCGAGCGCCACTACCGGGGCGGCCCCGCCGTGGAGGCGCGCTTCGAGATCCCGCAGCCGGGCTTCTCCGTGACCGTGCTGTTCGGCCCTTCGGGCTCGGGCAAGACCACGGCCCTGCGCCTCCTGGCCGGGCTGGAGCGGGCGGATCGCGGAACCATCCGCTTCGGCGGGGTTACCTGGTCCGACGCCGCGGCGGGCCTCCACCGTCCGCCCCAGGCCCGCGACCTGGGCTTCCTGCCCCAGGCCTACGCCCTCTTCCCGCACCTCAGCGTGGCGGCGAACCTCGGCTACGG
Source organism: Holophagales bacterium (assembly GCA_038324335.1). Taxonomy (GTDB): domain Bacteria; phylum Acidobacteriota; class Holophagae; order Holophagales; family Holophagaceae; genus Geothrix. Next base: position 20,693 of record JBBQHW010000036.1, read on the forward strand.
GCTGACCTCGCTGGGCGCCCGCGAGCGGCGCACCCGGGTGGACGAGCTCCTCGCCCGGCTGGACCTCCGGGACCTGGAGCACCGCTACCCCGGAGAGCTCTCCGGCGGCCAGCAGCAGCGGGTGGCCCTGGGCCGGGCCTTGGCCCGAAAGCCGGCCCTGCTCCTCCTGGATGAGCCCCTGTCGGCCTTGGATCGCCCCTCCCAGGTGCGGCTGCGCAAGGAGCTGCGCGACCTGCTCCGCACCCTCGACATCCCCACCGTGCTGGTGACCCATGACCGCGCCGAGGCTCTCCAGCTGGGGGATCGCCTGGTGGTGATGGACCAGGGCCGCGTCTGCCAGTGCGGCGACATCCAGCAGGTCTTCGACCGGCCCACTGATCCCGCGGTGGCAAGGATCCTGGGCGTGGAGACCGTGGTGCGCGGCCAGATCGAATCCATCGTGGGGGGCATGGCCACCCTCACCGTGGGCTCCGCCCGCATCTTCGCCGCGGACCCGGGCGGCCTGGGCTGGGAGGTCTTCATCTGCATCCGCGGCGAGGACGTGGCTGTGGAGCGCGGCAGCGCCCCCAGCTCCGAATCCACGGCCCGCAACCGGCTCCCGGCCCGCATCACCGCCCTGAACCCAGAGGGGTCGTTGGTCCGCATCAGCCTTGACTGCGGCTTCCCCCTGGAGAGCCTCGTCACCCGCCAGGCCTGCGCCGACCTCGGGCTATCAGAAGGGGACGGCGTCTGCGCCATCCTCAAGGCCGCGGCCATCCACCTCATCCCGCACGACTGAAGGCGGGGGAGTCACCGCGCGTAGCGGGGCGGCTCCACCTCGCCCTTCTCCACCCTGGCCAGGATTCCCTCGATCCGCTTCCGGTAGTCCGCGTCCTTCTCCTGGGCCAGGAGACGAACACCGGCGTCCGCGCCTACGTGCTGGTGAAGGGCAGCGGCCCCAACCACGAGCGGGCGGTGCGCATCCTGGAGGCCTTCCCCGAAGTACGCGTAGCCGATTCCGTCAGCGGCGACATCGACCTGGTGCTGCAGTTGGAAGGCGTGCGCCTCGAAGACATCAACCGGGTCCGTGACGACCTGGCCAAGCTGCCCGGCATCGCCTCCACCCAGACGCTGCTGGTGATGGCCCCGCGCTTCGACCGGCGTTGAAGCTAAAGGGCCCCTCGGGGGCCCTTTAGCCCTGAATTCCAGTGAAGGTCAGCCCTTGGTCCACCGCAGCACGGGCTTGCGGGCGGCCGTGGTCTCGTCCATGCGGCGCAGGGGGGCGAGGGTTGGGGCCTGGTGCAGGGCGTCGGGGTTCTCCTCGGCCTCCTTGGCGATGGCGAGCATGGTGTCGCAGAAGGCATCCAGCTCGTCCTTGCCTTCGCTTTCCGTGGGCTCGATCATCAGCGCGCCGGGCACGATCAGGGGGAAGTAGATCGTGGGCGGGTGGTAGCCGTGGTCGATGAGGCGCTTGGCGATGTCCAGGGTGTGGACGTCGTGCTTCGCCTGGTAGGTGTCGCTGAAGACCACCTCGTGCAGGCTGGGGGAATCGATGTGGAGCGAGAAGGCCCCCTTGAGCCGGACCCGGATGTAGTTGGCGTTGACGATGGCCCGCAGGGTGGCTTCTTTCAGGCCATCGGAGCCGTGGCTCAGGCAGTAGGTGAGCGCCCGCACCAGGATCCCGAAGTTGCCGTGGAAGGTGTGCACCTTGCCGATGCTCTCGGGGTGGCTCCAGTCCAGGCGGTAGCTGTGCCTGGGCACCTCGCCCTCGCCGACCTTCACCGTCTCCCGCACCACGATGGGCACAGGCAGGAAGGGCACGAGCTTCTGGACGCAGCAGACCGGGCCGGCGCCAGGACCGCCGCCGCCGTTGGGCGTGGACATGGTCTTGTGGAGGTTCAGGTGCATGACGTCCACGCCGAAGTCGCCGGGGCGGGCCACGCCCACCAGGGCGTTCATGTTGGCTCCGTCCATGTAGACCAGGGCGTCCACGCTGTGCAACAGGTCGCTGATTTCCTTGAAGCGGTACTCGAAGACGCCCACCGTGTTGGGATTGGTGATCATGGCGCCGGCGATCTCGGTGCCCAGCTCACTCACGAGGGTTTGCAGACCCTTGCGGACCTTGCCGTTCACGGGATCAGTCACATCCTCAAAGCTGATGGTGCCGTCGGGCCGCGAGGGCAGCTCCACCACGTCGTAGCCCGCCATGGCGGCGGTGGCGGGGTTGGTGCCGTGGCCGCTGTCGGGGATGAGGATCACGCGGCGCTTGGCGCCCTTGGCCACGTGGTAGGCGCGGATGAGCATGACGCCCGTGAGCTCGCCCGCGGCGCCGGCGCTGGGTTGCAGCGTGACGCCGGGCAGGCCCGTGATCTCGGCCAGCCACTCCTGCAGGGTGTAGAGCAATTCCAGGTTGCCCTGGACGAAGGCGTCGGGGGCCATGGGGTGGCTGTCCGTGAAGCCCGGCAGGCTGGCGACCTTTTCGTTGAGCCGCGGGTTGTGCTTCATGGTGCAGGAGCCCAGCGGATAGATGCCATCGTCCACGCCGTAGTTCCACTTGGAGAGGCGCGTGAAGTGGCGGATGACCTCCACCTCGCTCAGCTCGGGCCGGGCGTCGAAGCCGCTGCGCTTGAGGTGGGCGGGGCGGGTGTCCTGGGCGGCCGGGACATCAAGTTTCGGCAGGTCCATGCCCCGCTTGCCGGGGACGGAGCGTTCGAAGGAGAGGGGTTCGCGCTGACGAAGGAACATGGTTTCACCTGGAAGAAATCACTGCGGCTCGGCGGGGATGAGGGGCTCGATATAAGTAAGCAGGGCTGGCAACTCGTGCTGAAGAATGCGCCAGACGGCGACCTGATCCACATCTCCATAGGCATGGATCAGGTGATTCCTGAGGCCGCGGATGCGTTGCCATGGAATCGTGGTGTGGATGGCGCGGAACTGGATGGACAGGTTCCCAGCGGCTTCGCCGATGATCGAAAGTTTGTAGGCGACCGCCGCTTGCAGCAGGTGATCCAGCAGGAAACCGGATTCGTCCGTCGTTCCCACAAACGCCCGGATTTCCTCCCCGGCCATCAGGATGTCCTGAAGGTAGGTCGCATCAAGCCGCATAGACCACCAGCGCTGAGTCCAGGATGTGGCGACGGCGAATGGGATTGTGGCTTCCTTCGACGGCCCGCCGGGATACCAGATCCACCTTCCGCCCGAAGAAGGTGGCCAGCTCCTCCTCCATGGCGATGTGGTCCAGGAGGTTCCATGTAGATGAATCCGAGAATCGGATCAACAGATCCACATCGCTGTCCGGGCTGAAGTCATCCCGCAACACGGAGCCAAAAAAGGCGAGCTCGGCCACCTGCCAACGGCGACACCAGGCTTCCAGCCAGTTCTCATCGAACGGCAGGTGGGCGCGAATAGGCTCAGGGAGCGTCATCAGAGCCCTACACGGCAGCGGGGACGCGGGCCAGGATCTCGACGAGGCTCTCGATCATCTGGCGGGTGTGGAGTTCCGTGGCGCACCAGAGGATGCAGCCGGCGTATTCGGGGTAGAAGCGGCCCAGGTCCAGGCCCGGCAGCAGGCTCTCCTTCAGGCAGGCCTCCTGGAGCGCGGCGTAGTCGCCGGTGTAGCGCAGCACGAACTCATTGAAGAAGGGCTGATCGAGCATCGGCTCCATGTCCGGCAGCTCCAGCAGGCGCTGGCGCAGGTACTGGGCCTTGGCAGCGTTCTGGTCGGCGAGGCCTTTCAGGCCTTCGGGTCCGGCCAGCTGCATGAAGATGTTGGCGCGCAGGGCGACGAGGCCCTGGTTCGAGCAGATGTTGCTGGTGGCCTTGTCGCGGCGGATGTGCTGCTCGCGGGCGGTGAGGGTGAGCACGTAGCCGGTCTCGCCCTTCAGATCCTTGGTCTGCCCCACCACGCGGCCGGGGATCTCGCGCTTGTGGGCATCCTTCACAGCCAGGAAGCCCAGGAAGGGGCCCCCGAAGTTGGGCTTGTTGCCCAGGCTCATGGCCTCACCGCAGGCCATGTCCGCGCCCACCTTGCCGGGGGCCTCGAACCAGCCGAAGGCGAAGGCCTCCTGCGTGACGCTGATCAGCAGGGCACCCGCCGCATGGATGGGACCAGCCAGGGCCGTGAGGTCCTCCACCGCGCCCAGGAAGTTGGGGTAGCCCACCAGCACCGCGGCCACGTCGCCGTTGAGCTTGGCCTGCAGGTCGGCCAGGTCGGTGACGCCTTCCTTGAGGTCCACTTCCACCAGGTTCAAGCCATCGTGGGGCGCGAAGTTGGTCTGGAGCACCTCGCGGTACATGGGGTGCAGGCCGCGGCTCACCAGCACGGTGTTGCGCTTCTTGGCCACGCGCACGGCCATGAGCGCCGCCTCCACGCAGGCGGTGCCGCCGTCGTAGAGGCTGGCGTTGGTGACTTCGAGGCCCGTGAGGTCGCAGATGAGGGTCTGGTATTCGAAGATGTGCTGCAGGGTGCCCTGGCTGATCTCGGGCTGGTAGGGCGTGTAGGCCGTGAACCATTCCTGGCGGCTGCACATGGCATCAATGGCCGAGGGCACGAAGTGGTCATAGGCCCCGGCGCCCAGGAACTGCGCGCAGAAGCGCGTGTTCTTGTTGGCCAGGCCCATCATCTGCCAGGCCACTTCCTGCTCGGAGCCCTGGGTGGGCAGGGCCAGTTCCCGCTGCAGGCGCAGCGCTTCCGGAATGCCCACCAGCAGCGCCTCGGTGTCCGGTACGCCGATGGTGTCCAGGAGGGCTCGATCCTCGACGGGGGAAGAGGGCAGGTAGCGCATGAGGGCCTCGGAAAGAACGTTGCAATGCCAACGCTCCAGGGTATCAGGCGGCCGCTGGCCAGCCTCAATGACGTTTCCAAAGATCGAAGGGTTGGGTGCCGATAAGGACGTTGAAGCTGCCCGCGGTCTTGCCATCCGCCTGAGGCGAGTGGAGCTTCAGGAAGCCATAGGACAGTTCCACATAAAAGTTGGACAGCGTCGTCCGCAGCAGGAGTCCGGTGCCCTGGACCCGGGGGGTGCCTTCGGTCTTCCGGAGCGAGGCGGGATCCTGGGCCACCCAGGCCAGGTCGAAGCGGGGCACCAGTTCCACCGTGAGGCCAAGCCCCATGTAGAGCCGGAGCGGAAGCCCGAAGCGCAGGGCCGAGAAATTCGGCGCCATGAAGCTCACCGACTGGGAGCCGATGACGAACGAGGAGCCACCCAGCACCCACCAGCGGTCCAGGGGCAGGTGGTGTCCCTGAGCCCATTCCAGATCCAGATCGGCGCCCAGGGCCTCGCCAAAAGAGCGCAGGCCCCGGGCCCGGAAGTAGGTCTGCTGGAAGGTGGCGCCCGGCAGTGATCCGGCATGGGCGTGCCCGGTGCCGAGGCGGGCCCGCAGCAGGAGGCCCTCCCGGGGCAGAGTGTAGCGGTCGAAGTCGTCCCACTCGCCCGAGAGGAAGGCGGAGTCCTGGCGTTGGGTGAGGCGCTGGCCGAACTCTCGGTAGGCCGTGTCGCGATGCCCCAGGTCCAGGCTCAGCTTGCCTGTCCCCAGGTTGCTGAACCGGAAGTAGGTCTTCAGCAGGAGGTCGGAGGCGCTGATGCGGGCATCCTGGCCATCCCCGGGAAGCTCGGGGACCTGCCAGGGCAGGGACACCTGCAGCCGCTGCTCCCAGTAGTTCGCCGCGAGTTCCATCCCGGCGCCTGGCGAGAAGCCGAAGGGGCTCCGCAGGGCCAGGGTGGCCTGTTCCTGCAGCCGATTCCGGGCGGCGCTCAGTTCCACTTCCGTGCCCTTGAAGCCGAAGTTGAGGGCCTTGTAGGCCAGCCCCAGCTGCCCGCCCAGGGTGGTTTCGTAGCCCAGGGAGATGTCCAGCCGTTCCTGCTGGTGGGGCACCGGAATGAGGGTGATGGTGGTGCCGCCCTCGCCATCGGGCCGAATCTGGTAGCGCAGTTCAGCGAGGTGGAGGCGGTGCTCCGCCAGGGCGATGCGATTCTGGAGTTCGGCGGGGCGGAAGAGCTGCCCATGCAGCACCCCGAGCAGCCGCAGGAGATGGGCATCATCCACCGCCAAGCCCACGGTGGCACGGACCTCCACCTTCGTGATCAGGGGCTCCGTGAGTTTAATGTGCAGATGCCCGGTTTGCGGATCGAACACTGAGCCCCGGGCATCCACCAGGGGCCGGCCATCCATGAGGAACCGGTAGACCAACTGGGACATCAGGCGGCCGAACACTTCCGGGTTGAAGGGCTCGCCCAGCCTGATGGCCTCGGCCACCGCGGCATGAATGGCGGGCCGCCAGGGAGTGGGCGCCTCAATGTCCACCCAGGTGATCGCCGGGAAGGGCTGCAGGTGGATGGTGAGCACCTGGCCTGGCTCCACGGTGGCCCAAGCCTCCTGCGCCATGCCATGGACAAGGACCTGCTGGAGGAGGATTTGGACGTCCTGGACGCGGACGCCGGAGGTGTTCGGCTTCCGCAGATCCGCCAACATACCCGTCATGGAGGCACTCAGGCTGACCGGGCCGTCGAAGGCCACGCTCGTCACGGCGAGCACCTCCTGGCTCAGACTGTTTCTCAACAGCGTGCCCATGGCCTCCCGCTGCGCATCGAAGCCTTCCCGGCCCTGCCGCACCAGCTTGGCGCCCTCGGATCCGTACTCCAGGGCGGGCACATCGTGGATCTGGGGGCGGAAGAGGAAATCAGCCGCCGCGCGGCTTTCCCACTGACGGCGCTCCACCACCAGATCCAGGCTCCGGGTCGCGACGGAGAAAATGCTCGTGGAGGGCCGATGTTCCAGGGGCGCGCTGACGTCCACGGCAATGACCAGGTCCGGGTGGAAGGCCTCCCTCGCCGTGGAGACCGGCAGGTTCTCCACGAGGGCGCCATCCACGTACTGCTGACCATCGATCACCACAGGACGGAAGCCGCCCGGGATGGACATGGAGGCCCGCACCGCTTCCACGAGGTCCCCATGGCCGAACACCCGCCCCTGCCCGGTCTCGAGGTTGGTGGCCAGCACGCGCAGGGGGCGCTGGAGCTTGTCGAAATCCCCGCCGGAGAAGTAGGCCCCGCGGGCCAGCAGGCTCTGGAGCGTGTGCTGGACTTCCACGCCGCTGCGCAGTCCCTGGGCCATGAAGAGGCGGCCCTTCTGGCGTTCGATG